>NZ_JAOCCT010000002.1:0-251044 GCF_029840555.1 Stenotrophomonas sp. GD03877 | reverse complement strand
TCCCGCAACCGGACCCACCCCGCCATCCCACGGATAGCCAGCCTTTGCTTCGGCGGTTGCTGTTGCTCTGGCTTCGGCAGGTGCAGGGCTGCAAGCCCTGCCGAACACCCTCTACTTTGCCTGCTCGCAGAACTTCTGCCGGTACTCGAGTGCCTTCGGCATCAGCGCCTGCAGGTTCTGGATGCGGGTGCCCGGGTTCGGGTGGGTCGAGGAAAACTCCGGTGGTGACTGGCCACCACTGGCCTGGCCCATGCGCTGCCACAGCGGCACCGCCTCGCGTGGGTCGAAGCACGCCGCCGCCGCCAGCATCAGGCCCACTTCGTCGGCCTGCGTCTCGTGGCTGCGTGCATACGGCAACAGGTAACCGTAGCCCATCGCCGACATCATCATCTGTTGCTGCTGCGCATCCATGCCGCTGGCGGCGCCGGCCACCTGCCCGATCTGGGTCAGCTTCTGCTGGGCCATGCGCTGCGCACCATGGCGCAGCAGCGCATGCGCGATCTCATGCCCCATCACCACCGCCATCGCATCGCGGGTGCGCGCCACCGGCACCAGCCCGGTGTAGACCGCCATCTTGCCGCCCGGCAGGCAGAACGCATTGGCCTGGTCGGAGGGGATCACATTCACTTCCCACTGGAAGTCCCGCGCGAAATGCGCCGGCTGCACGCCATGCTCCTGGGCCAGCGCGGTCTCCACCACATCGACCTTGGCGATCAGGCGCTGGGCGATGTCACGCACATCACGCGCGATCGGTGCATTGGGGTCCATCGGCCGTTCCTGCGACAGGATCTGCTGGTAGGCCTGCAGCCCCAAAGCAGTCTCCTGGCGCGCGTCCAGGCTGCTGTCGATCATCACCTTCTCACCGGTATAGGGATCCACCGTGCGGTTGGAAAACCAGTAGAAGACCGCGTAGCCGGCGGCCAGCAGCAGCACCCACCAGCGGATGTTGCCGAACAGGCCGCGGCGCTGCGAGCCTTGTGGCGGGCGGGAAAAGGGATCGTTGCGCATCGGGTCGGCTTCCAGCAGGCCCCGCCGGCCGGCGGGCACGGCGCAATCTTAGTGCGCCGATGCCAGCAACGGGTGAAGCCGGCTGCCGTTCAGATGCCGCGTACCAGGCGGAAGCCGATGCGCGCGTTGGTGGTATCCGAGTCCTGGGATTGCCGCCAGGCGGCGCGGGTCTGCTCCGGCGCATTGGCCCAGTTGCCCCCCCGGATCACCCGTGCGCGACAGCCCGGGTTGAACCAGGCGGCGCCATCGGCGGGCGCGCGCCGGTAGCTGGCATGCCAGCAATCGGCCACCCATTCGCTGAGATTGCCGCCCATGTCGTGCAGACCGAAGGCATTGGCCTGGAAACTCCCTACCGGTGCCGGCCCCCACCAGCCATCGCCATAACCGATGAAGGCGTTGTGCCAATGCCGCCCGGAGGGCGACACATCCTTGCTGCCGGTGAAATTGCCGCTGCCCGGCGGCGGCGTGCCCGCATCGCCCCAGGGGTAGCGACCACTGTTGCCGCCGCGCAGCGCGTACTCGAACTCTGCTTCACTGGGCAACCGGTAGCTGCGCCCGGTCTGCTCGGACAACCACGCCGCGTAGTTTTCGGCATCGCGGATGCTGACGTGCATCACCGGCGAATTGGCCATCGCGCGGCCACCGTCGTAATCCGAACGCCAGTCCACGCCGCTGCGGCGGATGAAATTGCCGCTGCGTTCGTCATAGACCACCGAATGGCCGCGCCGCGTCGCCCGGGGGCGCGCATTGGTCGCCTTCACGTAGCGCTGGAAATCGCTGACCGTGACCTCGGTGATTGCCATCGCGAAGCCTCGATCAAAGCGCACATAGTGCGATGGTCGCTCGGCATCGCTCGAACCCGGTTCGGCATCACCGGCGCCCATCTGGAAACCGCCATGCGGCACCACCACCATCTGCGGCCCGCGTCCGCCATCACGCATGGCGTCGCTGAACACCTGTCCCGGGCGGAAGCTGCCGTAGTGGGTGGCCAGGTCGATGCGCTCACGCAGCTGGGCCACCACCGCGTCTCCCGGCAGGGCGATGCGCAGGGCCTCGGCCAGTTTCTCGCGTGCCGGCTTCAGGCCCTGCGGCGTGGACAGGTCGCGCAGGCCGTCATCGCGCAACTGCAGCAATGCCGCCGCACGGATCTGCTCGATGCGCTCGAACGCGTCGGCAATGGTCGGCGACGAGTCGCGCACCTTGCTGGCTTCGGCCAGCCAGGTGCCCGCGCTGGCGAAATCGCGCGTGCGAGCAGCGTCCTCGGCACGACGGATCAGCCCGCTTTCGGCCGCGGCCAGCCCCTGCCGTGCACGGCTGTTGTTCTCGTCCAGTGCCAGCGCCTCGCGGAAGTTGCCGATGGCGCCATCCCCGTCCTCGCCGATCCGGTCCGAGCGCAGGTCTTCTTCACCGGCGCGGTTGTAAGCGACCACCCGCTGGGCAAGCTCCACCCGACCCTGCAGTGCGCGTACCTTCTCGTCCTTGGGCGCCAGGGTCAGCAACACCAGCGCCTGGCGGCTCGCCTCGGCCAGCGCCTCGCGCTGCTTCAGCGGCCGCACCAGCAGCGCATCCGCCTGCTGCTGCAGGCGCTGGCGGGCACGCTGCAGGCCCTGGCGGGCCTGGCGGTCATCCGGGTCCTCTTCCTGTACCGCCAGCCACAGCGGGATGGCGGCATCGGCATCCTCATACAGCCGGCCCTCGGTGAAGGCCTGCCCGGCCGCGCGGCGCAACTGGGCCAGGCTGCGGCCCTGGCGGTCCACCCGCGGCGGCGTCCACTGCTGTACATCCTCGGCGGCATCCTCACCGGCGATGGTCACGCTGCCCTGCACGGCCTGCGGGCGCTCGTCGCTGTCTGCGTTCGCGGACGGGCGCGCCTCCTCCCCGGCACTCCGGTCCGCTGCCGTGGGGGGCGACGGCGTGCAGCCTGCCAAGGCCATGGCCAGGGCGGTGCACAGCGCGGACGACAACGGAAAACGCAAGCGGAGCCTCCTTCGGCACGGACGCGCACCGACGTTAGGCTATTCTCCCCTGCCTGAGCAAACCCGAGTAGTAGGCCCTGAACCGTGGCAACCTGGATCACCACCCCCGCCGAGCTGGATGCGTACTTCCAGCAGCGCCCGACCCGCATCGGCTTGGACACCGAATTCATCCGTGAACGCACCTTCTGGCCGCAGCTGGCCCTGGTGCAGATGGCGGTCGGGCAGGACATCCTGCTGATCGACCCGCTGATTCCCGGCATGACCGAGGCGCTGGCACCGTGGCTGGCCGATGAATCCATCACCAAGGTGATGCACAGCGCCAGCGAAGACCTGGTCGCCTTCAAGTGGGCGTGCGGCGTGCTGCCGCGACCACTGTTCGACACCCAGATCGGTGCCGCGCTGGCCGGCATCGGCGGCGGCATGGGCTACCAGAAGCTGGTGGCGGAGATCACCGGCGTGGCGCTGGCCAAGGGCGAAACCCGTTCGGACTGGATGCGCCGCCCGCTTTCCGAGTCGCAGCTGCAGTATGCCGCCGACGATGTCGAGCACCTGTTCGCGCTGCATGACGCCATTGATGCCAAGCTGCAGGCGCTCGGCCGCCAGCAGTGGCTGCACGACGATGGCGAGCGCCTGCTGGCCAGCGTTGCCAATGACGAAGACCGCTGGCCGCACCTGGCGATGCGCTCGGCGCAGTTCCTCGACGCCGCCGCACAGCACCGCCTGCTGCGCCTGCTGCGCTGGCGTGATGTGCAGGCACGCAACAGCGACCGCCCGCGAAGCTGGATCCTGGACAACGAACTGGCCGCCACCCTGGCGCGCACGCCACCGGCCGACGAGACTGCGCTGGGCAAGCTGTTCGAGCAGTTCCCGAAGGCACCGCGCAAGCTGGCAGGCGCGGTCTGGCAGGCACTGTCCACGCCGCTGGCCGATGAGGCCGAGGCACCGCTGGCACTGCCCGCCAACGACAGCAACAAGCAGGTAGTGAAGAAGCTGCAGGACGCGGTGGCCGAACGCAGCCGCGAGCTGGGCCTGCCGGATGGCGTGCTGGCCTCCCGCAAGCATCTGGAAAGCTATCTGGAACGCCGCCAATGGCCAGCCGCACTGGCCGGCTGGCGCCAGCAGGAACTGGAGTCGCGGCTGCAGGCGTTGCTGCCCGCACGTTGATGGCACAAGGCGCCGGACCACGCCGGCGCCGTGCACCTGAAGCCTGCAGGGGCCGTGCTAGGGTTTGCCGGTACTGACAAGGAGACGTCGATGCGGAGCCTCAAGATCGCGACCGCCTGCGCACTGCTGCTAACCACGTTGGGCCTGACATGCTCTGGGCAGGCAGCACCGCTTTCCTATGCACAGGAAAAGGAGAACACAGCCAAGCTGGTGGACATCATTGACGGTGCCACCCGCGACGGTCTGGTTGCCGTGCTGGTGCCGGCCCCGTATGCCGTGCACAACGGCGGGCCAGGCGTCGGCTCTCCGGTCCCAGGCTTTCATCTGGGCAACCGCTCGACCGACCTACCCGGGTTCTCGACGCGAGTGTCCTTCCAGCACAAGGACATTCCCTCCCAGGGCTATGTGCAGCTGTTCAACACCAACGAACTGGAAACCGGCCCGCAGCGGACGGTGTTGATGGACGTGTTCGAGGTGCATCTGATTCCGCCGGGCACCTATCTGCTGAACGGTGCGGAGAACTACCGCCTGAACACCCGCGTGGCCAAGCTGAAGCCGCTAGGGACCACGGACGAAGTATCGAAGGACATCGGCGCCACCCGCCTGGCCGACGTCGATTACCGTTTCTATTCCTGGAAGAAGGTCTGGGTACCACCCGGCGTCCTGACCGATCAGCACTCCCAGCAGGTCTGCATCTCGGTGCATGTGGCCTCCGGCAACTGCGTGGCATGGGGCACCCAGAACTACGAAACCTCGCGCCCGACCGAAGGCTACTGGGATGACAGGATCGTCCCTGAAGACATCCCTGCCGTACGCATCCAGGCGGTCATCGCCAAGGCCCACGCGCCACTAGGCTTCACTGCCCGCGAAGGGCAGATCCTGCTCAGCCCCTTCATTGTTGCCGCCGACGGCGATATCGATTTCAACGCGAACGACTGCGCACCGGTCGACAAGCTGACGGGATGCGCCCTGCGCCGCTTCAGGGTGCACTACCAACCCGCGCCGCTGGACGCTGCACGCAAGCACATCGCAATCACCTCGCGCGGCCTCAACGGCAAGCAGCGCAAGGTACTGGAGCGGATGGAGGCGATGCAGCTGCAGGTGCTGGGCCCCAGTGCGCCGTCCGATGCAGGGCTGGGCAAGGGCGTCAGCGCCACGCCTTGAGCACGGATGATGCCTGGCCAGCAACGAAAAACGGCGCTCGATGAGCGCCGTTTCCGTTACACGACGGGGTAAGGCTTACCAGTTCATGTTCAACGAGACACCCACGGTGCGCGGTTCGTTGTAAACCGCGGCCATGTAGTTCTCGATCACACCCTTGAGGTTCTTCTCGTTGGTGATGTTGCGCGCGAACAGCGCCACTTCGTAGGCACCATAGTTGCCCGAGTAGCCGATCTTCAGGCCGCCCTCGAAATCACCCTTGGAGTTGAACTCCTTGCTGTCGTACAGCACGAAGCTGGTGTAACCCTGCTTGTTCCAGTCGGTGGAGACGAACATGGTGCCGGCGTCGCTGACCGGGAAGTCGTAGCGGGCGGCCAGGTTGACGTTGTACTTCGGCGCGTTCGGCAGCGGGTTGCCGTCGATCTGGGCGAACGTGTTGGCACCGACCTTGATCGTCGGGTCGCCGACGGTGCAGACCACCTGGCCGTTGAGGCCGCAGACCTGCGCGTACACGCGCTTGTCCTTGATCTCGCTGTGCAGCAGGCTCAGGCCGGCGCTCAGGGTCAGGTTCGGGATCGGGCGCAGTTCCATGTCGGCTTCAAAGCCGTAGGCCTTGGCCTTGTCGGCGTTGAACAGCACGCCGTTGCCGTCCGAATCGTTGCCGTTGAGCTGGATGTCGTTGACGGTGTAGGTGAACGCGGTGGCATTCAGGCGCAGGCGGTTGTCCCACAGGCTGCTCTTCACGCCCGCTTCCCAGGACAGGATCGTCTCGGAATCGGCGGTGGTGAAGTCGGCATTGAACACCGCCGAACGGCCCTGGATGGTCGGGCCACGGAAACCGCGCGCGACCTTGGCGTAGACGCTCACGTCCGGGGTGAACTGATACATCGCGCTCAGATCCCAGCTCGGCGTGGTGTCGGACATCTTGACGTCGGTGCGGCCCTTGTAGGTGACCACGCCGGCGGCGGTATCGGCGGTCTTCAGCAGACGGGTGTGCTTCTCGTCCCTGGTCTGGCGCAGGCCGGCAGTGACGGTGAACTTGTCGGTGAAGGCGTAGCTCAGCTGGCCGAAACCGGCCCACGAGGTGTTCTTGTTGCGCAGGCGCACCCAGTTGTTCGGGTTGCGTGCCGCGCCCTGCAGGAACCATGCGCGCTGGTAGAAGTCGGTGGTGTCGCTGCCGTTGAAGTAGAACGCACCGGCCTGCCACTGCAGGGCGCTGTCGTCATGGCTGGCCAGGCGGAATTCCTGGGTCCACTGGTCCAGGTCGCGGATGCGGCCCATCGACTGGCCGTAGCCGTTCGGCACGCCGTTCACCGGGAAGTTCGCCGCGGCGCCACCGTCGGTGTCACCACGGCTGTAGCCGGAGGTTGTTTCGTAGGCGGTGATCGAGGTGAAGTCGATCGCGCCGAAGTCGTAACGTGCCTTCACCGAACCGCCGTAGGTCTTGTAGGCCTGCGGATTGTTGTCAGCTTCGTCGTAGGCAACCTTGTCGCGCGGCACGTCGGTCTTGTTCGAGCCCTTGGTCAGCGCGCCGCGCAGGAACAGGGTCGAGGTGCCTTCGTAATCGCGGGCGTGGGCCGAGGCCAGGATCGAGAACTGGTCGCTCGGGGTCAGCAGCAGCTGCGCGCGCACGTTGCGGTCATCGAAGCCGCCCATGGCGTTCTTCTTCGGGCTGACCGTGCCATCGGCGCTCGGGCCCTTGTAGGTGTTGTCGACGTAGTCGTCGCGGTGCTGGTACAGGGCCGACACGCGGAACGAGGCGATGTCGTTGATCGGGCCGCCGAAGCCGCCGTCGATCGACACGCTGTTGTAGGTGGCGTAGCTGGCGCTGACGCGGCCGGTGTAGTCCTGGGTCGGCTTCAGGGTGTCGAACTTGACGATGCCGGCGGTGGTGTTGCGGCCGAACAGCGAGCCCTGCGGGCCGCGCAGCACTTCCACCTGGTCCACGTCATAGACCGGGTTGGACTTCAGCACCACGTGTTCCAGCACCACGTCGTCCTGGATGATGGACACTGGCTGCGAGGCACCCAGGTAGAAGTCGATGTTGCCCAGGCCACGGATGTAGAAGCGCGGGAAGATGCGACCGGTGGTGGTTTCCGCATACAGGCTCGGCACGCGGCCGGACAGCGCCAGCAGGGTGTCGTCGCCGCCAGCGGTGAAGTCGCGCATGCGCTCGCCCTGCACCACACCGACCGAAACCGGCACTTCCTGCAGGTTCTGCTCACGGTGTTCGGCGGTCACGGTGATCGTGTCCAGGCCGGTCGGGGTCGGCGCGCTGTCCTGCGCGGCGGCACCGAAGCTGCCGACCAGGGCCAGGCCGGCACAGGCCAGTGCCAGCGGGTGGCGGCGGAAGGAAACAAGGGAAGACGACAGACCCGACAGGCGGCGGGAATCGGTATGGGAGGGCATGCAATGCTCTGAGGAGGCGTCCGTGCGGCCTGCGCGGGCCGGGCGGCAAAAAGGAGGGAAACTGCGCAAGCGGCCATTATCCCCCAAATTGTTACGATTTCGTTGCGCCGCACCCAAACCCGGCGAAACAAGCGGTTTCGGCACAGTCACCGGGCATTCCGCACGCCCTGAAGGCTTGACTCAGGGCAGCGGGGTCAACGCGACATCGACCATCGCCAGCAGGCGCTCGCGGCTGATGCCGTCACGGGCCTGCACCGAGATGCCATGCAGCACCGTGGCGAAGTGATCGCCCAGTGCCTGCACTGCCGCGTCGTCGGCCAGCTCACCCTCGGCCTGCGCCTGCTGCAGGCGCGCGATGATCGCCGCCGTGCGCTGGCGACGATGGCTGGCCAGCCAGTCCCGCACGCCTTCGCCATCGGGCGACACGCTGCTGGCCGAGGACACCACCAGGCAACCATGCGGGCGCCCGCGACGGGTGTAGGTCAGCACGGCTTCGCGCAGCATCGAACCGATCGCCTCACGCAATGTTGCCTGCTCCAGCGCGCGCGGCGCGAAACCGCCCTCGCCCTCTTCGTACAGCGCCACGGCTTCGCGGAACAGCTGCTCCTTGCTGCCGAACGCGGCGTAGATGCGCGCCGACGCGATGCCCAGCGTTTCGACCAGTGCCGACATCGACGTGCCTTCATAGCCGTGCTGCCAGAACAGCAGCATCGCCTTGCGCAACGCCTGGTCCCTGTCGAATTCGCGCGGTCGCCCTGCCATCTGCCTGCCTGCTCCAGTGAGGCGCGCAGTGTAACGCGGGTGTTGACCACCGCGAGGGTCGCGCCTATTCTTTGTCGACCGACAAACAATTGGAGCAACACATGCAGACCCTCAAGGGCCCCAGCCTGCACCTGGCGCAGTTCGCCGGAGACCAGCCCCCTTTCAACTCACTTGCCGGCATTGCCGCGTGGGCCGCCGGCCACGGTTTCAAGGCCCTGCAGATTCCCGCGTGGGATGCACGCCTGTTCGATCTGGCCACCGCCGCCGACAGCCAGGACTACTGCGATGACATTCGCGGCACCCTCGCCGAGCACGGCCTGCAGGTCAGCGAACTGACCACCCACATCCTCGGCCAGCTGGTGGCCGTGCATCCGGCCTACGATGAACTCTGCGATGGCTTCGCGCCGGAAGCACTGCGCGGCAATCCGAAGGCCCGCAGCGAATGGGCGCAGCAGCAGCTGCACCTGGCCGCGCGCGCGTCACGCCGTCTCGGCCTGCAGGACATGGGCACCTTCTCCGGCTCGTTCGCCTGGCCCTACCTGTTCCCGTTCCCGCAGCGCCCGCCGGGCCTGATCGACGCGGCCTTCGATGAACTGGCGCGACGCTGGCGGCTGATCCTCGATACCTGCGAGGACAACGGCATCAACCTCTGCTACGAGATCCACCCCAGCGAAGACCTGCATGACGGCACCAGCTTCGAGCGCTTCTTCGAGCGCGTCGGCCAGCACGAGCGCTGCCGCATCCTGTTTGATCCCAGCCACTTCGTGCTGCAGCAGCTCGACTACCTGCAGTACCTGGACATCTACCACCCGCTGATCCGCATGTTCCATGTCAAGGACGCGGAGTTCCGCCCCAGCGGGCGCCAGGGCATCTATGGCGGCTACGCCGACTGGACCGAGCGCGCCGGCCGCTTCCGCTCGCTGGGCGACGGCCAGGTCGACTTCAAGTCCATCTTCTCCAAGCTTGCCCAGTACGACTACCAGGGTTGGGCGACGCTGGAATGGGAGTGCTGCCTGAAGGACCAGGAAGCCGGCGCGCGCGAAGGCGCCGCGTTCATCCGCGACCACATCATTCCGGTCACCGACAAGATCTTCGACGACTTCGCCGGTGCACCGATCAGCACCGCACAGATGCAGCACATGCTCGGCATCGCCTGAGCCCCAACGGAGCACTCCCCCATGACCACTTCCCTTTCCGCTGGCGCTGCCGGCGACGCTTCGCTGCGCCACCATTACCTGCGCATCGACGGCCAGCGCGTGCATTGCGTATCCGCAGGCCACGGTGAACCCGTATTGCTGATTCCCGGCTGGCCGCAGACCTGGTACGCCTGGCGCCACGTGCTGCACGCGCTGGCCGAGGCTGGTTTCGAAGCCATCGCGGTTGATCCGCCGGGCATCGGTGAATCCGACCGCCCCACCCACGGCTACGACACCGGCAGCGCCGCCGCCGTCCTGCACCAGACCATGCAGGCGCTGGGCCACGACCGTTACCAGGTGGTCGGGCATGACATCGGCATGTGGCTTGCCTATGCGCTGGCCAGCGACCAGCCGCAGGCCGTGCGCCAGCTGGCCGTCACCGAAGCGGTGATTCCCGGCCTGGCGCCGGAACCGGGCATCTTCGCTGCGCCGGCCGACAATATCTTCCTCTGGCACTTCATGTTCAACCAGGTGGCGGACCTGCCCGAGGCACTGATCAGTGGCCGCGAGCGCGCCTATCTGGAATTCATGTTCGACCGCTGGTCGTACCGCCGTGACGCGGTGGCTGCCGACACCTACATCGCCGCCTACAGCCGCCCCGGCGCGCTGCGGGCCGGCTTCGCCTGGTACCGCGCGATTCCGGAAACCATCCGCCAGAACAAGGAACGTGCACAACGCCGGCTGGCGATGCCGGTGCTGGCCATCGGCGCCGAGCACGCCACCGCCGATGCGCCGATGCTGACCCTGCAACCGCACGCCGACAACGTGCGCGGCAGCATCGTGCCGGGCTGCGGCCACTTCATCATGGAAGAAGCGCCGCAGGCGTTCCTGGCGCAACTGCTGCCGTTCCTGCAGGAGGCGCGCCATGCAGCTTGAACCCGCGCTGCAGCAGTTCGCCGATGCCGTCGCGGCCCATCCGCTGCCGGACGACCTGCGCGAGCTGCGTGCGATCAGCGAGAGCGCGCTGCCACAGCTGCAGGGCGCGCCGCAGCCGGTTGCGCATGTGATCGAACATGCGGTGATCGCACGCGACGGTCATCTGCTGGAAGTGCGCCTTTACACACCGGAAGGGCTGCCCGATGGACCGGCGCCGGCGTTGTTGTTCGCCCATGGCGGCGGCTGGTTCCAGTGTTCACTGGCGGTCTATGACGGCCCCTGCCGCGCACTGGCCAATGCCAGCGGCTGCGTGATTGTCGCCGTGGGCTACCGGCTGGCGCCGGAACACCCGTTCCCGGTTCCACTGCATGACGTTGCCGACGCCTGGTCGTGGCTGCTGGCCAATGCCGAACGGCTGGGCCTGGACGCGCAGCGATTGGCGATCGGCGGCGACAGCGCCGGCGGCAATCTGGCCGCCGCGTGCTGCCTGCTGCTGCGCGATCTCGGCCTGCCGCAACCATGCCACCAGTTGCTGCTGTACCCGGCACTGGATGCCGGGATGAGCAGCGATTCCTATCGCCAGTACGCCAGTGGCTACTACCTCAGTGCCGAACTGATGCAGCGCTGCTGGCAGGCCTATCTCGGTGATACGGCCACACCGCCGGCACTGGCCTCGCCGGCCCATGCAACGGATCTGCATGGGCTGGCGCCAGCCTCCGTGCTCAGCTGCGAGCATGATCCGCTGCGTGACGAGGCCGAACAGTACGCGCACCGCCTGCAGGCTGCGGGTGTCGACTGCACGCTGGAGCGGCTGCCAGGGATGATCCATGCCTGCATCCACCTGCACGCGGTCAGTGCCCGCACCGACGTAGCAGTTCAGCGCGCGGGCACGCTGCTGCGCCAGGCCCTGCGCTGACCCGGTTTAGGGCGGCGGCAGATGCCTGCCTGCCGCCGTCCCGGCCCGGCGCTTGGCAAGCCCGGCAGGCAGCGCTACACTGAAAGCCTGCCGTGGGGCCATAGCTCAGCTGGGAGAGCGCGTCGTTCGCAATGACGAGGTCAGGAGTTCGATCCTCCTTGGCTCCACCACTATTCAGAAGAACCCGTAGATCCCCGTGATCTGCGGGTTTTTTCTTTTCAGCGCCCGCGGCTCAGGCCGGCTCCTCGCCGCCGTCCTTGCGCCGCGGACTGCGCGAATGCGTATCACGCACCTGTTGATCGCGCTGGCCCGGCCGCTGCCTGGCCACATCGTCCTGCTTCCTGTCCTGGCGACTTTCCTGGATGCCCTGCTTCGGGTCCTGACCCTTGCTTCGCTCGTTCATCGAAATCTCCCACGCCGGCGCCGGGCCCTCGTTGCCCACCACGCTAGAGGTTGCCGGGTAAGCCGCAGGTCAGTCCTGCGCCAACGTCATGTGCAGGACTGGCTTGCCGCCGCAGCCCCCGCGCGGCCAGAATCCGGGGCACCACGCTCACCGGTATGCCATGCCCTCTCCTGCCCAGCACGCAGCGCACACGTTGCCGATGCTCCTCGATGCGACCGACGGCAGCATCCAGCTCGGCAACCTGCCGACACTGATCTGCCCCACCCTCTCGCAGGACGAGGCGCGCATCGCGTTCGCCACGCTGATGCATGGCGAGCGCGATGTCGGCACCGGCTATCACTGGCTCAGCCTGCACCGGCTCCGTCTGGGCGGCGCGCCCGCCGGCATCAGCCTGTGTTTCCACGGGCAGCAGCTCGACATGGTGACGATGGGCGTCGATCTGCCCGGTGCAACACTGGAAGACGGTTGGCCGACCCAGACCGCGATCGATGCCGAAGTCGCCTTCATGCGCCGCACGCTGGGTGCCGCGCTGGGTCGCAAGCTGGCCGGCGGCCACGCCCGGTTCGACTGGGGCGAAGCCTGGGCCCGTTTCGATCCGAAAGGCTTCATGGCCAGCAGCGGTATCCGCTACGCGCCACGCTCGTGACCCCGCTCAGGTGCGGGTGATCGACACCCCACCCTCCACGCGCATCGCGGTACCGGTAACGAAACTGCTTTCATCGCTGGCAAGGAACAGCGCCGCGTTGGCGATCTCCTCCGGCTCGGCCATGCGCTTCAGTGCGTGCAGCGAGCGCACGAAGTCGCGGGCATCGCCGGTGGGTGCGGCCTGCCGCCCCATCTCGGTATCGGTGCCACCGGGCAGCAGCACGTTGCTGCGCACGCCGCGCGCACCGTATTCGGCAGCGATCACCTGGCTCAGGCCGATCAGCCCGGCTTTGCTCGACGCATAGGCCGCCATGCCTGGGAATCCCACGGTGTGACCGACAAAGGTGCCGACGAACACCAGCGAGCCGCCGCCGCGCGCCAGCAGTGCCGGCAACTGCGCGCGTGCCGCATGGAAGGCGGCATCCAGATTGGTCGCCATCACGTCGCGCCAGGCGTCCACCGGGAACTCCGCCGCCGGCACGCCCGGGCCAAGCATGCCGGCATTGTTGAGGGCGATGTCCAGGCCGCCGAATGACTGCTGGGCCAGATCGACCAGCACCTGCGCCGTGCCCGGGTCGGCCACGTCGGCGGCATGTGCCACGGCTTCGCCACCGGCGGCGCGAATCTGCTCGGCCAGCGCCTGCAGCGGCTCCGGCCGCCGTGCGTTGAGCACCAGCTTTGCCCCTTCTGCAGCGAAACGCAGGGCGCTGGCGCGGCCGATGCCGGCGCTGGCACCGGTGATGAGAGCGATCTTGTTGTTCAGGCGCATGGTCGTGGTACCGATTGTGAAGTGGCCGCCACGATGCCGCGCCTCTCGCCTGCCAACACTCCGTTTCCGGGCCTGGCCCATCGGTGCAGGAAACGGAGTTTCCGCAGCACCGGCGCGTGCCAGAATCCGGCCATGGACAGTACCGCCACCACCGCCCTCGATGCCCGCGTCGAACGGGTCTGCCGCCACCTTCAGGCCAGCCACGACGAACCCTCGCTGCAGGAACTGGCCGGGATCGCGGGTTGCAGCCCAACCCGTCTGCATCGCCTTTTCAAGGAAGCAACCGGGTTGACCCCGAAGCAGTACGCTGCCGCGCTGCGCGCCGACCGCCTGCGCACCGGGCTGGAACAACAGGAACGTATCACCGACGCCTTCCACGATGCCGGCTTCGGTTCCAGCGGACGCTTCTACGAGAACGCACCGAAGTTGCTGGGCATGACTCCCAAGCAATGGCGCGCAGGTGGTCGCGGCGAAGTCATCCACTTCGCGCTTGCCGAAAGTTCACTGGGCAGCGTGCTGGTCGCCAGCAGTGCCACCGGCGTGGTCGCGATCCTGCTCGGCGACGATCCGGAGACGCTGCTGCAGTCATTGCAGCAACGCTTCCGCCAGGCCGAACTGGTCGGTGCCGACCAGGGCTATGAACAACTGGTGGCACAGGTGGTGGGCCTGGTCGAGGATCCCACGCGGGGCGCCACGCTGCCGCTGGACATCCGCGGCACCGCGTTCCAGCAACGGGTATGGCAGGCGCTGCAGCAGATTCCGCGCGGGCAGACCGCGTCGTATGCGGATGTCGCCGCACGCATCGGCGCGCCCCGCTCGAGCCGTGCCGTAGCACGTGCATGCGCAAGCAACCCGCTGGCGGTGGCAGTTCCCTGCCACCGCGTCGTACGTCGCGATGGGGACCTGTCCGGCTATGCGTGGGGTGTAGCGCGCAAGCGCGAACTGCTGCGCCGGGAAAAGGCCTCGACTGCCTGACGTGGGTGCCGACCTTGGTCGGCACGCCCAGCTTCCGGTAGGTGCCGACCTTGGTCGGCACACCGCCAAGCCCTCAATCCAGCTTCACCACCAGCTTGCCGAAGTTGTGCCCCTTCAGCAGCCCGAAGAACGCCTCCGGCGCATTCTCCAGCCCTTCCACCACATCCTCGCGGTACTGGATGCGGCCTTCGCGCAGCCACTGCGGCATCTCGCGTTCGAAGTCCGGCCACAGATGGTTGAAGTCGTGCACGATGAAACCACGCACGGTCAGGCGCTGGCGCAGGATCTGGCTGAACAGTGCGGGCAACCGGTCTGGACCGGGCTGCTCGACGCCGCGCTCGTTGTAGGTGGCGATGGTGCCGCACACCGGAACGCGGGCGAAGTCGTTGAGCAGCGGCAGCACTGCATCCAGCACGTGCCCGCCCACGTTCTCGAAATACACATCGATACCCGCAGGAACCGCCGCGCGCAGCTGGTCCGCAAAATCAGCGGCGCGATGATCCAGCGCCACGTCCACGCCCAGCGTCTGCAGATAGGCACGCTTGGCTTCGCCACCGGCGATGGCGACCACGCGCGCGCCCTGCAGCTTGGCCAGCTGGGCCACGGTCGCACCCACCGGCCCGGTCGCGGCAGCCACCACCAACGTCTCGCCCGCCTTCAAACGGGCGATTTCATGCAGGCTGGAATAGGCGGTGAAGCCGGGCATGCCATATACCCCCAGCGCCGTACTCAGCGGCAGCCCGGTCGGATCCAGCCGGCGCCCCAGTGCCTTGGCCGGCAGCACCACATGGGTCTGCCAGCCACCCGGTGCCAGCACCAGCTCACCTGCGGCTACGCCCTCGGCGTTCGACTGCAGCACCTCGGCCACGGTCTGCCCTTCCATCACCGCGCCCACCGCCACCGGCGCGGCGTACGACGGGCCCTCGTCCATGCGTCCACGCATGTACGGGTCCAGCGACAGATAACGGTTACGCAGCAGCACCTCGCCAGCGGCCAATGACGGCAACGCAACTTGTTGCAGGCGGAAATTGGCTGCACTTGGCGCCCCCTGCGGACGCGAGGCAAGCACGATGCGGGAGGTGGTCGAGGAATCGGACATGGCCAGGTCTCTGCTGTTGCCAGCATCGGGAAAGGACTGCCGACACTACGCTGCGGCGATCCCCGATGGCGGCCACGAAAACAGCGTTCCATTGCCCGGACCCGCGCGGGTCCGGCGCCCCCCTTGCCCCTGCAGCTTTGGCGATTGCGGCGACCTGCTGATTTCCACCGCAGGCCATGATCGATTGGCCACGCCCCGCCCCACAACGGAGGATCAAGCACTTGCGAGCGCGCAGACGGCAATGTGAAGAAATCTTGGCAAAACGCTTGCCGAAGGCAGGCGACCTCCGTAATATACGCGTCCTTGGCAGCGACCTCGCTGCAACGAAACATGTGGCCGAGTAGCTCAGTTGGTAGAGCAGGGGATTGAAAATCCCCGTGTCGGCGGTTCGATTCCGTCTTCGGCCACCACTTTCGAAGGCCTGCAGAAATGCGGGTCTTTTTTTTCCGGAAACCGGGTTTGATCACGGTTGCCACACAATTTGGCCGAGTAGCTCAGTTGGTAGAGCAGGGGATTGAAAATCCCCGTGTCGGCGGTTCGATTCCGTCTTCGGCCACCATCTTCAGAGACCTGCAGAAATGCAGGTCTTTTTTTTTGTCTGCGATCTGCGATCCACGCCTGGCCTCGATACATGCCAGCCCACCGCCGTCCGGTTGACGAAACATTTACACCGCCGCGCGCCGCGGCACCTACGCTCCAGACTCCTGCCTGGAGCCTGTCGATGCCTCTGCGCCCCGCCCTGCTCGCCTGCCTGCTGCTGGCCGCCCTGCCGGTGATCGCCGCCGAGCCGGTGCGCGCGGTCGACACGCTGGACATCGATCGCTATGCCGGCCAGTGGCACGAGATCGCGCATCTTCCGGTGTCATTCCAGAAACAGTGCGTCGGCGAAATCACCGCCAACTACGGGCTGCGCCGCGATGGCCGCATCAGTGTCACCAACGCCTGCCGCAACGGCGACGGAGAACGTGTGGTTGCTGAAGGGGTAGCACGCCCGGTTGCCGGCCATCCCGGCCAGCTGCAGGTGCGCTTCGTGCCGGACTGGCTGAGCTGGGTGCCACTGGTCTGGGCCGACTACTGGGTCCTGGCCCTGGACCCGGACTATCAGTGGGCGTTGGTCGGTGAACCGGACCGTAAGTACCTGTGGATCCTCTCGCGCCTGCCGGAAATGGATCGCGCCCGGTTCGAACAGCTGAAAGCCAAGGCCGAGACGATGGGGTACGACCTCGGCCCGCTGCGCCTGATGGCCCCGATTCGCGATACACCCGCCGACTGAACCTCCCCGCATCCGGCGCACCACGCGCGCGCCATCCGGCGCCGCGCACGCCCGGCCGCCATCTTCACGCGCTACCCTCTGCGACGGGTCGCCACAGGCGATCCAAACGACCATACGCCGTAGTATGCTTATCCAACGCACCCCTCCAGAGGACCTGCGCCCATGCTCCACCGTTTCCGTATCGCCTTGATCGTCCTGTGCACCCTCGCCCTTGTTGCCTGCAACAACGGCATCGTCAAGCGTGTTTCGGAACCGGCGGCCAGCCTGCAGCAGCTGACCGTGCGCGCCGACGGCAACTGGACCGTGGCCCTGCGCCTGCAGAACTACAGCTCCATGCCCATGACCTTCGATGACGTCGCGCTGGCACTGACCGTCGGCGACAGCGACGCCGGCACCCTGCAGGCCAAGCCGGGCATCTCCATCGGCGGCACCTCGGCCGATGTCATCCAGGTCGACCTCGTGCCCAGCTCGGCCGCGCGCCTGGTGGTGGCCGACGCATTGGCCAGCAACCGCACCCTGGCTTACGGCCTGAAGGGAACGGTGGCGGCCACGCCGCAGGAAAAGAAGCAGCGCAGCTTCGACATCAGCAGCCGCAGCACCCTCAACCAGGCCCCGGGCCTGCCGGGCGTGCTGCGCTGACTCCCGCTTTCCGCCGCGGCGCCCGGCGCCGCTCCCCCTGTCCCTGATCAAATCGAGACGTACCGATGAGCAGCTACACCGCCCCGCTTTCCGACCTCCGTTTCGCCCTGCACGACGTGCTCAAGGTCGAACCCCTGTTCGCCCGCCTGGGCTTCACCGACGCCACCGCCGACGTGGTCGATGCCGTGCTGGAAGAAGCCGGCCGCTTCAGCGCCACCGTGCTGGCCCCGCTCAACAGCGTCGGCGACGAGATCGGCTGCGTGCTCGACCAGGCCACCGGTGAAGTGACCACCCCGCCCGGCTTCAAGCAGGCCTACGACCAGTTCGTCGATGGCGGCTGGACCGGCCTGACCGCCTCGCCGGAACTGGGCGGCCAGGGCCTGCCGCACACCCTGGGCGTGCCGCTCAACGAAATGATCAACGCCGCCAACCTGGCGTGGGGCAACTTCCCGCTGCTCTCGCACGGCGCCATCGAAGCGCTGAAGCAGCACGGCGAAGCCTGGCAGCACGAGGCCTTCCTCAAGCCGCTGATCGAAGGCCGCTGGACCGGCACCATGTGCCTGACCGAACCGCACTGCGGCACCGACCTGGGCCTGCTCAAGACCAAGGCCGAGCCGAATGCCGATGGCAGCTACGCGATCACCGGCACCAAGATCTTCATCACCGCCGGCGAGCACGACCTGACCGGCAACATCGTGCACCTGGTGCTGGCCAAGCTGCCTGACGCCCCTCCGGGCGCCAAGGGCATCTCGCTGTTCGTCACCCCCAAGTTCAAGGTCGACCGCGACGGCAACGTCGGCGAGCGCAACGCACTGCGCTGCGGCTCGATCGAGCACAAGATGGGCATCAAGGGTTCGGTCACCTGCGTGATGAATTTCGATGGTGCGCAGGGTTACCTGGTCGGCCAGCCGCACAAGGGCCTGCAGGCCATGTTCACCATGATGAACACCGCGCGCCTGGGTGTGGGCCTGCAGGGCATCGGCCTGTCCGAGCGCGCCTACCAGAACGCGCTGAAGTACAGCCGTGAGCGCCTGCAGTCGCGCGCCCTCAGCGGCGCCAAGTTCCCCGACAAGCCGGCCGACCCGATCCTGGTCCACCCGGATGTGCGTCGCATGCTGATGACGGTGAAGTCGCTGGTCGAGGGCAGCCGCCTGCTGGCCCTGCACGCTGCCACCCTGATCGATGTCGCCCACCACGCCGAGGACGCCGCCGAGCGCGAGCGCGCCGACACCCTGGTGAGCTTCCTCACCCCGATCTCCAAGGCCTGCCAGACCGAGTGGGGTATCGAGAACACCTACAACGCCCTGCAGTGCTTCGGTGGCCACGGCTACATCCGCGAGCACGGCATGGAGCAGCTGGCGCGCGACGCCCGCATCACCACGCTGTATGAAGGTACCACCGGCATCCAGGCGCTGGACCTGATCGGCCGCAAGACCGCGTCCAGCCAGGGCGCCGGCCTGAAGCTGATGCTGGCCGAGATCGAAGCCTTCGCCAAGGAACACGAGGGCAACGAAGCGCTGGCCGAGTTCATCGGCCCGCTGCGCGCCAAGGCCGCCGAATGGGGCAAGCTGACCCTGGACGTGCTGCAGCGCGCGGCCGCCAACCCGGACGAACTGGGCGCGGCCAGCTACGACTACCTGTTCTATTCGGGCTACGTGGTACTGGCTTACTGGTGGGCCCGCAGCGTGGCCGCCGCTGATGCCGGCGCGCACGGCGCCGCCTTCGCCCAGGGCAAGCGCGAGACCGCGCGGTTCTACTTCGCCCGCGTGCTGCCGCGCACGCTCAGCCACGCCGCCGCCATCCAGGCCGGCGCCGCCCCGCTGATGGCGATGGACGACGAGCGCTTCGGCGCCTGAGCCGGGCTGCCGCGGTAGTGCCGGCCGCTGGCCGGCAACCGCAAAAGCAACAGCTGGATCCCGGTGGATGGCGGGGCGGTGTGGGCTGGCAGGACACGCCGTAAACCCCGCTCCGCGGTCCGGCCCAGCCGCTGGCGGCTGTGCGTTCGGGCGCTTGCGAAGCAGTGCTTCGCAAGCAAAGCACCCTCACCCTTGGGGGCTCGATGGCGCCTTGCTCGTGTGCGCTGTCCTGCGCACACGGCAAGACCGGGGTTGGGGCGTCCTGCCCAACCCGCCCGAGGCATGCCTCGGGCCCATGGCGCCAACGGTCCTGCCAACCCACACCGCCCCGCCTCTGACAGTTCCCCGCGATCTGCGTAGATCCACGTCATGCGTGGATGAAAACCACCGGAATCCATCTGGAGAAAAGCCCCCCTTTGTTAAGGGGGGCGCGCCGACGGCGCAGGGGATAGGAGGAATGCGTGGGCATCCCAACCCGCCATCGGCGGGCTGGGATGCGGAATGCGCGGACCTGAATCGTTGCGATTTGCGTATCGCCGACAGGCGATACACAAATCGTCAACATTCAGGTATAAGCTGTTCTCCCGATGGAGACAGACACTACACGCTTGGGTCTGATCGAAGCCGGAGCTCCCTTTTCTGCTCCGGGCGCCGAAGCATCGCCCAACGCCACGACGCTGCATCGCCCCGGTTCGGTCCGGCTGCTCTCGCTTGATGCCCACGGACGCGTACTGGACTGGATCACCTGGCAGGATGCGGCGTGCCTCTACGCCCGCGAAGCCGTCGCCTGGACACTCGGCGATCCCTGCCTGCACATCCACGGCGGCACCAATCGCTTCAGCGGCATGCAGAGCGGCATGGACCTGCACCCGATCATCGCCGCCCGCGGCCACGCCCGCTCCCGCGCGATCGACCCGACGCCGAACCTGACCAACCCGGCCCTGTTCGCCCGCGACGCCCACCTGTGCATGTACTGCGGCCAGCAGTTCAACCGCCCCACGCTCACCCGCGACCACGTCATGCCACTGTCCAAGGGCGGCCTGGACTGCTGGGAAAACGTGGTCACCGCCTGCTTCCACTGCAACTCGCGCAAGAGCGACCGCACCCCGCAGCAGGCCGGAATGCCGTTGCTGGCGGTGCCCTACCGGCCCAGCTGGATCGAGCATCTGATCCTGTCCAACCGCAACATCCTGGCCGACCAGATGGCCTTCCTGAAGGCGCAATTGCCGAAGCGCTCAAAACTGAGCACCTGAATCGCCGAAAATGCAACCCTCACCGTCCTGTCACGGGCGGCGGCATTTGCTTGCCCCACCCCCGTTTGAGGGCGAAAATGGGCGTTCAGAACAAGTGCGAACATGATGATCGACTCTGCCCGCTATCCCCGCCTCGCGCGCATCCAGACACCGGATGACCTGCGCACGTTCGACGAATCCGAATTGAGGGCGGTCGCCGACGAACTGCGCGCCTACCTCATCGAATCGGTGGGCAAGAGCGGCGGCCACTTCGCCGCCGGCCTGGGCGTGATCGAACTCACCGTGGCCCTGCACTACCTGTACCAGACCCCGCAGGACCAGCTGGTCTGGGACGTCGGTCACCAGACCTACCCACACAAGATCCTGACCGGTCGCCGCGACGAGATCCACACCGTCAAGCAGAAGGACGGCGTGGCGCCGTTCCCGAAGCGCGAAGAGAGCGAGTACGACACCTTCGGCGTCGGCCATTCTTCGACCTCGATCTCAGCCGCGCTCGGCATGGCCATCGCCCGCCAGTCCGAAGGCGACAATCGCCAGGTCGTTGCGGTGATCGGTGATGGTGCGATGACTGCCGGCATGGCCTTCGAAGCGCTGATGCACGCCGGCGGCATGGAACCCGAGCCGAACCTGCTGGTGATCCTCAACGACAACAACATGTCGATCTCCGAGGCGGTCGGCGGCCTGACCAAGATGCTCGGCCGTGCCACCGGCAGCCGCACGCTCAATGCACTGCGCGAAGGCGGCAAGAAGATCCTCGGCGACAAGAAGAACAACCCGGCGCGCTTCGTGAAGCGCTGGGAAGAACACTGGAAGGGCATGTTCGTGCCGTCCACGATGTTCGAGGAAATGGGCTTCCACTACACCGGCCCGATCGACGGCCACGACATGCCCGCCCTGCTGTCCACGCTGAAGACGCTGCGCGCCTCCAAGGGCCCGAAGCTGCTGCACGTGATGACCACCAAGGGCAAGGGCTACGAGCCGGCCGAAGGCGATCAGATCGGTTACCACGCGGTGGGTCCGTTCGATCCGGACAAGGGCCTGGTGGCCAAGGCCGGCGCCAAGAAGCCCACTTACACCGACGTGTTCAGCGACTGGCTGTGCGATGCCGCCGCTGCCGAGCCACGCCTGTACGGCATCACCCCGGCGATGCGCGAAGGCTCCGGCCTGGTGCGCTTCAGCAAGGAATACCCGCAGCGCTATTTCGACGTCGCGATCGCCGAACAGCACGCGGTCACGCTGGCCGCCGGCATGGCGACCCAGGGTGGCAAGCCGGTGGTGGCGATCTATTCGACCTTCCTGCAGCGCGCGTACGACCAATTGGTGCACGACGTGGCCATCCAGGACCTGGATGTACTGTTCGCGATCGACCGCGCCGGCGTGGTCGGCCCGGACGGTGCGACCCACGCCGGCAACCTCGACCTGAGCTTCCTGCGCTGCGTGCCGAACATGGTGGTGATGGCGCCATCCAATGAAGCCGAGTGCCGGCAGATGCTCAGCACCGGCCTGCAGCACCCGGGCCCGGCCGCCGTGCGCTATCCGCGCGGCACCGGCACCGGCGTCGCCGCAGGCACCGACCTTTCCACCCTGCCGATCGGCAAGGGCGAGCTTCGCCTGCAGGGCAGTCGTATCGCCCTGCTCGCCTTCGGCAGCACCGTGGCCGCCGCCGAACAGGTTGGCCGCGAACTGGGCCTGAGCGTGGTCAACATGCGCTTCATCAAGCCGCTGGACCGCGAGCTGGTGCTGGCTGTCGCCGCCCAGCACGAGGGGCTGGTGACGATCGAAGACAACGTGGTGGCCGGTGGCGCCGGCTCCGGCGTCGGTGAGCTGCTCAATGCCGAAGGCGTGCTGCGCCCGATCCTGCACCTGGGCCTGCCCGACAGCTACCAGCACCACGCCAGCCGCGAGGACCTGCTGGCCGAAGCCGGCATCGACGCCGCAGGCATCCGCGCGGCCGTACTCAAGCGCTGGCCGCAGCTGGCTGCCGGGACCCCGCCCCTCAGCGCGGCAGGCTGAGACCGGTCACCACCCAGTGGATCCACGCATGGCGTGGATCCACTGCGGAACAGGGGTCGATCCACGCCATGCGTGGGGACAGATCAGGGAGCCCCAGCCCTCAGCCGTAGCTGACCGCTTCCACGAACGCGCCGCTGGCCTCCACCCGCACCGCAGCGCGCTGCCCGGTGTCGACGAAGTGGAGGCGTGCAAGGGTTTCAGCGAAATCGTAGGCCCGGGCACCATCGCGGAACTCGATCGGTTCCGGCCGGTCCGGGTGCAGCACGCGCCATTGGCGTTGCTCGCATTGCAGGCGGATCAACATGCAGCTCACTCCTTGAGGCAGCGTATCGACGGTGGCGGGATGGGCGTGCCGGTTACGGCAGACTTCATCGCGGCGGATCAGGGGCACGCAGAGGTGCCCTGATCGCAGAAGATACGACGTTCAAAATGTGAGCTGTATCAGATTATTCTGATTTTCGAGGCGCGTGCTCAATTCACCTGGAACTGCGCCCGGCAACCGTCGCTGACCCAGATGCCACGGCGGTCCCAGCCCCAGGTCTGGCCCTCGATGCAGGCGCTGCGTGAATCCTGACGGACCAGGCGCACACCACGACGGATGCGCGCATCGCAGTACTCCTGGCGATGGCCGTTGGAATGGCAGGTGATCACCTCACCCCCACCCCAGCCATTGCCACCATTGCCCCAGCCGTTGCCATGGCCACCACCCCAGCCACCGCCGCGGCGGTACTCGCCAACGAACTCGGCACGACAGCCCTGGGTGACCCAGACACCGTAGCGCGATTGTCCCCAGGTCTCGCCTTCCACGCACGGCGAGCCCGACAACTGGCGGATCATCCGGGCACGGCCTTCCAGGCGACATTCATTGCTGCGGTTCTTGATCGATTCGCAGCGTACGATGCCGCCGCCATCACGACCGCCATAGCGATCGTCGTCATACCCGTAGCCATAGCTCTGCGCCTGCGCGCCGCCCGCGGCCGCCAGCATTGGCAGCAGGGTGCAGGCCAGGGTACGCCAGGTGAGTGCCTTGCCCATCGGGATCTCCGGATGAATACGATGGCGCAAGCATCCGGGATTCGTTGCGCGGCGCACAGGGGGCGCCCTACGGCGGTTTTTTCCCCATTCAAACAACTCAACCGTGGCTGACTGCGCCTCGGCCGGTGGCGTCAACTTCCGACGTGGAGTGCGTCCACCGAATTGCCGAGCGCCTCGACCCGTACCGTGCTGCGCTGGCCGGTACGGCGGTGGTGCTCCAGGGCCCGCGCCGCAGCGACATCGAAAGCCTCGGCGCCCCGTGCATAACGGGTGGCGTCATGCGCCTGCGGATCCAATACGGACCAGTGCCGGGCGTTGCATTGAACGGTAATGACCATTGGAAGACTCCTGCGGAATGAAGGCACGCCGGCAGCGGAAGGCCCTGAGCGCCGGTACACCATCAGGCTAGCGAGCACCTCCGGGATGGCCTATCAGATTTGTACGAAAATGCCGCGCCGGACTGTCAGACCGCCCCGCCCTCACATCCCTGAGGCCGTTTAGTGAATCCCTTTCGTGACCCTTGTCACGGAGTTGGCAGAGCTTCACACTACCGTCACCAACAGGGGCCCCTTCCACATGCGCACCTTCTTCTCGCAGCAGCGTTCGACGTTGCTGAAGTTCTACTTCGTGGCCAGCTATCTGGTGCTGATCGAGGAACTGATCCGCGCCGCCCTGCACTGAGCACTTGCTGCCGTTTTTCCTGCGGTCGACACTGTTGCTTTAGGCACGGAGCTCCGCCGATGAAATCCCTTCTTCTGATTCCCGCGCTGCTGGTCCTGGTCGCCTGCGCCAGCCCGGACAAGGCACCCACGCACGCCGAAGCGACAGCCACGTCGCCGGCCACGCCGGTGGTCGGCGGTGATCGCGATGCGCATGGCTGCATCGGTTCGGCCGGCTACCAGTGGTGCGAGCACAGCCAGCGTTGCGAACGCCCGTGGGAACTGGCGCAGGCACAGGGCCTGGCCAATACCGCCGAAGCCATCGATGCCTACTGCGCAAAGCCGGCCAGCCCGGCGCGCAAGTGAGTCGCGCCCACCATGGCTGAGCTGAGTCCGCTCCCCACCCTGGCCCCGGGCCGCTACCGCCACTTCAAGGGCGGCGAGTACGAAGTGCTGGACATCGTCCGCAGCAGCGAGACCCTGCAGCCGATGGTGCTGTACCGCGCGTTGTATGGCGAAGGCGGCCTGTGGGTACGCCCGTACGCCATGTTCGTCGAGCAGGTGCCCGGCGAGCACGGACCGCAACCACGTTTCGCCCGCGTCGACGCATGACGGTTCCGCTGCCGGTCCAGGCCGGCAGCGCGCGGCAACACAGCGGGCCTGCGCTACAATCGTACCGTCCAGTCGGTTTCTTCCCACCATGTCCGCATCCCCCTCCCGTTCGCGCCGCAAGGCGCCCGACAGCGTGCGCCAGTCACTGCTGCAGGCCACCATTGAAGTGATCGGCCGTAACGGCCTGGCCGCGCTGACCGTGCAGGACGTCGCGCAGGCCGCTGGTGTCAGCAAGGGTGCGTTGTTCCATCATTTCAGCAGCAAGCAGGCACTGGTGGATGAAGCCGTCGGCGCGCTTATCGGCGAGTTCGAAGCGCGGGTACGCGCCCTGCTGCAGGAAAATCCCGAAGGCCATGGCCGTTTCAGCCGCGCCTATGTGCAGGCCAATTTCGAGCATCTGCTGCAGCAGGAGCAGGACAACGACATCGGCCTGACCTTGGGCAACCTGATGGAACCGGCCCTGCTCGCGCATTGGCGCACCTGGAAGCGTGCAATGCTGGCCGAATTCGCCGGCGAAGCCAACGATCCCCGACTGTATGCGGCGCGCTGCGCGGCCGATGGCTACTGGGCCACGGCCTACGGCCGGCCGCTGGACGAGGAGGAACGCATCAACGCACTGGCCATGGCCGAACAGGCCCTGAAACTGTGCGACCCGCAGTGAGCCGGAGCGCGCAATGAATCCCTACCTCTACCTTGCTGCAGCCATCATGCTGGAAGTGATTGCCACATCACTGTTGAAGGCCTCCGACGGCATGAGCCGGCTGGCGCCGACGCTGGGCGCGCTGGTCGGCTACGGGCTGTGCTTCTACTTGTTGTCGATGACCATGAAGTCGATCCCGACCGGCATCGCCTACGCGATCTGGTCCGGCGTCGGAATCGTGCTGATCTCGCTGATCGGGCTGGTGGTGTTCAAGCAGCGCCTGGATGCACCGGCGTTGATCGGCATCGGCCTGATCTGCGCCGGCGTGCTGGTGATCAACCTGTTCTCGCGCAGCAGCGCACACTGAGCACGCTGCTGCGCGATCAACGCTAGCTGACCTTCTTCGCTACGGTCATGCCGAGCAGGAACAGCACCACGGCAATGATGATGCCGGCCCAGAACAGGAACTTGGCGATGCCGACCGCGGCACCGGCAATGCCGCCGAAGCCGAGCACGCCCGCAATGACGCCGATGATGGCGAAGATGATGGCCCACTTGATCATGTCAAACCTTTCCCCGCGGGGACTGCGTACTGGATGATCAGGCTAGGCCGTGGCCGATGCGGCAGTCGTGAACAGGCCGCGTGCGCGGCGTGAATCAGCGCGGACGGAAGCGCAGCAGCGCGACGGCAAACGCCAGGAACACGCTGCCCACCAGCCGCTCGAACCAGCGTCGTGCAAACGGCTTGGCCAGCCAGCGGCGCAGGCCATGGCCACCGGCTGCATACATCACGTACCAGAACAGTTCGCAGGCGGCGAAGGTGGCCACCAGCACGCTGTACTGCAACGCCTGGCCGCGTGACGGATCGACGAACTGCGGCAGGAACGCCGCCGCGAACAGCAGCAGCTTGGGATTGCTCAGGCCCACCAGAAGGCCACCACGGAACACGGTCCAGGCACCAAGCGTCGGCGTCATCGGCAGTGCGGCATCCACCGTCACCGGTGGCGCGGGACGGCAGCTGTCACGCCATGCCTTCAGGCCCAGCCAGGCCAGATAGGCCACGCCCAGATAGCGCAGCACCTCGAACAGCATCGGCGAGGAATGCAGCAGCGCACTCAGGCCCGCTGCGGAGGCCGCCAGCACCAGCAGCATCGCCAGCAGGCAGCCCGCCATGGCCGGAACGCTGCCGCGGAAACCCAGCCCGACGCTGCGCCCCAGGATATGCAGCATGTTCGGCCCCGGCGTGCCACACAGAACGAACACCGTGGCCAGGAACCACCACCAGGTATGCAGGGCCATTTCAACATCCACGCAGGAAAACCCAGCAAGCTTAGAGCGTGACCATGGCCTGCGTCACATACAGCCTGACGCGGATGCGACGGTTACAGACGCGTACTCACGACGTCAGCAGACGCGCGCTGCGCAGCTCTACCCAGGCCGAGCGCAGGACCCTCAACGCCGAGCGCAGGAACAATACCAGCAGTGCGACCGCTACCAGCAGATCCGGCCAACCCGCACCGAACAGCGCTACCAGGCCCGCGGCCAGCAGCACCGATACGCCCTCATACAGATCATTGCGCGAGCATTCCCAGGCGGACGCCAGGTTGATGTCGTCGTTGCGATAAGGGGTCAGCAACCACAGGCACGCCGCGTTGGCGGCCAGGTTGAGCAGCGCCGCCAGGCCCATGCTGGCAAACAAGGGCACCTCCGGATGCAGCAACCGCCATCCGATCTGCGCAGCCACCGCGAGCGCTGCCACCAGGATCAGTAGCCCCTTGAACAGGGCAACCCGCGCCTTGGCCACGAGGCCTGCGCCGACCACGGCCAGGCTCAATGCATAGGTCGCCGCGTCACCCAGGTTGTCCAGGGCGCCAGACAACAGCGAGGACGAATGGCTGTACCCGGCAGCAGCGACCATCAACGCAAAGGTGGCCAGATTGACCAGCAGCACGATCCACAGCACGCGCCGGTGCCGCGCCTGCATCGCCGCCACGTCCAGGGTCTTGCCACAGCCGCAACACTCGCCCATCGCCCCGCCCTCCCATTGGTAGCGACATTATCGCGCCGCAGCAGCACCGGGGTCGATCAGACCCCGCTCGCGGACCTGCCCAACGCCCACGTATTGCGCAATGCCCTTCCTCATTGTGCTGCAATGACCGCCTCTTCCCTGGAGCAATGCATGAAGACTCTCGGCCTGATCGGCGGCATGAGCTGGGAAAGCTCGGCCCAGTACTACCGGCTCATCAACGAGGACGTGCGGCAGCGCCTCGGTGGCGCGCACTCCGCGCAGCTGCTGCTGTGGTCGGTGGACTTCGCCCCGATCAAGCAGCTGCAGCACGACGGCGACTGGGATGCACTGGGCGACCACATGGTCGACGCCGCACGGCGCCTGCAGGCCGGTGGTGCCGATCTGCTGCTGGTCTGCACCAACACCATGCACACGCTGGCCGACCGCATCGAGGCGGCCTGCCCACTGCCGCTGCTGCATATCGTCGATCCCACCGCCCAGGCCATCGTGCAGGCAGGCGCACGCAAGGTGGGCCTGCTCGGCACCGCCTTCACCATGGAGCAGGACTTCTACCGCGGCCGGCTGCAGGATCGCTTCGATCTGGAAGTGCTGGTGCCCGATGCCGATGACCGGCGCAGCGTGCACGACATCATCTACCAGGAGCTGATTGCCGGCGTGGTCAGCGAGCACTCACGGCAGGTCTATGCCGGCGTGATCGCGCGACTGGTGGCGCGCGGTGCCGAAGCGATCATTCTTGGCTGCACCGAGATCATGCTGCTGGTACGCCCGGAGGACAGTGCAGTGCCGTTGTTCGATACCACTGCCCTGCATGCGCGGGCTGCGGTGGACGCAGCACTGGCCTGATCCTGCCTTCGATGCAGCGCGGAATCAGTCCGCGCCCTGCACTTCCAGCGCGGTGATCAGCCACTCGACCACCGCCTGGGAATCGCAGAGGAAGAAGATGGCATCGCCGGAGCGCGCTTCGGTAAGCAGGCGATAGACCGTGATCGCCACCGCCGACTGGTTGGCGATGAACACTTCCGGGCTGCGCGGCCCTTCGCTGTGGCCGGCAACCGCGTGCAGCGCCTTGCGTGCGGCCACGGTCGCAGCCGGGTCCGCGCTGCGGGTCAGTTCCGGCCCGCGCAGGCCCCAGGCAATGAACACATGCTTGCCCTTGAACGTGGTGTCCAGGACCCGCACCTCGGCGCCGCCTGCGTCGGCCGAGCGATGAATGACGGTACTGCTGATCAACGCAACCCCCTGTGGTCGTCGTGGTCCGCGCATCCTCCCCCACAGGCCGCCCGCACACCAGTGACGGCAGCCACAGGCTGCGCCGACAGGCGTGGAAGACATGTAAGAAGGTGTAAACCGATGCGATCGGATGTGCAGCGATGATACGGGATGTAAGCCTCTGCATGGGCCCGTGCGCACTACTAAATCCTTACTGAGCCACTTCCGGAACGATGCGTTCCGACGGCCCCGTGCTGGGTCATTCTTGCCGCCCGAATCCCCGCTCGAGGCTCCCAATGACCCTTCGCCCGCTGCTGCCGATCACCGGCGCCGCCCTTGCCCTGCTGCTGGCCGCCACCGCCGTGGCCGCCCAGGACTACGACACTGATCACATTCCAGCGCTGCGCTGCGAATCCCAGTTCAACAAGACCGAGCAATGCCCCATCCAGGGCCCGATGCGCCTGGCCAGGCAACTGTCGGTCACCCGCTGCGTGGAGAACCAGAACTGGGGCCAGAGCCGCCGCATGCTGTGGGTGACCGATGGCTGCCGTGCCGACTTCGTCGCCGACGGATACGGGCGCTGGCCGGGACGTGGCCGCGGCCGTGACCGCGACAACGAGGGTGAACGCCTGGTCTGCGAGTCCTACGAAAACAAGGACAAGGAGTGCCGCGTCCGCGTCCGCCACGGGGTACGGCTGGTCAAGCAGAAATCGGTGACGACCTGCATCGAGGACCGCAACTGGGGCTGGGACCGTCGCGGCGTGTGGGTCAGCGACGGCTGCCGTGCCGAGTTCCGGGTGTATTGACTGCCAGCCACGCGCTGGCTGCAACGAGTAGGCGTGCGTGCAAGGCGGAGTCGATAGACTATGGCCCGCATGGCAGGGAGCACGACATGGAACGATGGTATCTGGCGACGCTGCTGGCGTTGATCCTGCATCAGATCGACGCTGCGTTCTGGCAGGAATGGACCATGTTCCAAGTGCCCGGCGGCATCCAGGGCTTCCTGCTGTTCAACCTGTTCGCAGTCGGCGCCGTGCTTTGGGGTTATCGCCATACCCTGCTGGGCACATCCAAGGCGCGCGGCTATGCACTGGTTTGTGGCGCGCTCGGCATTGGCACGGCGCTGATCCACCTGGCGTTTGCCTTGCTCGGTCGCAATGAATTCCACCTGCCGTTGTCGATCATCGTCCTGCTCGCCTGTTTTGTATCGGGTGGCGGCCTGTTGCTGCAGCTCCGCCCGCGATGAGCCGGACGTCGCGTTCTCCGCGCCTGCGTAACGGCAGCCCCCAGGACGCGGATGCCTTGATCGCGCTCGACAGCGTGGCAGCCATTGATCCAGAGCGGATCATGCAGATTGGCAACTGGCTGGCACACGGCGGCCTGCAGGTCGCCGAGCAGGACGGCAGGGTCGTTGGCTACCTGGCCATGCATCACCACTTCTTCGGCGAGGCCTTCGTCGAGATGCTGATGGTGGCGCGCGAACGGCGCGGCCAGGGCATCGGTACCGCACTGCTGCGACACGCCATTGCACGGCGCGGTCGCGGCAAGCTGTTCACCTCGACCAATGCCTCCAACATCGGCATGCAGCGCCTGCTCGTTGCGTCGGGCTTCATCGACAGCGGCATCGTGCATGGATTGGATGACGGCGACCCGGAGCTGATCTACCGCTTCGCTGAAGACTGATCATCGGCATCAGCAGCCCGCACAAAAAAGCCCACGCATTGCTGCGCAGGCTTCTTGATTCATCACAGTGGTCGGGACGGCCGGATTCGAACCGACGACCCTCTGCCCCCCAGGCAGATGCGCTACCAGGCTGCGCTACGCCCCGACTGATGCTGCGATGTGCCCGCCAGTGCAGCGGGCCGTGAAGTATAGCGGATTACGATGGAAATGGGATCAGCGGCGCAACAACTGCAGCACTTCTTCCAGCTCCATGCGCACCTGCTTGATGATCTGGTTGCTCAGCGCCGATTCCTCGCGGGCATCGGGCCCATCCAGACGCAGGCGTGCGCCACCGATGGTGTAGCCCTGTTCGTACAGCAGGCTGCGGATCTGCCGCACCATCAGCACGTCGTGGCGCTGGTAGTAGCGGCGGTTGCCTCGGCGCTTGGCCGGCTCAAGGCTGGGAAACTCGGTTTCCCAGTAGCGCAGGACGTGCGGCTTGACGTCGCACAGCTCGCTGACTTCACCGATGGTGAAGTAGCGCTTGGCCGGGATCGGCGGTAGTTCGCGGTTACTGCCCGGATCCAGCATAAGCTTCCACCCTCTCCTTGAGCTTCTGGCCCGGACGGAAGGTGACCACCGTACGGGCGGAAATCGGAATTTCCTCGCCGGTCTTGGGGTTGCGACCCGGGCGCTGGTTCTTGCGCCGCAGATCGAAATTACCGAAGCCCGACAGCTTCACCTGACGTCCCTGTTCCAATGCTTCGCGCAGCACATCGAAAAACGCGTCGACGAATTCCTTGGCTTCCCGCTTGTTCAGACCGACTTCGTCGAACAGCTTTTCCGCCATCTCCGCCTTGGTCAATGCCATTGCCTGCTACCCCCGAGTGCTGCCCGCTCAGCCGCGGATCCGGGCGTGGTGTTCACGCTCGATGGCAGTGACCGCCTCGGCCACCACCGCATCCACGTCGCGGTCCGTCAGAGTGCGCGACTTGTCCTGCAAAATCAAGCCCATAGCGAGACTCTTGAATCCCGGCTCGACGCCCTGGCCGACATAGCGGTCGAACAGGTTCAGGTCGCGCAGCAGCGGGCCGGCGGCCTGGCGGACGGTCGCCGCCAGATCGGCCCAGGCCACCTGTTCAGGCACCAGGAACGCCAGGTCGCGGCGCACGGCCGGGAAGCGCGACAGCTCGCCCGCACGCGGCAGGCGGCGGGCGGTCAGCGGTTCCAGATCCAGTTCGAAGGCGTAGACGTCGGATTCGATGTCCATCGCCTTGACCAGGCGCGGATGGACCTGACCGATCCAGCCGATCGCCACGCCATCGCGGAACACCTCGGCCGAGCGCGCCGGGTGGCCGCAGGGACGGGCCGACGGGCGGAACTCCAGCTGCGCGCCACTGGCAGCCGCCAGCGATTCCAGGTCGCCCTTCAGGTCATGGAAATCGACCTTGCGGGTCGGCAGACCCCACTGCACCGCCTGCGCGTCACCGCAGACCGCAGCGGCCACGCGCGGGGTTTCCAGCGGCGCCGGTTGGCCGTCTCCGGCCTGCTGGGCGAACACGCGGCCGAGTTCGAACAGGCGCACGCGACCGAGCTGGCGGGCGGCATTGCGGCCGAGGGTGGCGACCAGGCCCGGCAGCAGCGACGGGCGCATCACCGCCAGTTCGGCCGACAGCGGGTTGGCCAGCGGCACCAGGCCGTCGCGCAGCTGCCACTGGGTCAGCAGCGCGTCGTCGACGAAGGCGAAGTTGACGGTTTCCTGCTGGTCGCGGGCGATCAGCTGGCGGCGCACGCTCAGTGCGTCCAGCTGGGTCTCGCTCGGCATCGCCACGCGGGCGGCGCCGCCCGGCAGCGTGGTCGGAATCTGCTCGTAACCGTGGATACGGGCCAGCTCTTCGATCAGGTCTTCTTCGATGGCGATGTCGAAACGGCGGCTCGGCGCAGCGACCTGCCAGCCCTCGGCAGTGGCGGCCACGTCCATGCCCAGCGCGCGCAGGATGCGCTCGACTTCGGCGTCGTCGATGGTGATGCCGAGTACGCGGGTGATGCGCGCGCGGCGCAGCACGATCGTCGCCGGCTGCGGCAGGTCATCGGCGCGCACGGCCTCGGTGACCGGCGCCGGGGTACCGCCGGCCAGGTCCAGCACCATGCGGGTGGCGTATTCGATGGCGGTGCGCGGCAATGCCGGGTCGACGCCACGCTCGAAGCGATGGCCTGCATCGGTATGCAGGCCCAACTTGCGGCCACGGCCCATGATCGCGGCCGGCGCGAAGTGCGCAGCTTCCAGGAACACGGCGGAGGTGGCGTCGGTGACGCGGGTGTCGAAGCCGCCCATCAGGCCGGCCAGGCCGACCGCACGGTCAGCATCGGTAACCACCAGGAAGCTGTCGTCCAGTGCGGTATCGCGGCCGTCCAGCAGCTTCAGGCTCTCGCCCGCGCGCGAACGGCGCACGGCGATGCTGCCCTGCAGGGTACCGAGGTCGTAGGCATGCATCGGCTGGCCCAGCTCCAGCATCACGTACTGGGTGATGTCGACCAGCAGCGAGACCGGACGCACACCGCTGCGGCGCAGGCGCTCGGCCATCCACAGCGGGGTCTTGGCAGCGGCGTTGACGCCTTCGATGACGCGGCCCAGGTAACGCGGTGCTTCGGCGCCGGCATCGAGCTGGATCGACAGTTCGCGGCTGCCGACCGGCGCAATGGCGTCGGCCGCGAAGTCCAGCACTTCACTGCGGGTGGCGGCGGCGACGTCGTAGGCGATGCCGCGCAGGCTGAAGCAGTCGGCACGGTTCGGGGTCAGCTTGATCTCGATGCTGGCGTCCGGCAGCCCCAGATACTCGACCAGGGACTGGCCGACCGGTGCGTCGTCCGGCAGTTCCAGCAGGCCGGAGGCATCGTTGTCCAGGCCCAGCTCCTTGGCCGAGCACAGCATGCCGTTGGACTCGACGCCACGCAGCTTGGCCGGCTTGATCTTCAACTCGCCGATCTGCGCACCGACCATCGCCAGCGGCGCGACCAGGCCCGGGCGCGCGTTCGGCGCGCCGCACACGATCTGCAGCAGCTCGCCCTGCCCGGCATCGACCTTGCACACCTGCAGGCGATCCGCTTCCGGATGGCGCACGGCTTCCACGATGCGCGCCACGACCACGTGGTCGAGGCCGTCGCCGAGCGCGGTCACCTCTTCCACTTCCAGGCCGATGGCGGTCAGCACCGCGCTGAGCTCATCGCGCGAGGCGGAGGTCGGGACGTGGCTGCGCAGCCAGTTTTCGGAGAATTTCATGGTGTCACCCTGGTGGGAGGTGTGCCTCCCGTTGCGGTTTTTGTGGTCGCCCAGCGCATGCGCAAGGAGGCGTCCATCCAGAAAAGCAGCCGAGCATGGCTCGGCTCTACACTGTTGCGGCTTACGCGAACTGCTTCAGGAACCGCACGTCGTTCTCGAAGAACGCGCGCAGGTCGTTGACGCCGTAGCGCAGCATCGCGAAACGCTCCACGCCCATGCCGAAAGCGAAGCCGGTGTAACGCTCCGGATCGATGCCGACATTGCGCAGCACGTTCGGATGGACCATGCCGCAGCCGAGCACTTCCAGCCAGCGGGTGCTGCCATCAGGCTGCTGCCAGGCGATGTCCACCTCCGCGCCCGGCTCAACGAACGGGAAGTAGCTGGGACGGAAACGCATTTCGAAATCGCGCTCGAAGAACGCGCGCACGAATTCGGCCAGCGTGCCCTTCAGGTCGGCGAAGGTCGAATGCTCGTCGACCAGCAGGCCTTCGACCTGGTGGAACATCGGCGAATGGGTCTGGTCGCTGTCGCTGCGGTACACCTTGCCGGCGGCGATCATGCGCAGCGGCGGCGCGTGGTCGCCCATGTAGCGCACCTGCACACCAGAGGTATGCGTGCGCAGCAGGCGGCCGTCGCCGAAGTAGAAGGTGTCGTGCATGGCGCGCGCCGGGTGGTGCGGCGGGAAGTTCAGCGCCTCGAAGTTGTGCCAGTCATCCTCGATCTCCGGCCCTTCCGAGAGCTCGTAGCCCAGCCGGCCGAAGATGCCGGTGATGCGCTCCAGGGTGCGGGTGATCGGATGCAGGCCGGCACGGTCGCCATTGCGGCCCGGCAGGGTGATGTCGATGGCTTCGGCGGCCAGGCGCGCATCCAGTGCCGCGTCTTCCAGCAGCGCCTTGCGCTCGCCCAGTGCGCGGGTCAGCGCATCGCGGGCCTGGTTGATCGCTTCACCGGCGGCCTTGCGCTCGTCGGCCGGCAGGGCGCCGAGCTGCTTGAGCTGCGAAGTGATGCTGCCACTTTTGCCAAGCAGGGCCACGCGCAGCTGTTCCAGCACGTCGGGGCTCTGTGCGGCGGCCACATCGGCCAGCGCCTGGGTGGTGAGGGATTGGATGTCGCTCATGGGGGGCCGGAACTCCAGTCGATCTGCCATCGCGATGCGCGAAGGGCCGACCCCTGTCGCCACCGCCGTCCCCGCGCTGCCGTCGTGGCCTCGCCGGGACCCAAAAAAGAATGGGGAAGGACTTGCGCCCTTCCCCATGCATTGCCTTGACCTGACACCGTTCCGAGTGAACGGTTACGGCATCGGGAAGGACTTATGCCGCCAGCGCGCCCTTGGCCTTTTCAGCCAGCGCAGCAAAACCGGCTGCGTCGTGCACGGCGATGTCAGCCAGGACCTTGCGATCCAGGGTAATGCCGGCCTTCAGCAGACCGTTCATGAAGCGGCTGTAGCTCAGGCCGTTGATGCGGGCAGCCGCATTGATACGGGTGATCCACAGCGAACGGAAGTTGCGCTTCTTCTGCTTACGGCCGATGTAGGCGTACTGCTGTGCCTTGATGACCGCCTGCTTGGCGACGCGGAAGACCTTGCGACGGGCGTTGTAATAGCCCTTGGCGAGATCCAGAATTTTCTTGTGGCGGCGACGCGCCTGTACGCCACGCTTAACTCGTGCCATTTTTCAGTTCCTCAGAGGTAAGGGAGCATGCGGTCCAGACGGCCTGCGTCTTCTGCACGGACATGGCCCGTCTGACGCAGATTACGCTTACGCTTGGTCGCTTTCTTCGTGAGGATGTGGCTACGGTTGGCGTGGCCGCACTTGTACTTGCCCGAGGCGGTCTTGCGGAAACGCTTGGCCGCTGCCCGGTTGGTCTTGATCTTGGGCATTGCAATGTCCTTGATGGGATATGACCCTGGTTTCTGACTGATCTGGCGGCGGCCTAGGCCGCTCTTTCCGTCCTGCCATGATCGGCGTACGACCCGTCCTGGGTGGGTCGAGCCGGGCATGATACAGGCAAAACCGCCCTGTCACCAGCCCCTGCAACCCTTTTGCCGACAATTCACCGGCTTCCTGCAAAAGCAAAGGGACGCCAATGGCGCCCCTTTACCCTGAACCATTCAGCCAGGCGCCCCGGAAGGCGGCCCGTCAGGCCTCAGGTCTTCTTCTTCGGCGCGATCATCATGACCATCTGACGCCCTTCCAGGCGCGGACGGGATTCAATGACGATGTCCTCGCCCAGATCGGTCTCGATCCGGTTGGCCATTTCACGACCCAGTTCCTGGTGGCTCATTTCACGGCCACGGAAACGGATGTTGACCTTGATCTTGTCGCCTTCTTCGAGGAACCCGCGCATCTTGCGCAGCTTGATCTGGTAGTCGCCCTCGTCCGTGACCGGACGGAACTTCACTTCCTTGATCTCGACCTGCTTGGTCTTCTTCTTGGCCTCGCTGGCCTTCTTCTGCGCTTCGAACTTGAACTTGCCGAAGTCCATGATCTTGCAGACCGGCGGATCGGCCTGCGGCTGGATTTCGACCAGGTCCAGGCCTTCATCTTCGGCCATGGACAGCGCTTCGTCGCGCGACAACACGCCGATCATTTCTCCGTCACTGCCGATCACGCGGACGCGCGGCACACGGATTTCCTGATTCTTGCGGTTCTGTTTGTTGTCAGGGGTGCTGATATTACGTTCTCCCAAGGGTATCGAACCGGTCCGGGTGCCTGTGCGCCCGGACCGGACCTTTGCTTACGCGCCCTCGGCGTGGAGCCGCTCGATGAAGGCCTGCAGGCTCATGCTGCCCAGATCTTCGCCAGAACGCGTACGCACCGCTACAGCCCCATTTTCCTTCTCGCGGTCACCGATGACCAGCAGGTAGGGCACGCGCTGCAACGTATGCTCGCGGATTTTATAGCCGATCTTCTCGTTACGCAAATCCGAGCTGACGCGGAAGCCTTGCTCCGCAAGGGTTTTGGTCACGCCCGAGACGTACTCGGCCTGGGCGTCGGTGATGTTGGCCACCACCACCTGGGTCGGGGCCAGCCAGGCCGGGAACTGGCCGGCATGGTGCTCGATCAGGATGCCCAGGAAGCGCTCCATCGAGCCGACGATGGCGCGGTGCAGCATAACCGGGTGCTTCTTCTGGCTGTTCTCGTCCACGTACTCGGCGCCCAAGCGGCCCGGCATCATGAAGTCGACCTGCATGGTACCCAGCTGCCAGGTACGGCCGATGGCGTCCTTCAGGTGGTACTCGATCTTCGGGCCATAGAAGGCGCCCTCGCCCGGCAGCTCCTGCCATTCCACGCCACAGGCGGACAGCGCCGAACGCAGTGCGCCCTCGGCCTTGTCCCAGGTGGCGTCGTCGCCCAGGCGCGATTCCGGACGCAGCGCGATCTTGATCTGGATCTCGTCGAAGCCGAAGTGCTGGTAGACCGCCAGCGCCTGCTGGTGGAACGCGGTCACTTCCGATTCGATCTGGCTCTCGGTGCAGAACACGTGGCCGTCGTCCTGGGTGAAGCCACGCACGCGCAGGATGCCATGCAGCGCGCCGGACGGCTCGTTGCGGTGGCAGGAACCGAACTCACCGTAGCGGATCGGCAGGTCGCGGTAGCTATGCAGGCCCTGGTTGAACACCTGGATGTGGCCCGGGCAGTTCATCGGCTTGACCGCGTAGGTGCGCTTCTCCGACTCGGTGAAGAACATGTTGTCCTGGTAGTTGTCCCAGTGGCCTGACTTCTTCCACAGGCTCACGTCCAGGATCTGCGGGCAACGCACTTCGCCGTAGCCGCTGTTGCGATAGACCTTGCGCATGTACTGCTCGACCACCTGCCACAGGGCCCAGCCCTTCGGGTGCCAGAACACCAGGCCCGGCGCCTCTTCCTGCAGGTGGAACAGGTCCTGCTGCTTGCCGATGCGGCGGTGGTCGCGCATCTCGGCTTCCTCGATGCGCTTGATGTACGCCTCGAGCTGCTTCTTGTCGGCCCAGGCGGTGCCGTAGATACGCTGCAGCTGCTCGTTCTGCGCGTCGCCGCGCCAGTAGGCGCCGGAGATGCGGGTCAGCTTGAATGCCTTCAGGAAGCGCGTGTTCGGCACGTGCGGGCCACGGCACATGTCCACGTATTCCTGGTGGTAGTACATGCCCATCGCCTGGATGTCGTCGGACATGTCCTCGATCAGGCGCAGCTTGTAGTCCTCGCCACGGGCCTTGAAGATCTCGATTACTTCGGCGCGCGGCGTCACCTTCTTGATGACGTCGTAGTCCTGGGCGATCAGTTCACCCATGCGCTTCTCGATCGCCGCCATGTCTTCCGGGGTGAACGGGCGCTCGGAGTAGATGTCGTAGTAGAAGCCCTCGGCGATCACCGGGCCGATCACCATCTTCACGTCCGGGTACAGCTGCTTGACGGCGTGGCCGACCAGGTGGGCGCAGGAGTGGCGGATGATCTCCACGCCCTCCTCGTCCTTGGCAGTGATGATGCGCAGGCTGGCATCGTGATCGATGACGTCGCTGGCATCGACCAGCACGCCATCGACCGAACCGGCGATGGTGGCCTTGGCCAGGCCGGCACCGATCGACTGGGCAACGTCCATGACGCTGACGGGGTTTTCGAACTCGCGGCGGCTGCCGTCGGGAAGGGTAATGTTGATCATCGCAGTGGCTTCGTGCGGGGCCCGCGGGGCGGGCTGGAAAGCGTTCCCGGGCCGTTGCCCGGGCAATAAAAAAGCGCCGCGAGGGCGCCTGGAACACAGGGCCTTCGGGGGCAGGTCAACAGTGGGCGGTGGTAGTGCTCATGTCGCACGCTCGGCCGGCGCTGGGCGCGGGCCACCTTGTTCCAGTCAGGGGTTCTGCGATGATCTTAAACCAGTGCACCGGAAAGCCCAAGGGCTACCGTACGGTACGCTGAATGGCCCTCGCTGGCGGCGTGAAAACGCAATGATTACCATGTCCGCGCAGCCCGCCCCGTGCCAGCCTGCCTGCTTTCCCCCAGGACCTCGTGATGCGCCACCCGCTCCGACCGGCTCCCGCCGGCCCCGCCCGTGCCCCGCGTTCGTCGGCCCGCCGCCGCGCCGGCCGCCCGCAATGATCACCGTCGGCCTTTCCACGCTCGGCTTCTGCAGCCTGGGCATGCTGGCGGCGATGCTCTCGGCACTGGCCTTCTATGCCGCCTCGCCGCACTGCCGCTGGCCGCGCCTGCGCCGCGCCGGCCGCCTCGGCCGCCAGATCGGCCTGGTCGCGGCCGCCGCTGCGCTGTGGCTGTGGATGGCCGAGCTCGGCTTTGCCGCCGGCCTGGTGGCGATGCTGTGCACCTGGATGCTGGCGGCGATGCTGCTGCCGGCGCTGGCCGCCTGGCACCGCCCCGGCCCGGAGTCGCCCTGATGTGGCCGCGCGCCTTCGCTGGCATCGTCGCCGGCTTTTTCCTGGCCGCGGCCGCGACCGGCCTGCTGGCATGGCTGCCGCCCGGCCCCTGGCAGCGGGCGCTGGTGCCGACCCTGATCGCCTTCATCCCGCTGTGGATGCTGGCCGCCCTGTGGGCGTTCAGTTTCCGCAGTGCGCTGCGCGCCTGGCTGGTGCTGGCCGGCAGCGCCGCCACCGGCTTCGCCGTGCTCGGGCTGCTGCGCCTGACCGGCGCGGTGCAATGAGACCCCTCCCATGAAGTTCAGTTCGCAGACCCTGCGCACGTTCACCACCCTGCACACCTGGGTCGGCCTGGTCGCCGGGTTCGGCCTGTTCGTGGCCTTCTACGCCGGTGCGCTGACCCTGTTCCATCACGACCTGCCGCTGTGGCAGACCCCGGGCGCTGCCACCGCACTGCCAGCCGGGCTGGATGATGCGCAGTACCTGCTGGAAGACGTACTGGCGACACACGCGGAAGCCCGCCGCCACGTCGGCATGACCTTCCCCGGCGCCGACCACCCGCAGCCACTTGCGTACTGGCAGGCCGATGATGGCAGCTGGCGTTATGCCTGGCCGGGGCAGATTGGCGGCAGCCCGACGCCGCCGCAGACCGGGCTGGCCGAGCTGGTCAACGAGCTGCACTACAGCCTGGGCCTGCCCGTGGCCGGCATCTACGTGATGGGCATTGTCAGCCTGCTGTACGGCATGGCGCTGCTGAGCGGCCTTGTGATCCATCTGCCGAAGCTGCTCGGCGACCTGTTCGCGCTGCGTCCGGGGCGCAACCTGAAACAGCTGTGGCAGGACGCGCACAACGTGATCGGCGTACTGAGCCTGCCCTTCCACCTGATGTTCGCGGTGACCGGCGCCCTGCTCTGCCTGGTGTTCGTGCAGATGGCCCTGCTCAACCCGCTGATCTTCGACGGCAAGGCCCTGCAGGCCGTGCCAACAGCGATGGACACCGCACCGGTGCGGGAAGCGACCGGCATCCCCTCGCCGCCGGGCAGCCTGCGCGTGCTGCATGCGCGGGCGCTGGAGGTGGCGCGCGCGCAGGGCGTGACCAGCTTCGAGCCGGCCTACCTGAAGCTGGCCAACGCGGGCGACACCAACGCCACCATCGAGATCACCGGCGAATCCACCGGCACGCTCGGCCCGCTCGGCGCCGTGGCGCTGGATGTCGCCACCGGCCAGGTACTGGCCACACAGCTGCCAGGCCAGCGCGACGCCAACCACGCCACGCTCAGCGCCGCCTATGCGCTGCACTTCGGCGAGTTCGGCAACGGCGTGGTGGTCTGGCTGTACTTCCTGCTCGGCCTGGGCGGTGCGTTCCTGTTCTACTCGGGCAACCTGCTGTGGATCGAGTCGCGGCGCAAGCGTCGCCAGCCGCAGCAACCGCGCGCCGGAGTGAACATGGCACGGGCCACGGTCGGCGTGTGCATCGGCCTGTGCGTGGCGATCTCGGTCGCGTTCGTCACCGCGCTGGTGCTGGAACGGCTGGCGCCGGCGGCGGTCGACCACGGCATCCGCTGGGCCTGCTTCGGCAGCTGGGCGGCCTGTGCGCTGTGGGCCGCGCTGCGCCGCCCGGCACAGGCCGCACGCGAGCTGCTGTGGGCGGCGGCAATCAGTACCGCGCTGGTGCCGATCCTGCACGGCGCACTCAATGGTGACTGGCTGTGGCGTGCTGCGGCGCGTGGCCACTGGCCGCTGTTCTGGGTCGATGCCATCGCGCTGGCCATGGCCTTCGGCTTCGCCCGCCTGGCAGTGGCCGGTCAACGCCGCGCCCGCAACGGCGATCCGAACAGCGTCTGGGCGAACTGAGCCTTCGCCGGGCATGGCACGGCGCTACCGGAGCAGGTGCGCTGGGTCCGGGTAACGGCTGACTTCGATCAGGTTGCCATCCGGGTCGCGGAAGTACACCGATTCGATCGGCCCCAGTGCGCCGGTGCGGGCCACCGGCCCCTCCTCCACCGCGACGGCCTGCGCCTGCAGGTGGGCCAGCACATCGACTGTCGCCGTAAACGTGACCAGACACAGGTCGGCACTGCCCGGCGTGGGTCGTAACGCATGCGGCTGCAGCGGGGCACTGGCCGGATGCAGATTGATCTTCTGCTGGCCGAACTGCAACGCGGTACGGCCCGCGCCGAAGCGCACGACCTGCATGCCGAGCACGCGCTGGTAGAAATCACAACTGCGGTCGATGTCGGCGACGGTGAGGACCAGATGGTCCAAGCGTTCGAGATGGATCATGCCCGCAGCGTAACGCTGCGGGCATGGACATGCTGTGCGGGGTTGGGCCGATGGCGTTGCGGCATTGCGCCGGGCATCGCCTGATGCAGCTCAATCGCCGATGCGCGCCTTCTGCCAGGGGCCCAGCATGGCGTTGAGCAGGCTGGCCTGCTCGTCGTCGCCGGTCAGCTCCCACATGAACACGCCGGCCAGGCCCTGCTCGCGGGCGAACTGCGCACGCAGGCCGATCGAGCGCGGGTCCTCATAGCTGATGAAGATCTTCTGCGCGGCGTTGTACAGCCATGGGCTCTGTGCCTGCGGCTGCCAGTGCTTGGTCCAGCCCGGCTGGTCGAGATAGCGCGCCTTGATCACCCGCCAGTCGCCTGCATCGGCCGGTGCGCTGTAGGGCTGGTACAACCCATCCGGGGCATCGCCGGTGACCTTGAAGCCGCGCCCGTAGAACGGCACGCCCAGCACCAGCTTGCCGGCCGGCACACCGTGCTCGCGGTAGTACTGCACCGCGCCGGCCACGTTGTTCCAGCGCCGCAGCTCCGGCGCCAGTGGGTCGGCCGGTACCTCATGCAGCGGTGCGTTGAAGGTCGACACCGTCGAGAAGCCAGTGCCCATGTCGTAGCTCATCAGGTTGATGAAATCGAACACCTTGGCCAGCGCCGGCAGGTCGTAGCTGGCGGCCGGATCGTAGGGGCCATCGGTCTGCAGGCGACCGGCGGCCAGCGCGGCGGTCAGCAGCATCGGCTGCCCCGCCTTGCGACCGCGCGCATCAAGTGCCACGCGGAACGCCTGCGCGAGCTTGGTCAGATTGGTGCGATCCTGCGGACGGTGCGCCAGCTCCTTCGGGCCGCCACTGACCGGGAATTCCCAGTCGATATCCACGCCATCGAAGCTGCCGGCATGGCGATCAAAGAACAGTGCCATGCATGAGTCCACCAGGCGCTTGCGGCTGGCCTCGGTCAACGCTGCATCGGAGAACCCACCCGCGCCCCAGCCACCGATCGAAATCAGCGTGTGCAGGTGCGGATGCGCCTTCTTGAGTTCAGCCAGCGCGGCGAAGTTCTTCGGCGCTTCGGCACCGACCGTGCAGCGGCCGTCCTCGATGGTGGAGAACGCATAGAACAGATGGGTCAAGCGCTCGGCGGGAATGCTCGAGACTGGATAGCGCTCGGCCGAACCACCGGGGTAGTAGGCACCGAAGATCGGCGGCTGTGCGGGCGCGGCGGGCGCGGCAATGGGCAGGGCGCCGGCAATCAGCACGGCAAGGACGGCCACGGTCTGGCGGAACATGGAATCTCCCGGTTCGAAGGCGCCGCCACGTTAGCAAACCGATGAGGCTGTGGGACCGATGTCGCCACATGTCGTCCAGTGGACAGCAACGATCCGCCAGAGGGCGACAATGGGGCAGTCATGCCGCTGCCATCATGCATTGCAGCAGGACACGCGCCGACGCGGCGCACCCGGCCTCCTGCATCGGCTAAGGTGGCCGCGGATCTTCAACCGCACATGGACATGAGCATCGATCACGACACCAACCCCGACGGCGACCTGCTGGACGACGCATCCCTCGATGAACGCCAGTCACTGGAAGCGCGCGCCTACGACGCGTTCCACGAAGGCGACCTGCCCCAGGCGGTGGCGCTGTTTGCCGAGCTGATCGCACTCGCTCCCGAAGTGCCGTACCTGCATTACATGCGCGGGCTGGCGCACAAGTACCTGCGCGACTGGCCGGCCTCGTTGCAGGACAACCTGCGATCGGAGCAGCTGCGCGAGGAATTCGATGTCGCCACGGCCTGGAATGCCGGCATCGCCGCCACCGGCATGGCGGACTGGGCCGAAGCACGGCGCCAGTGGACCCGCTGTGGCATCACCCTGCCCGAGGGCGAAGGCCCGATCGAGGGCAACTTCGGCGTGGCCTGCGTGCGCCTGGCGCCATGGTCCGATGCCGAGGTGGTGTACATGAGCCGCATTGATCCGGTGCGTGCACGCATCGACAACGTACCGCTGCCCGAAAGTGGCTTCCGCTTCGGCGACATCGTGCTGCATGACGGTGCATCGACCGGCCGCCGTACATACGGCGAACGCGAGGTACCGGTGTTCAATGCCATGCAGCGCCTGCAGCCATCGGACATGGCGACCTTCACCGTGTTCGTGCAGTGCGATTCAGCCGATGACATCGCTGCCCTGGGGGCCATGAACCTGCCCGGCATCGGCATGGTCGAGGACTGGACCGCGACCGTGCGCCGGCTGTGCCGCCGCTGCAGCTATGGCACCCCGCATCAGCATGGCGACGAGGCAGAAGTCACTGAGGAAGGCACTTGGGCGCGCCAGCGCGATCTGGGCATTGCCGCTCAGGGCCGGGCTGCGGTGGAGACGCTGCTGGCGACGTGGGCCGCTGCGGCCCCGGGACGCGTGCTGGAGGCCATCGAACAGCGCGAGCATCCGCTGAGTGACCCCGCTCCGGGCCAGGTGTGGTGGCTGGGGGAAGAGGAAGAAGGCGCGCAGGTGTAAGGACCAACGGTTCTCACCCACAGGATTGAAGGCAAAGAAAAAGCGGGCCGAAGCCCGCTTTTTCATTTCAGCGATTCCAGGAGCGTGTCAACCAAGGTTGACACCCACCGCCGATTACTCGGCGCTGACGGCGTCGCCTTCTTCCACGGCCTTCATCGACAGGCGGATACGGCCCTGCTTGTCGACTTCCAGCACCTTGACCTTGACCACATCGCCTTCCTTCAGCACGTCGCCGACCTTCTCGACGCGATCGCTGGAGATCTGCGACACGTGGACCAGACCGTCCTTGCCCGGCAGGATCGTGACGAACGCACCGAAGTCCATGATCTTGGCGACCTTGCCTTCGTAGATGCGGCCCGGCTCGACGTCCGAGGTGATCTGCTCGATGCGGGCCTTGGCGGCCTGGGCAGCGATGGCGTTGACCGACGCGATGACGATGGTGCCGTCGTCCTGGATGTCGATCTGGGTGCCGGTTTCCTTGGTGATGGCCTGGATGGTCGAACCACCCTTGCCGATCACTTCGCGGATCTTGTCCGGGTGGATCTTGATGGTCAGCAGGCGCGGCGCGTAGTCCGACAGCTCTTCACGCGGAGCGGTCAGGCCGTGGGCCATTTCGCCCAGGATGTGCAGACGGCCAGCCTTGGCCTGCTGCAGGGCCTGCTTCATGATCTCTTCGGTGATGCCTTCGATCTTGATGTCCATCTGCAGGGCGGAGATGCCCTCAGCGGTACCGGCCACCTTGAAGTCCATGTCGCCCAGGTGATCTTCGTCACCCAGGATGTCGGACAGGACGACGAAGCGCTCGCCTTCCTTGACCAGACCCATGGCGATACCGGCAACCGGCGCCTTCACCGGCACGCCGGCGTCCATCAGGGCCAGCGACGAGCCGCAGACCGAGGCCATCGACGAGGAACCGTTCGACTCGGTGATTTCCGAGACGACACGGATGGTGTACGGGAAGGCTTCCAGCGACGGCATGACAGCCAGCACGCCGCGCTTGGCCAGGCGACCGTGGCCGATTTCGCGGCGCTTCGGGCCCATCATGCGGCCGCACTCACCCACCGAGAACGGAGGGAAGTTGTAGTGGAACAGGAAGTTTTCCTTGTACTCACCGGCAACGGCGTCGATGACCTGGCCGTCACGGGCGGTGCCCAGGGTGATGGTCACGATGGCCTGGGTTTCGCCGCGGGTGAACAGCGAGGAACCGTGAGTACGCGGCAGCACGCCGGTCTTCACCGCGATCGGGCGGACGGTGTCCAGCGCACGGCCGTCGATGCGGACCTTGGTGTCCAGCACCGAGTCACGCATGGTGCGGTATTCCAGCTCGCCGAATTCCTTCGACAGCTCGGCCGGGTTCCAGCCTTCAGCGGCCACGCGGCCAGCCAGGGTTTCGACCACGTCCTTCTTGATCGCCGAGATGGCGTCGCGGCGCTGCAGCTTGTCGCGCACCTGGAAGGCTTCGCCCAGGCGCGGGCCGATGGCTTCCTTCAGGGCAGAGATCAGCGCGTCGTTCTTGGCCGGGGCTTCCCAGGTCGACGGCTTGGTGCCGGCTTCGACGGTCAGCTCGTTGATCGCGTTGATGACCTTCTGCATTTCGCGGTGACCGAAGGTCACAGCGCCCAGCATCACTTCTTCGGACAGCAGCGCGGCTTCGGATTCGACCATCAGCACGGCGTTGGAGGTACCGGCGACGACCAGTTCCAGCTGCGAGTCAGCCAGTTCGCTGACGGTCGGGTTCAGGATGTACTCGCCGTTCTTGTAACCGACCTTGGCAGCGCCGATCGGACCCATGAACGGGGTGCCGGCCAGCGCCAGCGCAGCCGAGGCGCCGATCAGGGCCGGAATGTCGCCGTCCACGTCCGGGTTCAGCGACATGACCGTGGCGATGATCTGCACTTCGTTCTTGTAGTCTTCCGGGAACAGCGGGCGGATCGGACGGTCGATCAGACGCGAGATCAGGGTTTCCTTCTCGGTCGCACGGCCTTCACGCTTGAAGAAACCACCCGGGATACGGCCGCCGGCGTAGAACTTTTCCTGATAATCGACGGTCAGCGGGAAGAAGTCCTGGCCTTCGCGCGCGCTCTTGGCGGCGACGGCGGTGACCAGCAGTACGGTGTCGTCCATCTTGACGATGACGGCACCGCTGGCCTGACGGGCGACTTCGCCGGTCTCGAGCGTGACGGTGTGCTTGCCGTACTGGAAGGTTTTGGTGATTTTTGCCACGGAGGGTGTCCTTGGGGATGCTGTCTGCGAATTTGGACCGTCGGCGACCCTTGCCGCCAGCGGGTGGCCGGATCGTTCCGGCCTGAATCGGGGATTGCGGTGCTACAAAACAAAACCGCGGCGCATCGCTGCGCCGCGGGGGATTCGTTGCTTAGCGACGCAGGCCAAGCTTCTCGATCAGGGCCTTGTAACGCTCGACGTCCTTCTTCTTCAGGTAGTCGAGCAGGCTGCGACGGCGGTTGACCATCTGCAGCAGGCCGCGGCGGCTGTGGTGGTCCTTCTTGTGGGTCTTGAAGTGGCCGGTCAGCAGTTCGATGCGGGCGGTCAGCAGTGCAACCTGGACTTCCGGGGAGCCGGTGTCAGCCGAGCTGCGCTTGTTGTCTTCAATGACCTTCTGGGTGTCGATCGACATTTCTTTTTTCTCTGTGATGCGTGGCCGGCAGGAACGCGCTTCGCGCACCGCCAGGCTCGCCGTGGACTACGAGGATGAAACCTGCGCGAGGCAGGCTGCCGGAAAACGGCCGCGAAATTGTAACGGTCGGGGGCTTCCGGGACAAGGACCGGGGCTGAACCGCCCGGGCCCGGTCAGAGGTTGAAACGACGCTGCGGAGCCAGCAGGCCACTGTCATCGACCTGGCCCAACCCCTGGACAGCATCGTCCGGACCGAACACGGCCACCAGACCACGGGGCCACGACAGATCGCGCTGGCGCTGGCCGACGCAGAAGCGGTGGGCCTGGTCGGCATCGAGGTCGACCCGCGGGTATTCAGCCAGGCCGGCCGCCAGCGGCAGCAGCAGCGCGTCCATGCCCGCCTCGTCACCCGCCTCGACCATCGCCCGCAGCTGATCCAGGGTGACCATCGCCGGTTCACGGAACGGCTCGACCCAGAGCCGGCGCAGCGCGCTGATATGCGCGCCACAGCCCAGCGCCTCGCCCAGATCGCGGGCCAGGCTGCGGATGTAGGTGCCCGAGCCGCAGGTCACACGCAGCCGCAACCGCTCCGGCTGCTGCTCGAGCACCTCGATGGCGTGCACCTGCACCTCACGCTCCGGCGCTTCAATGACGTCACCGCGGCGGGCCTTCACATACAGCGGCTCCCCACCCTGCTTCAGAGCCGAATAGATCGGGGCGCGCTGGCGGATGCTGCCGGTCAGCGGCGCCAGCGCCGCCTGCAGGGTCTCGGCACTGATCGAAGGCACCGGGCGCTGCAGCAGCACCTGGCCTTCGGCATCGTCGGTGTCGGTGGTCTGGCCCAGCATGATCTCGGCGTCGTACGCCTTGGCCGAGCCGAGCAGCAGGCCGGCAATCTTGGTCGCCTCGCCGAAGCACAGCGGCAACAGGCCGGTGGCCAGCGGGTCGAGGCTGCCGGTGTGGCCGCCCTTTTCGGCACGGAACAGGCGACGAGCCACCTGCAGGGCGGCGTTGGAACTCATGCCGGTCGACTTGTCGAGCAGCAGGATGCCATCCAGGCGGCGGAACTGAATTCGGGTCATGACAGGATTGTGTAGAGCCGAGCCATGCTCGGCTGCCGCAGCGCGGCCGGCACAGGCATCGCGTTGCCGGAATGAAAAGACGCCGGGCATGGGCCCGGCGCTGGCTTATTCTTCGTCGCTCTCGCGACGCTTCTCCGCGGCCAGCGTATCGGGCAGGTCGCGCAGGATGTTGTCGATGTGCTCACCACGGTCGACCGAGTCGTCGTAGTGGAAATGCAGCTCCGGCACGTGGCGCAACTTCATCGCACGGGCCAGGTCCATGCGCAGGCGGTAGCCCAGCTCCTTCAGGCCGGCCACGGCTTCGGCCGAACGCTCCGGCATCAGCGCGGTGACGAATACCTTGGCATGGGCCATGTCGCGGGTGATTTCCACGTCGGACACGCTCACCGAGGGCAACCCATGCTCGCGCACGGCGTTGTGCACCAGGGTGCCGAGTTCACGGCGCAGCTGGGCGGAGACACGGTCGGTTCGATGGAAAGTCTTGGGCACGAGGAGCTCTTGGTTCAGTTGTCGCCCGACCAACGGTCGGGCGCTACAGGTACATGGTGGGGCCCGACCGTTGGTCGGGCCGCCTTGCAGCATTACAGGGTGCGCGGCACTTCGATACGCTCGAAGCACTCGATCTGGTCACCCGGCTTGACGTCGTTGTAGGCCTTCACCGCGATACCGCATTCGGTACCGTTGCGGACTTCCTCGACGTTTTCCTTGAAGCGGCGCAGCGATTCCAGTTCGCCTTCGAAGATCACCACGCTGTCGCGCAGCACGCGGATCGGCTTGTTGCGCTTGACCACGCCCTCGATGACCATCGAGCCGGCAACGGCGCCCAGCTTGGAGCTGCGGAACACGTCGCGGACCTCGGCGATACCGATGATCTCTTCGCGGATCTCCACGCCCAGCAGACCGGAGGCCACCTGCTTCACCTGATCGATCACGTCATAGATGATCGAGAAGTAGCGCAGGTCCACGCCGTTGGATTCGATGATGCGACGGGCCGAAGCATCCGCACGCACGTTGAAGCCGATGACGGTAGCCTTCGAAGCGGCCGCCGAGTTGGCGTCCGATTCGGTGATGCCGCCCACGCCGGAGTGGATCACGTTGATGCGGATGTCTTCGTTGGACAGCGCGACCAATGCCTGGCTGAGGGCCTGCACCGAACCCTGCACGTCGGCCTTGATGACCAGGTTGAGGACCTGCTGGCCCTCGCCCTTGCCCAGGGTCGCCATGATGTCTTCCATGCGGCTGCCCGCGGTGGCCACCAGGCGCGATTCACGGCGCTTGGTCTCACGCTGCTGGGCAACGTCCTTGGCCAGGCGCTCGTCCTCGACGACCACGAAGTCGTCACCGGCTTCCGGCACGCCGGACAGGCCCAGGACCTGCACCGGGATGGACGGGCCGGCGAACTCCGGCTGCTTGCCGGTTTCGTCGAACAGCGCACGCACGCGGCCGTACTGGATGCCGCACACCAGGTAGTCGCCCTTCTTCAGGCGGCCCTGCTGCACCAGCACGGTCGCGACCGGGCCACGGCCCTTGTCCAGCGACGATTCGATCACCACGCCCGCGGCGCGGCCTTCGTCGACGGCCTTCAGTTCCAGCAGTTCAGCCTGGATCGAGATGGCGTCCAGCAGGTCGTCGATGCCCAGGCCGGTCTTGGCCGAGATCTCCACCATCTGGGTGTCACCACCGAAGTCTTCGGCCACGACCTGCTCGGACAGCAGTTCGTTCTTGACCCGCATCGGGTCGGCGTCGGACTTGTCGATCTTGTTGATCGCCACGATCAGCGGCACACCCGCCGAACGGGCGTGCTGGATCGCTTCCTTGGTCTGCGGCATGACGCCGTCATCGGCGGCCACGACCAGCACCACGATGTCGGTCAGCTTGGCACCGCGGGCACGCATCGAGGTGAAGGCAGCATGGCCCGGGGTATCCAGGAAGCTGATCACGCCCTTCGGCGTATCCACGTGGTAGGCACCGATGTGCTGGGTGATGCCGCCGGCTTCGCCGGTGGCGACCTTGGTGCGGCGGATGTAATCCAGCAGCGAGGTCTTGCCGTGGTCGACGTGGCCCATGATGGTGACCACCGGCGGACGCTGGGTGGCTTCGCCCTGGTTTTCACCGGTCGAGGCCAGCAGTGCGTCTTCGGCGTCGTTGTCATTGGCACGGATCGCCTTGTGGCCGAGCTCTTCGGTCACCAGCGCGGCGGTGTCATGGTCGATGGACTGGGTGATGGTGGCCATCACGCCCATCTTGAACAGCGCCTTGACCACCTCGCCGCCCTTCAGCGCGAGCTTCTGCGCCAGGTCGGCCACGGTGATCGTGTCGCCGATCGCCACTTCACGCACCACCGGCGCGGTCGGACGCTCGAAGGCGTGCGGACCGGCATTGTTGCCACCGCGCGACATGTCGCGACGGCCACCGGCCTGGTTACGCCCGCCCGGACGACCCCGGGTGTTGCTGTTGTTGCTGTTGCCACGACGCGCGCGGTCGGCCGCCGACAGGTGCATCTGGCCGGCGAAACGGTCGCCCGGACCACGCTCGTTGCGCGGAGCGCTGCGGTTGTTGCGGTCGTCGCTGCGCGGCGGCGGCGGCGCACTGCGCGGCGCAGCCGGCGCGGCGGCCGGAGCACGCGGCGGGCGCGGCGCGGTTTCATCGATCGGAGCGCGCTTGGGCTTGGTGGCAGCCAGCGCCTCGGCAGCCTTGGCGGCGGCCGCAGCTTCCTCGGCCGCCTTCTTCTCGGCCTCTGCGCGTTCCTTGGCCGCAATCTCTTCCTCACGGGCGCGGACGATGGCTTCGTCGCGCAGACGATCCTTTTCGGCCAGCGCCTGCTGTTCGGCGAGATTGCGCGCGCGCGACTCTTCCAGCTTGCGCAGGATGTCGGCGCGCTCTTCGTCCGGCGTCATGGCGCGCGCACCATCCTTGACGTAGGTGCGCTTCTGGCGCACCTCGACATTCACGGTCGTCTTGCTGCGACCGGAATTGACCGTCACTTCCTGCTGCTTCCGGCGGTTGAGCGTGATCTTCTTTGCAGACTGATCGGTCTCTTCCGGGGCCTGCTCGGGCTTGCCGTGCGAACGACGAAGGAAGCCCAGGAGCTTCACCTTCTCGGAGCTGGTCACGACCTGGTCGGGACCGCTGAACTTCATGCCGGCACCGGCCAGCTGTTCCAGCAGTTTTTCGACCGGCGTGTTGACCAGTTCGGCAAGCTTGCGGATGGTGGTTTGCTGCGACATTCGGATCCTATGATCTTGTGGGCGCCCCCCCGCATCTGGAGGTGGCGCGGATTCTACGCCCTGAGCGGCTCAGGGCCCTGTTCATTGCCGGCTCATTCGCCGCGTTCCAGTCGGGCGATCTCTTCGGCACGGGCGGCCAGGATCAGCGCAGCGGCGCGCGCCTGATCCAGTCCTTCGATGCCGAAGTCCATGACCTCGTCGGCGGCCAGATCGGACAGGTCCTCGCTGGTACGCACGCCGTGGCCGGCCAGCGCATATGCGGTGGCTTCGTCCATGCCCTTCAGGGACAGCAGGTCCTGCGCCGGCTGGCCGTCTTCAAGGCCTTCTTCGACTGCCAGGGCCTCATTGAGCAGCGCATCGCGGGCACGAGCGCGCAGCTCTTCGACGATGTCTTCGTCGAAACCTTCCACGGCCAGCAGTTCGCCGACCGGGACATAAGCGATTTCCTCGACGGTGCCGAAGCCTTCGCTGACCAGGATGCCGGCGATCTCTTCGTCCACTTCCAGCTTGTCCATGAACAGCTGGCGGGCCGAAGCCTGCTCGGCTTCCGACTTGGCGGTGACCTGGTCCTGGGTCATCACGTTGAGCTGCCAGCCGGTCAGGCGGCTGGCCAGGCGCACGTTCTGGCCGCCCTTGCCGATCGCCTGGGCCAGGCGGTCTTCAGCGACAGCCAGGTCCATCGAGTGCTTGTCTTCATCAACGATGATCGACTGCACTTCGGCCGGCGCCATCGCGTTGATGACGAAGTTGGCCGGGTTGTCGTTCCACAGCACGATGTCCACGCGCTCGCCATTGAGCTCGTTGGACACGGCCTGCACGCGCGAACCGCGCATGCCGATGCAGGCTCCGATCGGATCGGTGCGCTGGTCGTGGGCGAGCACGGCGATCTTGGCGCGGTCGCCCGGATCGCGGGCACAGGCCTTGATTTCCACCAGGCCCTGGCCGACTTCCGGCACTTCCAGCTTGAACAGCTCGATCATGAATTCCGGGGCGGCGCGGCTGATGAACAGCTGCGGGCCACGCGGTTCCGAACGGACTTCGGCCAGGTAGCCGCGCACGCGGTCGCCGGCGCGCAGCACGTCGCGCGGAATGCCCTTGTCCTTCGGAATGAAACCTTCGGCGTTGCCACCGAGGTCGACATAGATGTTGCCGCGCTCTGCTCGCTTGACCACACCGGTGATCAGTTCGCCGACGCGATCCTTCCACGCATCCACGACCTGCTGGCGCTCGGCTTCGCGCACGCGCTGGACGATGACCTGCTTGGCAGCCTGGGCAGCGATGCGGCCGAAGTCCGGGTTCTCGATCTGCTCTTCGATGTAGTCGCCGACGTCCACGCCTTCGGCTTCATCGACGGCGTCCATCAGGCGGATCTGGCGATCCGGCGATTCCATGACCACGTCATCGGCCACCACTTCCCAGCGGCGGTAGGTTTCGTAGCTGCCATCCTTGTGGTCGATGACCACGCGGGTCAGCACTTCCTCGTCGGGATAGCGCTTCTTCGCTGCCGAGGCCAGGGCGGCCTCGATGGCATCGAAGATCACTTCACGCGGCACGCCCTTCTCGTTGGCGACTGCGTCGACTACCAGCAACAGTTCCTTGCTCATTGGCTCACTCCGCGCGCGGCTTCTTTGCCGCCGGCTCGTTGGAAGAAGAATTCGTGTTCGGCTTCGGACGCTTCGGTGCCGGACCGGTCGGCTTGCTCGGGGCCAGCCCCAGCGCCACCCAGTCGGGCATGATCCGTGCCTTGTCGATGTTGTCGGCCGACACCACCACTTCAGCCTTGTCGACAATGAAGGTGATGGTGCCTGCGGCCTCGTCGGTCGCTTCGATGCGGCCCTGCAGGCGACGACGGTTGTCCTGCGGTAGTTTCAGCGTGACCTTGGCCGATTCACCCTGGTGGCGGGCGAACTGCTCCAGGTTGAACAGCGGGCGATCCACGCCCGGCGAGGACACTTCCAGCGTGTAATTGCCGCTGATCGGGTCTTCGACGTCCAGCTGCGCCGACACTTCACGGCTGACCCGCTCGCAGTCGTCGACATTGATGATGCGCTCGGGCTGTTCAGCCAGCGGCACGTCGATGTAAAGGCGCAGGGTCGCACCGCCGGGGGCCGGCAGATACTCAACGCCCAGCAGCTCCAGGCCCAGCGACACAACGGTCGGGGCGAGCAGATTCGCGATGTCGGTTGCCTTGTCGCTCACAGCCTGCCTTGATCTCTTGGTTGGGTGCCGGCCTTGGCCGGCGTGAAAACATGACGCCCCGGAAACGACAAAGGGCCCGCTGGGCCCCTTTTCCGGAAAGACTCCGGTGACTGGATTCCGGTTGCAACCTGCATTGCCTGCCGGTTGCGGCCCTCCTTCCGGGTCTGGACTCCCGCTGGGAGGCCACCTTCAGGGGTATTGCTAGGCCGCTGATGATAGCGGCTGCACCGCGCTGGTGCAAGGTGCGAGGCCTGGGGTCAGATCCCATTTCCGCAGGAAAAGGGATCTGACCCCAATCGGACGGAAACGACGCAAACTGCAAAGAAAAACGCCTTCGAAGCAGGACTTCGAAGGCGATCTCTTTACTTGGTAGCGGGGGCAGGATTTGAACCTGCGACCTTCGGGTTATGAGCCCGACGAGCTGCCAGACTGCTCCACCCCGCATCAGAAGCGGAATTATGAGCGATAACTTCAAAACATGCAAGCTTTCCCTCATTCATCAGACCGGTTGGCGCCGGTTCGATGTTGGTAGCGGGGGCAGGATTTGAACCTGCGACCTTCGGGTTATGAGCCCGACGAGCTGCCAGACTGCTCCACCCCGCACCGGAAGTGTTTGAACTGCTGCCCTGCTCTTTCGAGGAGGGCTACCGCAACGATGTTCTGACTGAACCGCTGCAGTGACAACTCAGGCTGCGCATATTACACGAATCGCGCAGCTTTGTGTCAACTTTTATGCAAGATGCGCAAATGCCTGCTGGCACCAGACCATGATCGGGTTCCAGGCCAGGCCCAGCGCCAGCAGTGCCAGCGCGTTCACGCCCAGCACCAGGCCCAGGACGCGGTCGTTGCTGCGCGGCATGGCCTCGCCCACCGGCTCATCGAAGTACATGACCTTGATGACGCGCAGGTAGTAGAAGCAGCCGACCACGGCACACAGCACGCCGAGGATGGCCAGCCACAGCAGGCCACCGTTGACGGCCGCGCCCAGCACCGCCAGCTTGGTCCAGAAGCCCAGGAACGGCGGGATGCCGGCCAGCGACGCCATGATGCACAGCACCAGGCCGGCCATCCACGGGTTGCGGGCGTTCAGGCCCTTGAAGTCCTCGATGTTCTCGGCTTCAAAGCCGGCACGCGACAGCGCGATGATCGCACCGAAGGCGGCGGTGGACATGATGGCGTAGGCCAGTGCATAGAACAGCGCGGCGGCATAGCCCTGCGAACCGCCACCGGCAATACCCATCAGCAGGAAGCCGATGTGCGAGACGGTGGAGAACGCCAGCATGCGCTTGAGGTTGCTCTGCGCGATGGCCATCAGGTTGCCGATCACCAGCGAGACGGCGGCCAGGCCAGCAATCAGCAGCTGCAGTTCGGTCGACAGCGGGCCCACGCCCATTTCCAGCAGGCGGTAGGCCATGCCGAATGCGGCCAGCTTCGGTGCCGAGCTGATGAACAGCGCGATCGGCGCCGGGGCACCCTGGTAAACGTCCGGCAGCCACATGTGGAACGGCGCGGCACCCAGCTTGAAGGCGACGCCAGCGATCATGAACACCGCACCGGTGATCAGCAGCACGCGCTCTTCCGAGTGCGGGATGGCGTCGCGGATGACGTCCAGGTGCAGGCTGCCGGTGGCGCCGTAGATCAGCGACATGCCGTACAGCAGCAGGCCCGAGGCCAGCGAGCCCAGCACGATGTACTTCATCGCCGCTTCCGAGGCCAGGCCGTTCTCGCGGTTGCTGGCGACCAGGGCGTAGGAGCACAGCGCCAGCAGTTCCAGGCCCAGGTAGACCATCAGCAGGCTGCCGGCCGACACCAGGATCATCATGCCGGCGGTGCCGAACAGGATAAGCACCGGGATCTCGCCCTGGAACAGGTTGCGGTCACGCAGGTAGCGCCAGCCGTAGACCAGGGTCAGGCCGCTGAGCAGCACGATCCCGGTCTTCATCACGTCCGCGGCGGTATCGCGCACGAACATGCCATGGAAGACCTCCCCCTGCCCGCCCACGCCGGTGGCCAGCATGAACAGCACCACGGCCAGCGCAGCGAGCGAGAACAGGTGGGTGACGATCTTGTTCCGGTTGCTGACGAACAGGTCGAGGATCATCAGGGCGAAGGCGCTGCCGATCAGCACCAGCTCGGGAGCGAGCGGTGGCAGGTCAGCGGCGGTCAATGGCAGCAGCGGCGAGGTGGTCATCATCAAATCCTGGAATTACAGCAGCTTGCTGGATGCGATCTGCATCGCCAGCTTCGCGATCGAGGGCTCCATCAGGTCGGTCAGCGGCTTGGGGTAGATGCCCAGGGCCAGCACGCCGATGGCGAACACGCCCAGCACCAGCCATTCGCGGCCGTTGATGTCCTTCAGTTCGGCCACGTGGCTGTTGGCCACTTCGCCGAAGAAGATGCGCTTGTACAGCCACAGGGTGTAGGCGGCGCCGATGATCAGGGTGGTGGCCGCGCCCAGTGCGATCCACGGATTACGCTGGAAGGCCGACAGAATGACCATGAACTCGCCGACGAAACCGCTGGTGCCCGGCAGGCCCGCATTGGCCATGAAGAACAGCATGGCGAAGGTGGCGAACCACGGCATCACGTTGACCACGCCGCCGTAATCGGCGATGCGGCGGCTGTGCATGCGGTCGTACAGCACGCCGACGCAGGAGAACATCGCACCGGACACGAAGCCGTGCGAGATCATCTGCACCATGGCGCCCTGCAGGCCCAGGCGGGCGGCATCGGCGTTGCCGGCCTCACGCACCAGCCACAGGGCGATGAAGGTTCCCAGGGTGACGAAGCCCATGTGCGCGATCGACGAATAGGCGATCAGCTTCTTCATGTCGTCCTGCACCAGGGCGACCAGGCCGACGTAGATCACCGCGATCAGCGACAGCGCGATCACCAGCCAGGCCCATTCCTGCGACGCGTCCGGGACGATCGGCAGGTTGAAGCGCAGGAAGCCGTAGCCACCGATCTTCAGCGCGATGGCGGCCAGGATCACCGAACCGGCGGTCGGCGCTTCCACGTGGGCGTCCGGCAGCCAGGTGTGTACCGGGAACATCGGCACCTTGACCGCGAAGGCGATCAGGAAGGCGAAGAAGATCCAGGTCTGTTCCTTGGCCGACAGCGGCAGCGCATACAGGTCGGCCAGCTGGAAGCTGCCGCCCTTCATGTACAGGTAGATCAGCGCCACCAGCATCAGCACCGAGCCGAGGAAGGTGTACAGGAAGAACTTCAGCGCGGCGTAGATGCGGCGCGGACCACCCCAGACACCGATGATCAGGAACATCGGGATCAGCATCGCCTCGAAGAACACGTAGAACAGCATCGCGTCCGTGGCCGAGAAGATACCGACGGTGACGCCTTCCAGGATCAGGAAGGCCGCCACATACTGGTTCACGCGCTTGTCGATGGCGCTCCAGGCGCCGATCAGGGCAAGCACGCTGACCAGGGTGGTCAGCAGGATCAGCGCCACGGCAATGCCGTCCACGCCCAGGTTGTAGCCGATCTTGTACGCCGGGATCCAGGCATGGGTCTCGACGAACTGCAGACCGTCGATGCCCGCGTTGTAGCCGCTCAGCAGCGAGAGGCTTGCAACGAAGGTGAGTACCGCGACGCCCAGCGACGCCCAGCGGGCGGTCTGTGCATCACGGATCGCAAGGATCAGGGCGCCACCGATGATCGGCAGCCAGATGAGGACACTGAGTAGAGGCCAGTTCGACACGTCTTCTTATTCCGTACAGGTCATCAACGCAGGTAATGCATCAGCACGCCCAACAGGGCAATCAGGCCGATGATCATCGCGAAGGCGTAGTGATAGAGGAAACCGGATTGGGTACGACGCAGCACGCCGGCTGCAACGTCCACAACACGTGCCGAGAGATTGACCACGCCGTCGACGATGTTGCTGTCGATCCAGCGCGAGACCTTGCCCAGCTTGACGCTGCCGCCGGCAAAGCCATCGATCCACAGCTTGTCGAAGCCGTACTTGTTTTCCAGCACCGAAACGATCGGGGCGAAGGTCTTGCGTGCCTTGCCCGACAGGTCCGGCTTCCACAGGTAGAACAGCGCGGCCAGCAGGAAGCCCGCCAGGGTCAGCCAGAACGGCGGCAGCATCATGCCGTGCAGCGCGAACGCCACTGGCCCGTGGAACTCTTCGCCCAGGAAGGCAACGGTGTTCTTGGCCGGATCGTAGAAGTCGACGATGCCGGTGAAGAACGTCTGTGCCTGGCCCTTGATCGCCTCGTGCGCATGGTGGCCGGCCCAGTCGGTACCGTGCAGCATCGGACCGATGCTGAAGAAACCGATGGCGATCGACGGGATGGCCAGCAGGATCAGCGGCAGGGTCACCACCCACGGGGTTTCATGCGGCTCATGCGGACCGTGGCCATGGCCGTGGTCGTCATGGGCATCGCCGTGGTGGGCGTCAGCGGCGTGGTGATCGTCATGGCCATGGCCATGATCGTCGTGCGCGTCGCGGAAGCGTTCCTTGCCATGGAAGGTCATGAACAGCAGGCGGAAGCTGTAGAAGCTGGTCACCAGCACGCCACCCAGCACCGCCCAGTAGCCATAGGTGGCCACCCAGCTGCTCTGCATGTGGGCGTGGATCTCGGCCGCCTCGATGATGGTGTCCTTCGAATAGAAGCCGGAGAAGAACGGCGTACCGACCAGGGCCAGCGTACCGATCCACATGGTGATGAAGGTGATCGGCATGTACTTGCGCAGGCCGCCCATCTTGCGCATGTCCTGCTCGTGGTGCATCGCGATGATGACCGAGCCGGCACCCAGGAACAGCAGCGCCTTGAAGAAGGCGTGGGTCATCAGGTGGAACACGGCGGCCGAGTAGGCCGACACGCCCAGCGCCACGGTCATGTAGCCCAACTGCGACAGCGTGGAGTACGCGACGACGCGCTTGATGTCGTTCTGCACGATGCCGATCAGGCCGGTGAAGAACGCGGTGGTGGCACCGATGAAGAGGATGAAGTTCAGCGCGGTCTGCGACAGCTCGAACAGCGGCGACATGCGGGTGACCATGAAGATACCGGCGGTCACCATCGTCGCGGCGTGGATCAGTGCCGAGATCGGGGTCGGGCCTTCCATCGAGTCCGGCAGCCACACGTGCAGCGGGACCTGGGCCGACTTGCCCATGGCACCGATGAACAGGCAGATGCAGATGACGGTGGCGATCGACCAGATCACCGGCTCGTTCAGCAGCTGCATGCCCAGGATCGTGCCGTCCCAGATCTGCAGCTGGGCACGCGGGTCAGCCAGCATGCCGGCCTGCGAGAACACCTGCGAGTAGTCCAGGGTGCCGAACACCCACAGCACGCCGGCGATGCCCAGCAGGAAGCCGAAGTCACCGACGCGGTTGACCAGGAACGCCTTCATGTTGGCGAAGATCGCGGTCGGACGCTTGAACCAGAAGCCGATCAGCAGGTACGACACCAGGCCCACCGCTTCCCAGCCGAAGAACAGCTGCAGGAAGTTGTTGCTCATCACCAGGGTGAGCATCGAGAAGGTGAACAGCGAGATGTAGCTGAAGAACCGCTGGTAGCCCGGATCGTCCTGCATGTAGCCGATCGTGTAGATGTGGACCAGCAGCGACACGAAGGTCACCACCACCATCATCATCGCGGTCAGCTTGTCGACCATGAAGCCGACGTGGGCCGAGTACTGGCCGACTTCAAAGAACGTGTAGATGTTCTGGTTGAACGGCTGCGCACCGCCCCAGAGCAGCTGGTAGAGCGTGTACATCGACAGGCCGCAGGCAACCGCAACGCCGAGGATGGTGATGGTCTGCGCGCCGAAGCGCTTGACCTGGCGACCGAACAGGCCGGCGATGATGCTGCCGAACAGCGGTGCAAGCACCACTGCGATCAACAGACTCTTGGAGAGAGTGATTTCCATCTGTGGATCAGCCCTTCAACGAATCGACTTCGCCGACATTGATCGTGCGGCGGGTACGGAACAGGGTCACCAGGATCGCCAGGCCGATGGCGGCTTCCGCGGCGGCGACGGTCAGGATGAAGAACACGAACAGCTGGCCGGACGGATCGCCCAGCTGACGCGAGAACGCGACGAAATTGACGTTCACCGACAGCAGCATCAGCTCGATTGACATCAGCAGGACGATGACGTTCTTCCGGTTGAGGAAGATGCCGGCCAGGCTGATGGCGAACAGCACCGCGCCCAGCGCAAGCATGTGGCCAAGGGTAATCACGGCTGGGTCTCCTCGCCGGCGGCCGGCTTGCTGTTGCTGTGCACGACCGGTGCCTCGGCGCCCATCTTGACCATGCGCAGGCGCTGGCCGGCCTTGACCATGGTCTGCTCGCCCGGGTTCTGGCTCTTCACGCCGGTACGGCGACGCAGGGTCAGCATCACGGCGGCAACCACGGCCACGGTCAGGATGACCGCAGCAAACTCGAACGGCAGCAGGTATTCGGTGAACAGCGTGCGGGCCAGCCAGGTGACGTTGGAGCTGTCGGCGGCGAGCGCAGCGGCGTTGTCGGCCGGGAACGGGGTGACCGCCCTGCCCTTCACGCCGATCAGGATCAGCATCTGCACCAGCATGGCCACGGCAACGATCAGGCCGACCGGCAGGTAGCGCACCCAACCCTCACGCATCTTGGTGGGGTCGATGTCCAGCATCATCACCACGAACAGGAACAGCACCATCACCGCGCCGACGTAGACCAGCACCAGCGCCACGCCGAGGAACTCGGCGCCCACCAGCAGCCACACGCAGGCAATGGAGAAGAAGGTCAGCACCAGGCACAGCACTGCATGCACCGGGTTGCGCACGCTGATCACCGCACCGGCCGAAACCGTTGCCGCGATGGCGAACACCCAGAAAGCGATATTTACCCAATCCATCTCTCGACCTCAGCGGTAAGCGGCATCGGCGGCACGACGCTCGGCGATCTCGTTTTCGAGACGATCGCCAAGGGCCAGCAGCTGCGGCTTGGTAACGATGTTTTCGCCACGGTTCTCGAAGTGGTACTCGAGGATGTGGGTTTCGACGATCGAGTCCACCGGGCAGCTTTCTTCGCAGAAGCCGCAGAAGATGCACTTGAACAGGTCGATGTCGTAGCGGGTGGTACGGCGGGTGCCGTCCTCGCGCTTGGCCGAGTCGATGGTGATGGCCAGGGCCGGGCACACCGCTTCGCACAGCTTGCAGGCAATGCAGCGCTCTTCGCCGTTGGGATAACGGCGCAGTGCGTGCAGGCCACGGAAGCGCGGCGACTGCGGGAACTTCTCCATCGGGTACATCATCGTGTACTTCGGCTTGAAGCTGTACTTCAGCGTCAGCCAAAGACCGGCCAGCAGTTCGAGCAGCAGCAGGCTCTTGAAGTAATGGGTAATCCTGTTCATCACTTAAACGCCCTTTTGAATCACGCCGAAGAACACCATGACGGCGGTAACCGCGATCCACAGAATGGCCAGCGGGATGAAGACCTTCCAGCCCAGGCGCATGATCTGGTCATAGCGGAAGCGCGGGAAGCTGGCACGGAACCAGATGTAGGCACTGGCGAAGAAGAACACCTTGACGAACAGCCACGGTGCACCGCCCTTCCAGATCCAGTCGACCAGCGGCGAGACATCGCCGAAGTTGACCCAGCCCTGGACCGGGCTCAGCCAGCCGCCGAGGAAGAAGATCGAGATCAGGAAGCTGATCAGGATCATGTTCGCGTATTCGGCCAGGAAGAACAGGGCGAAGGCACCGCCGGAGTATTCGACCATGTGGCCGGCAACGATTTCCGACTCGCCTTCCACCACGTCGAACGGCGCGCGGTTGGTTTCCGCCACGCCCGACACCCAGTAGATGACGAACAGCGGGAACAGCGGCAGCAGGAACCAGTCGAAGAAGCCGGAGCTGCCGGCCTGCGCCATCACGATGTTGCTCAGGTTCAGGCTGCCAGCGGCGATCATCACGCCGACCAGGGCAAAGCCCATGGCGATTTCGTAGCTGATCATCTGCGCCGAGGCGCGCATCGCACCCAGGAACGCGTACTTCGAGTTGGATGCCCAACCGGCCAGGATGATGCCGTAGATGCCCAGCGAGGTCATCGCCAGCAGGTACAGCAGGCCAGCGTTGGCGTTGGACAGCACGATCTGCGAATCGAAGGGCACCACCGACCAGGCCGCGAAGGCCGGGGCCAGGGTGATCAGCGGCGCCAGCAGGTAGATCGCCTTGTTGGCGCTGCTCGGCTGGACCACTTCCTTGAACAGCAGCTTGAAGACGTCGGCGAAGGCCTGGAAGATGCCCATGCCCACGTACATCGGGCCATGGCGGACGTGCATCCAGCCGATCAGCTTGCGTTCCCAGACCACGTAGAAGGCCACCGAGATGATCACCGGAACGGTGATCACCAGGATCTTCAGGATGATCCAGATCAGCGCGCCGATATCACCGAGGCCAAGCAGCCACTGGTGCAGCGGGTCGACCGCGTTCAACAGCAATTCGTTCATGCAGCCACCACCGTTACGCGAGCGGCACCCAGCGGCGCAGTCGCGCCGTGGCCCGATTCAATCCAGACCGAACCCGCAGCGACGCGGGCGTCGACCACCACCGGCAGGGTGGCCTTGCCGGCATCGGTGCCGACCTTGGCCATCTGCCCTTCCTGCAGCTGCAGGCGAGCGGCATCTTCAGCGTTCAGCACGATGCGCGGGGCGTTGTTCAGCGGATGCGACTGCAGCGCCGGCGCGCGACGGACCACCGCATCGGTGCGGTAGATCGCGGCGGTCGAAGCCACTTCCAGGCCTTCACCGGCAACCGCCGGCTGCGCCGAAGCCGCGACGGTGACCGACACCGGGGCCAGGCTGGCACGCAGGCCGGCCAGGTCGGTGAAGTCGAAACCGGTCAGCGCCATTTCGCCGCCCAGTGCACGCAGCACGCGCCAGCCTTCACGGGCCTCGCCCGGCAGCTTGCCGCCGGCACGGGCCGACTGCTCGCGACCATCGAGGTTGGTCAGGGTGGCGTCGATTTCCGGCAGCGCACCGATCGGCAGGATGACGTCGGCAACGTCTCGGGTGGACACGCAGGCGAACTGGCTGAAGGCCACCACCTTGGCACCGACCAGTGCCTTGCGCGCGGCCGGGGCATCAGCGAAGTCCAGGCCCGGCTCCAGGCCGTAGACCACGTAGGCCTGGCGCGGCTGCGCCAGCATCGCGGCCACGTCCTTGCCTGCCGGCAGCACGCCGGCGCGGGTCAGACCCACGGCATTGGCGCCCTGCGGGATGCGGCACAGCTTGGCACCGGTGGCGGCGGCGAACTCACGCGCAGCGGCGCGGGTCGCGGCAGCCTGCGGGTGGTTCTCGGCGATGCCACCGACGATCAGCACGGTGTTGTTGCCGCCCTGCACGGCCGAACGCAGCTCGGCGCTGGCCAGCGCGTCGACGAACTTCGACGGGGCGACGATCTGCTTGCCGGCGACACTGAAAGCAAAGTCGAAGTCCACCGGGTTGACGACGTGGATCTTCGCGCCCTTGGTGGTCTGCGCCTTGCGCAGGCGGGCGTGCAGCAGCGGCAGTTCGTGGCGGATGTTGCTGCCCAGAACGACGATGCGGTCGGCGCCCTCGATCTCGGCCAACGGCAGGCCGAACACTTCGGCGGTGGCAGCGTCGGAGAAATCGCGGTTGTTGATGCGGTGGTCGATGTTGCTCGAACCCAGCCCCTTGGCCAGGCGGGCAAGCAGCGCGCCTTCCTCGTTCGAGGTGGAGGGATGCACCAGCACGCCCAGGTTGTCGCCCTGGTTCGCCTTGAGGATCTCGGCGGCCGCGGCCAGGCCTTCGGCCCAGCTCACTTCCTTCCACTCGCCATTGACCTTGCGCAGCGGCTTGACCGCACGGTCTTCGCTGTACAGGCCCTGGTGCGAGTAGCGATCACGGTCGGACAGCCAGCACTCGTTCACCGCTTCGTTGTCGCGCGGCACGGTGCGCAGCACTTCGCCGCGACGCACGTGCAGGAACAGGTTCGAACCCATCGCGTCGTGGTAGCCCAGCGATTCGCGCGCGGTCAGTTCCCACGGGCGGGCGCGGAACTGGAACACCTTGTTGGTCAGCGCACCGACCGGGCACACGTCGACGACGTTGCCCGACAGCTCGGTGGTCAGCGGCTTGCCGTCGAAGGTACCGATCTGCAGGTTCTCACCGCGATACATGCCGCCCAGTTCGTAGGTACCGGCAACGTCGGCGGTGAAGCGGACGCAGCGGGTGCACTGGATGCAGCGGGTCATCTCGGTGGCGACCAGCGGGCCCATGTCCTCGTCCGGCACCACGCGCTTGCGCTCGTTGAAGCGGCTGACCGAACGGCCATAGCCCAGCGAAACGTCCTGCAGTTCGCACTCGCCGCCCTGATCGCAGATCGGGCAGTCCAGCGGGTGGTTGATGAGCAGGAACTCCATCACCGAGCGCTGGAACTTCAGTGCCTTCTCGCTGCGGGTGGCGACCTTCATGCCATCCATCACCGGGGTGGCGCAGGCCGGCGCCGGCTTCGGCGACTTCTCCACGTCCACCAGGCACATGCGGCAGTTGGCGGCGATCGGCAGCTTCTCGTGGTAGCAGAAGCGCGGAATCGAAATGCCGGCCTTGTCGGCCGCCTGGATGATCATCGAACCCTTGGGCACGACCAAGGACTTGCCATCGATTTCGATGGTCACGTGATCCGGTGGCACGTTCGGGTTTACGGGTTGCGCGCTCATGCGGCGGCTGCCTCCACCTTCTTGCCGTCAACCATCGAATGACCGTTGACGATGTAGTACTCGAATTCGTCCCAGAACTGGCGCAGGAAGCCCTGGATGGGCCATGCAGCCGCTTCACCGAACGCACAGATGGTGTGGCCTTCGATCTGGCCTGCCACCGCCTTCAGCTGGTGCAGGTCTTCCATCGTGGCCTTGCCGGCGACGATGCGCTCCAGCACGCGGTGCATCCAGCCGGTACCTTCACGGCACGGGGTGCACTGGCCACAGGATTCCTTGTGGAAGAACTGGCTGATGCGGCAGGCGAACTTGACGCAGCACACGCTGTCGTCGAGCACCACGATCGCACCCGAACCCAGGCCGGAGCCCAGCGCACGGATGGTGTCGTAGTCCATCGGCAGGTCCTTCAGCTCGGCCGCGGTCAGCACCGGCATCGACACGCCGCCCGGGATCGCGCCCTTCAGGGTGCGGCCCGGACGCAGGCCACCGGCCATTTCCAGCAGATCGTGGAATTTGGTGCCCAGCGGCACTTCGAAGTTGCCGCCGTTCTGAACGCAGCCGGACACCGAGAAGCACTTCGGGCCGCCGTTGGCGGTCAGGCTCAGGCCCTTGAACCACTCCGGTCCGTTGCGGATGATCGCCGGCACCGAACCATAGGTTTCGGTGTTGTTGATCGTCGACGGCTTGCCGTACAGGCCAAAATTGGCCGGGAACGGCGGCTTGTAACGCGGCTGGCCCTTCTTGCCTTCCAGCGATTCCATCAGCGCGGTTTCCTCACCGCAGATGTACGCGCCGGCGCCCAGCGCGCCGTAGATGTCAATGTCCACGCCCGAGCCCATCACGTTCTTGCCCAGCCAGCCGTTCGCATAGGCGTCAGCCAGGGCCTGCTCGAAGTGCTCGAACGGCTCGTGGTGGAACTCACCGCGCAGGTAGTTGTAGCCCACGGTCGAACCGGTGGCGTAGCAGGCAATCGCCATGCCTTCCACCACCGAATGCGGGTTGTAGCGCAGGATGTCGCGATCCTTGCAGGTGCCCGGCTCGGATTCGTCCGAGTTGCAGAGGATGTACTTCTGCATGTTGCCCTTGGGCATGAAGGACCACTTCAGGCCGGTCGGGAAGCCTGCGCCACCGCGGCCGCGCAGGCCCGAGGCCTTGACCATCTCGATGACCTGCTCCGGCGGGATCTTCTCTTCGAGGATCTTGCGCAGGGCGGCGTAGCCACCGGTCTTCAGGTAGCTTTCGTACGACCACGGGGTGTCGTAATGCAGGGTGGTGTAGACCACCTGGTGCGGCAGCGGCGCGGGGCCGACCGGACCCTTGGATTCGTGGTGATGTGCCATGCCCTTACTCCAGCCCGTCCAGCAGCTCGTCGACCTTTTCCAGGGTCAGACGCTCATGGTAGTGACCGTTGATGACCATCATCGGCGCGCCACCGCAGCCGGCCAGGCACTCTTCCTCGCGCTTGAGGTAGACGCGGCCGTCCGGGGTCGATTCACCGTGCTTGATGCCCAGCTTCTTCTCGCAATGGCGGACGATGTCCTCGGCGCCATTGAGCCAGCAGCTGATGTTGGTGCAGATGGCCACGTTGTTGCGGCCCACCTTCTCGGTCTCGAACATCGAGTAGAAGCTGGCGACCTCGTAGGCCCACACCGGCGGCAGATCAAGGTACTTGGCCACGCCGGCGATCAGCTCGTCGGTCAGCCAACCCTCGTTCTGCTCCTGGGCCGCATGCAGGCCCTGCAGCACGGCAGAGCGCTTGCGGTCCGGCGGGAACTTGGACAGCCAGTGATCGATGTGAGCGCGGGTCTTGTCGCTCAGCACCACCATCGGGTCGACGTCGCGCGCCGCCTCGAAATTACCTGTCGCCTTCATCGGCCGACCTCAGCGAAATGCATAACGTGAAATTCCAGAAACTGCGGCGCCGGCTTGCGCCGGCTGCCTGCAGCGGGCGTTGGCGTGGCGGACGGCATTACCGGTCAACCTCGCCGAACACCAGGTCGTAGGTACCGATCATCGCCACCACGTCGGCCAGCATGTGGCCGCGCACGATCGAATCGATCGAGGACAGGTGGGCGAAGCCCGGTGCGCGCAGGTGCACGCGGAACGGCTTGTTGGCGCCGTCGGAGACCAGATAGCAGCCGAACTCGCCCTTGGGCGCTTCCACTGCCGCATAGGTCTCGCCGGCCGGCACGCAATAGCCTTCACTGAACAGCTTGAAGTGATGGATCAGCGCTTCCATGTCGTCCTTCATGTCCTCGCGCTTGGGCGGAGCGACCTTGAAGTTCTTCACCATCACCGGGCCCGGGTTGGCCTTCAGCCACGCCACGCACTGCTTGATGATGCGGTTGGACTCGCGCATTTCGGCAACGCGGACCAGGTAGCGATCGTAGCAGTCGCCTTCCTTGCCCAGCGGGATGTCGAAATCGACGGCATCGTACTTGGCGTATGGACGCTTCTTGCGCAGGTCCCAGGCAATGCCCGAGCCGCGCAGCATCACGCCGGTCATGCCCCACTGGTGGGCCAGTTCCGGAGTGACCACGCCGATGCCGACGGTACGCTGCTTCCAGATGCGGTTGTCGGTCAGCAGGGTTTCGTATTCGTCGATGCGCTTGGGGAACTCGACGGTGAAGTTCTCCAGGAAGTCGAGCAGCGAGCCTTCGCGCGAAGCATTGAGCTGCTTCAGCGCCTTGCCCTTGTGCCAGCGCGATTCCTTGTACTTCGGCATGTGGTCCGGCAGGTCGCGGTAGACACCGCCCGGACGGTAGTACGCCGCGTGCATGCGCGCGCCGGAGACCGCTTCATAGCAGTCCATCAGCTCTTCGCGCTCGCGGAAGGCGTACAGCATCACCGCCATCGCACCCAGATCGAGCGCATTGGAGCCCAGCCACATCAGGTGGTTGAGGATGCGGGTGATTTCGTCGTACATGGTGCGGATGTACTGCGCACGCTCCGGCGCCTCGATGCCCATCAGGGTCTCGATCGCGCGCACGTAGGCGTGCTCGTTGCACATCATCGACACGTAATCCAGGCGATCCATGTAGCCGATCGACTGGTTGAACGGCTTGGACTCGGCCAGCTTTTCGGTACCACGGTGCAGCAGACCCACGTGCGGGTCGGCGCGCATGATGGTTTCGCCGTCCATCTCCAGGATCAGGCGCAGCACACCGTGCGCGGCCGGATGCTGCGGGCCGAAGTTCATGGTGTAGTTGCGGATTTCCTGCCGGCTTTCGGCGGCGTTGCTGGCGAATGCTTCGCCGGCCTGGTGTACGTGGCTCACTTCACTGCCTCCTGCGCGCGCTCACCTTCTGCGGTCTGCAGACGGGCGTCGTCGCGGATCACGCGCGGCACGCCGACGCGCGGCTCCACCGAGGTGACCGGTTCGTAGATCACGCGCTTCTTTTCTTCGTCGTAGCGGACTTCGACATTGCCGATCAGCGGGAAGTCCTTGCGGAACGGATGGCCGACGAAACCGTAGTCGGTCAGGATCCGGCGCAGGTCCGGGTGGCCTTCGAAGATCACGCCGTACAGGTCGAACGCTTCGCGCTCGAACCAGTTCAGGCCCGGCCAGATGCTGGTCAGCGAGGACACCACCGGCAGCGCTTCGTCAGGGGCGAAGCACCGCAGGTGCATCATCAGGTTGTGCTGGTACGAGCGCAGCTGGGCGACCACGGCGAAGCGCTGGGTCGGCATGTGCTGAGGGCGGGCACCGTCGGCGCCGTTTTCCTCGGTGGGGAACTCGCCCCACGCGAAGCGGCCCTGGGCCTTGCCTTCGACGCCGCGGCTGAAGCCCTGAGAAGACACGTCGGCGGTGTCCCATTCGTCGGAGCCATAACCAAGGTAGTCGACGCCGCAGAGATCCACGGCCTGTTCGAAACCAAACTCGTCACGCAGCGCCAGGGCGGTGGCGTGCCACTCGGCGGCAGGCACTTCCAGCGTCACTTCGCCGCGGGGTTCGACCACGATGACTTTCGCACCAGCGAAACGTGCGGAGAGTCGGTCGATGAAGGATGCTTGCTCTGCCATGGGGGCTTGGCGCGCTCTTGTCAGGTGAAGGGGTCAGCGGGCGATGGTCTGTGTACGCCAGATCTTCTTCTGCAGCTGCAGGATCCCGTACACCAGCGCCTCGGCGGTCGGCGGGCAGCCCGGGACGTAGACGTCCACCGGCACCACGCGATCACAGCCGCGCACCACAGAATAGGAGTAGTGGTAATAGCCGCCACCGTTGGCGCAGCTACCCATCGAGATGACCCACTTCGGGTCCGGCATCTGGTCGTAGACCTTGCGCAGCGCCGGGGCCATCTTGTTGACCAGGGTACCGGCCACGATCATCACGTCGGACTGACGCGGCGACGGGCGGAACACCACGCCGTAGCGGTCAAGGTCCAGGCGCGCGGCGCCGGCGTGCATCATCTCGACCGCGCAGCAGGCCAGACCGAAGGTCATCGGCCACATCGAGCCGGTGCGCGCCCAGTTCAGCAGTGCATCGACGCTGGTGGTGACGAAGCCCTTTTCCAGCAGCGGGTTGTCGCCTTCCGGCCGCAGGATGTCATCAACCCGGCCTTCCGGCGTGGGGTTGTTCATGAGGCCATCGAGAGTCTGAATCACTCCCATTCCAGCGCTCCCTTCTTCCAGACGTAAATGAAACCGAGGAACAGCATGCCGACGAACAGGCCCATGGTGATGAGCGAACGGGCACCCAGCTCCATGAAGACCTGGGTCCACGGCACGATGAAGATGATTTCCAGGTCGAAGACGATGAACTGGATCGCGATCAGGTAGTAGCGCACGTCGAACTTCATGCGCGCGTCTTCGAAGGCCTCGAAGCCGCACTCGTACGGCGACAGCTTTTCCAGATCGGGGCGGCGGGGACCGAGGAATCGACCAACCAGCATCAGCGTAACGCCGATACCGGTGGCAACGATCAGAAACAGCAGAGACGGCAAATATTCGGCCAGCACAGCGATTCTCTCTTGCCTCTGCCGCCGCGCCTGCAGGCGCTTTGGCATGGGGGAGTGGACGGGAATCTGCCTGGCGCCTTGCGCGCCAGACGAACCCGCTTTACTTACAAATGGTGCCCAAGAGGGGACTCGAACCCCTACGACTTGCGTCGCTACCACCTCAAGGTAGTGCGTCTACCAATTCCGCCACCTGGGCAAACGATCACATCAGACTATCTTCCCGATGCGCCGCGTATTGTAACCGGCTTCAGTCTTTCTGGGAGCCTTCCGAAGGCTTTTCTTCACCAGAAACCGAAGATTCCGCCTGAGCCGGCACATTCGCGGCCGGAACCGGGGCGGCCGGGACCGCATCGGCCTTCGGAACGGCCGGCAGCTCGCCCGCCGGAGCCGCCGGAGCGACGGCCGCCGGAGCGGACATCAGGCCCAGATCCTGGTCGGCCGCCGGGCGGCTGCCATGACCGGCATACCAGGCCATGAAGAGGCTGATGCCGAAGAACACGACAGCCAGCCACTTGGTCGATTTGGACAGGAAGTTCGAGGCGCCACGCGCACCGAACACCGTACCCGAGGCACCGGCACCAAAGCCCGAACCCGCCGCCGCACCCGAACCACGCTGCATCAGGATCAGCGCGATCATGGCCACAGCGACCAGCACGTAGACGACATTGAGGATCAACATCAGCATTGGAAACCGCCCTCGGACAAAACTTCTAGGATTAGTTCGCGGCCGCCGCCCTTGCGATGGCCAGGAAGTCCGCGGCCACCAGGGAGGCGCCGCCGACCAGCCCACCATCGACATCCGGCTGCGCGAACAGTTCCCCGGCATTGTCGGGCTTCACGCTACCGCCGTAAACAATGGGCAGTGAATCAGCGATTCTAGCATCGATGCGCGCGACTTCGCCACGGATGAACGCGTGCACCTGCTGCGCCTGCTCCTTGGTGGCGGTACGGCCGGTACCGATGGCCCAGACCGGCTCGTAGGCGACCACGGCCTTGGCGAAACCGGCCGCGCCGACCAGCTCAAGCACCGGCGCCAGCTGGCTGGCGATGACCGCTTCAGTCTGCCCGGCCTCGCGCTGCTCCAGGGTCTCGCCCACGCACAGCACCGGCACCAGGCCGGCGTGCTGGGCGGCGGCGAACTTGCGTGCGACCAGCTCGCTGCTTTCATGGTGGTACTGGCGACGCTCGGAATGGCCGACCAGGCCATAGCGGGCCCCGACCTCGACCAGCATGGCCGCGCAGACTTCGCCGGTGTAGGCGCCCTTCTCGTTGCTGCTCACGTCCTGTGCGCCAAAGGCCAGGCCGGTCTCGCCGAAGTCCTCGACCAGCTCCCCCAGGTAGGGCAGCGGCGGCAGGATCACTACATCCACCCCCTGCAGCGGCAGCCCGGCGGCCACCTGCCCCAGCAGTTCATTGGCGAATTGACGGCTGCCATGCAGCTTCCAGTTTCCGGCGACGATCTTGCGGCGCATGAGCGGGTGGCTCCTGTGTGAAGTCAGCCGGTCATGATACCTGTTGCGGCAAAAATCCGTTTCCTTGTAAGCGGTTACATGGATTTTCAGCCAACGGCGCAGCCCCTCGTGGCGGGGGGGGGGGGGGGGGGGTTTGGTTGGTCGCGGAGAGCCCGGCTAGATCTGGGGTTTGGCCGGCCGGGTGGGACTGCGCAGGGGGCGCTGCAAGTACGTCCATGTAAGCTCGATCGCCGCATCCATGCGGCTCACGCCCCTGCGCAGCCCCACCCGCCCGGCCTTTGACACATTCCGGCGGCTCCGCCCGCCACGGAAAAAAAAAGAAGAGCAGGAGCAATGGCAAAAGCTGCATTCCGGGTTGCTGCCGGCTGGACCAACCCCCTTACCCACTTCGATCTGACAGATCTCCTCCACGCATGGCGTGGATCTACCGTGTCGACCAAGGTCGACACCTACCCACCGTCACCGGGAGACTGTCGAAGGCGGGGCGGTGTGGGTTGGCAGGACCGTTGGCGCCATGGATGGCGCCATCGAGCCCCCAGGGACGGGTTCACGGCGTGTCCTGCCAACCCACACCGCCCCGCCCAACACGCAGAAACCCAGAGCCGATTTGGCTTTGGGCCTTGGCTTTGGCTTCGGCCTCTGCGGGTGCAGGGTGCAACCCTGCAAAGAAGAAGGCCGCCTTTCGGCGGCCTTACTTCTCTTTACTTCAGCTTGATCTCGCGCAGGCGCTCTTCGAGGAAGCCGTGGGCGGTGATCGCCTCCGGGTACCGGCTCGGGTTCTCCGGGGTAATGCAGGACGGCAGCACGTCGATCAGGAAGTCCGGGTTCGGGTGCAGGAAGAACGGCACCGAGTAGCGCGGCTGGCGCGCCAGCTCACCCGGAGGATTGACCACACGGTGGATCGTCGACGGATACACGTGGTTGGTCAGGCGCTGCAGCATGTCGCCGATGTTGACCACGATCGTGTCCGCGTCTGACGTAAACGGCACCCACTCGCCCTCATGCGACTGCACTTCCAGGCCCGCGGCGCTGGCACCGACCAGCAGGGTGATGAAGTTGATGTCGCCATGGGCACCGGCACGCACGTTCGGGATGTCGTCGGTGGTGATCGGCGGGTAGTGGATCGGGCGCAGGATCGAATTGCCGAAGTTGGTCTTGTCGGCGAAGAAGTCTTCCGGCAGGCCGATGTGCAGGGCCAGCGCCGACAGCACGCGCGAACCCAGGTTGTCCAGCGCCTGGTACAGGCCGTAACCGCGCTCACGGAAGCCCTCGACCTCGGTCGGCCACAGGTTCGGCGCCATCACGTCACGGTACTTGGAGTCGTCGGCGATCTCACGACCGATGTGCCAGAACTCCTTCAGGTCGAAGTGCTTGGAACCCTTGGCGGTTTCCACCCCGAACGGGGTATAGCCGCGAGCGCCGCCACTGCCGGCCACGTGGTACTTGCGCTTGACCTCCTCCGGCAGGGCGAAGAAGGCCTTGAAGGCATCGTAGGCCGCGTCGATGTCGGCCTGCGGGATGCCGTGGTTGCGGATGCCCGCGAATCCCCATTGGCGGTAGGCCGCGCCCAGCTCGGCCACGAAGGCCTCGCGGTCGCTGTCGAAACGGGTGATGTCGAGGGTGGGGATCTGGCTCACAGCGGTTCCTGGCTTGTCGTTGGGTCTGGGAGGGCCAGCGCATTCATGGCCCACCTGAACATTGTGACAGATCGCCCCGGGGACGCCACTCGATACGAAGAAACAAACCGATACAATGCGCAACCCGCGCGCGGATTAACGATTCCGTCACAACCGGGACTCCCGCCCTGTTCCACCTGCCGCCTCCGTCCTTCATGCGCCCTGCTGCTCCTTCTGCCGCCACCTCCCTGCTCTCCGGCCCGGCACGCCATTGGCAACGACTGGCCTGGTGGTCGCTGTTCGTGGCCGGCAACGCATTGCTGGCCATGGCGATCACGCTCGGCAACGTGCCGCTGGCCGACAACCCTGGTGGCAGCGTGGGCCTGGCCTATCTGGCCGTCGCCCTGCCCGGCCACCTGCTGGCCTTCGGCGCCCTTGCCGGCCTGCTGCCACTGCTGCTGGGCGTGTGGCCGCGCAGCGCACGCACGCTGAGCATCAGCGCCGTGCTGCTGCAGGGCCTGTGGCTGTGCCTGTTGCTGGTTGATGCGAAGGTTTTCACTCTGTATCGGTTCCACCTCAATGCGATGGTGGTGAACATGGTGTTCGGCGGCGCGCTGCAGGACCAGGTCGCGCTGTCGTGGAAAACCTGGCTGCAGGCCGGACTGCTGGTGGCCGCCATCTTCGCTGCCGAAGGCTTGTTGGCCTGGGCCTGCTGGAAGCTGCTGCCTGCCCTGCCGCGCCGCCGCCGGGTCCTGCAGGCCTGGGCCGTGGTTGCACTGCTGATGGCCGGCGGCCAGGCCGCCACGGTCTACTACGATGCCCGCGGCGACCGCGACGTCATCGCGCAGTGGAACTACCTGCCCTGGGCACAACCGATCACCGCCAAGAGCTTCATGCGCAGGCTCGGGGTCATCAGCGAACAGCAGGCCGGCCTGCCCGACCCGCGCCATGCGCAGCTGCTGTATCCGCTGCAGCCCCTGCGCTGCCAGAACCCACACCGGCCGAATGTGCTGATGGTGGTGCTGGAGTCGCTGCGTCAGGACGCCATGACCCCCGAGTTGATGCCCTACACGACGGCACTGGCCCAGACCGCGCGCGTGTACGACCAGCATTTCAGCACCGGCAATGCCACCCGCTACGGCCTGTTCGGCCTGCTCTACGGCCTCCCCGGCGGCTACTGGCAGAGCATGCTGGACGAACAGCGCGGCTCGCAGCTGTTCCAGGTGCTGGGCCAGCAGGGCTACGACCTGCACCTGTACGGCAGTGCACCGCTGTACAGTCCGGAGTTCGATCGCACGGCCTTCGCCGACGTGCGCGACCAGCTGCACCAGGGCCCCTCCGCCCTGACGCCCGACAAGCGTGACGCAGCCATCGTCGCCGCACTGCAGACCGGCATCCGCACCAGCCAGGCCGCGCAGCACCCGTGGTTCGGCTTCGTGTTCCTCGACTCCACCCACGCCGGCTACCACCTGCCCACCGGCTACCCGCCGGTGGCCACACCGATGGCCAAGGAGATCGACTTCCTGTCCTTCGGACCGGACCACGACCCGACGCCGGAGCTCAACCGCTACCACACCGCCGTGCACTACGCCGACAGCCTGATCGGCTCGCTGCTGGACGACCTTCGCGCGCAAGGCCTGGCCGACGACACCATCGTGCTGGTCACCGGTGACCATGCCGAAGAGTTCAACGACCTCAAGCTGAACTACTGGGGCCACAACGGCAACTTCTCCGACTACCAGCTGCAGGTGCCGTTTGTGCTGCATTGGCCCGGCCAGGCCAGCGGCCATGAGACGCGCACCAGTTCGCATGAGGACTGGGTGCCGACGTTGATGCGCCACGCACTGGGCTGCGAGAACGCATTGAGCGACTTCAGTACTGGCCAGGACCTGCTGGCGGCACCCACCACCAGCAAACGTGCGCTGGTGGTGGAGAGCTGGTCGCAGCGCGCGGTACGCCATGGCGATGCCATCTACGTGTTCGACAAGTTCGGCAACGCCACCGCGCTCGACCGGCACTACCGCCCGCTGCCGCAGCAGGCTCCGGACGCCGCCGCCATCCGCTCCGCATGGGAAGCGCTGACCCGCTTCCGCAACCGCTGATTTTCAAGGGCCGATCCTGCATGAACCGTCCGCTGCGCATCCTACATACCGAAGCCGCCAAGGGAATGGGCGGGCAGGAGATCTACATCTTCCGGCACATGCAGGTGATGCGCGCGCGTGGCCATGAGGTGTCGTTGCTGTGCCAGCCCGATGCGCGCCTGGCCACACTGGCACGCGACGACGGCTTCACCGTGCATACGCTGCGCATGGGAGGCCTGGCGCGCCTGCTGCGTGGCGTGTGGTGGGTATCGCGACTGGTGCGCCGCGAACATTACGACGTGGTCAACACCACCAGCCGCCGCGATGCACTGATCGCCGCCGCCGGTGCACGCCTGGGCGGCACGCCGCTGGTGGTGCGCTCGCGCCATCTGATGAGCCCGGTCAATTCGCTGCTGACCTATACCGGCCTTCCACACCGGGTATTGACCGTCAGCAGCTTCGTCAAGCAGCTGCTGGCCGACCGCGGCATTCCGACCGAGCGCATCGGCATCGTGCCGCCGATCGCAGTTCCGCCGCGCTGGAGCGAGATCCGCAAGGCCGATCCCTGGCAGTGCCTGCAGGAGGTGCGCGCGCAAGTACGTGCCGAGCTCGGCTTCGGTGAACAGGACATCGTGGTCGGCTGCGTGGCGGTGCTGCGCGAGCCCAAGGGCCATGTCGACCTGATGCAGGCGATGGTGCCGCTGTGCAAGGCCAACCCGAACCTGCACCTGGTGATCGTCGGCGATGGCCAGGCCGTGACGGAACGACTGCAGGCGATGTGCGCCGAGCACGGGCTGCAGCGCCAGGTGCACCTGCTCGGCTACCGCGATGGAGCCTGCCGGCTGATGGCCGGCTTCGACATCTTCGCACTGGCCTCGCACAAAGAAGCAGCCGGCACCGTGTTCCTGGAAGCGGCTTACGTGGGCGTACCGATCGTAGCCACGCGAGTGGGTGGCGTGCCGGAGATGGTGGTCGATGGCAGCAATGCGATCCTCACCCGTTTGGGTGACAATGCCGCCCTGACAGGTGCATTGCGCCTGCTGGTGGACGACCCGGAACGGCGGCGGCAGATGGGACGCGCTGGCTGGGACTGGATGCACGGCGCACATCGCTTCACGCCGGACGGCCACGGTGAAGCCACCGAACATTACTACCACCAGTGGCTGAAGGAGCTGGGACATGGCTGATGCGCGAACCGTTCCGGTGCTGATGCACCACCATGTCAGCCCCTCGCCGGGCATGATCACCGTGTCGCCGGAAAACTTCGAAAGCCAGATCGCGTGGCTGGCAGGCAATGGCTGGACCTCACTGACGCTGGACCAGTACGCAGGCTTCATGGCCGGCAAGCCGGTGCCGCGCAGGTCGATCGTCATCACCTTCGACGATGGCTACCTCGACAACTGGGTGTATGCCCATCCGATCCTGCAGAAGTACGGCATGCATGCGGTGGTGTTCGTGGTCACCGGCTGGATGGGCGAAGGCCCGGAACGTCCGCACGCCGGCATTGCTGGCGCGACGCTGCCGCCGACGCCGGACCATCGTGGCTGCGAAGCGGCGATCTACGAGCAGGACCGCAGTGACGATGTGATGATGCGCTGGAGCGAAGCACGTGCGGCCATCGCCGCCGGCACCTTCGAAGTGCATTGCCACACCCATACCCATACCCGCTGGCTGCGCCGCGACGATCTGGACCGTGCGCAGCGCCGCGCAGGCCTCAGCCGGGATCTGGCGATCTCGCGCGAAGTCCTGCAGGACAAGCTCGGCGACGTGTCCGATACGCTGTGCTGGCCGTACGGTGATTTCGACCAGGATCACATCGAAGTGGCGCGCGAGCAGGGCTTCCGCTACCTGCACACCACCCACCCGTTCGGCCGCAACGTGATCGGCGGCGACCCGGAACGCATCTACCGTTTCGCGATCCGCAACCGGCCGGCCAACTGGCTGCGCAAGCGCATCCGCCTGAGTTACAACCCGCTGATCGCGCCGCTGTTCAATGGGTTCAAGGCACGCCAGAAAAAGATGGTGCCGGGGCCGTAGGCGCGACACAGCCCTGCCCGCAAAAAGAAAACGCCCCGGAATTCCGGGGCGTTTTTCCTGTACCGACGGGCAGGCGCCTCAACTGGCGGCTTCACGCACCGCAGCGGACAAGCGGTCCAGCGTCTGCTGCATCAGCGTGGCGTCATCGGCCTCCACGGTGACCCGCACCACCGGCTCGGTACCGGACGGACGCAGGAACGCGCGGCCACGGCCGGCTACGGCCTGCTGCGCCACAGCCAGCGCAGACTGCACGCTTTCAGACTGCACCGTGGCCTTGGCCGAGACATTGCCCAGGCGCACGTTGACGGTCTTCTGCGGCACCCGTACCAGGCCCTTCAGTGCCTGGCGCAGGGTCTGCCCACTGTTGCGCAGCGCGACCAGCACCTGCAGGGCGCTGACTATGCCATCGCCGGTGGTGGCCCGGTCCAGGCACAGCAAGTGGCCCGAGGCTTCGCCACCGAGTACACCACCGCCCTCGACCAATGCCTGGTGCACGTAGCGGTCACCGACGTTGCTGCGCACGAACGGGATCTGCAGATCGGCGAAGGCCTTCTCTACACCGTAGTTGCTCATCAGCGTGCCGACCACCGGGCCGCGCAGGCGGCCTTCGTCCTTCCAGGCGCGGGCCAGGATGTACAGCAGGTCATCGCCGTCGACCGGGTTGCCCTGGTCGTCGGCCATCAGCACACGGTCGCCATCACCATCGAAGGCGATGCCGAGATCGGCGCGGGTCTCGCGGACCTTGGCCGCCAGGTTGTCGATATGGGTGGAGCCCACGCCGGCGTTGATGTTGACGCCATTGGGCTCGGCCCCGATGCCGATCACTTCGGCACCCAGTTCGCGGAACAGCAACGGTGCGATCTGGTAGGTGGCGCCGTGTGCGCAATCCAGTACCAGGCGCACGCCACGCAGGTCGAACGCGCGCGGCACGCTGGCCTTGCAGAACTCGATGTAGCGGCCGACCGCTTCGCGCGCGCGCGACGCCTTGCCCAGCTTCTCCGATTCGGCGGTGGTGAACGGAATGTCCAGCGCCGCTTCCAGGGCCAGTTCGGTGGCGTCGTCGAGTTTCTCGCCCTGGGCGGAGAAGAACTTGATGCCGTTGTCGTAATGCGGGTTGTGCGAGGCGCTGATGACGATGCCGGCGTCCACACCCAGCGTGCGGGTCAGGAACGCCACCGCCGGGGTCGGCATCGGGCCGAGCAGCTGCACGTCGGCACCGGCGGCCACCAGGCCTGCTTCCAGAGCCGCTTCGAACATGTAACCGGAAATGCGGGTGTCCTTGCCGATCACCACGATCGGCCTGCGCCCGTCCTGGCCGCGCTGGGCGACCAGGACACGGCCCAGGGCGTTGCCCAGGCGCAACACGAAGTCAGCCGAGATCACGCCCTGGCCGACCCGCCCACGGATGCCATCAGTACCGAAGTACTTGCGGCCTCCCATCAAGCCACCTCCGGCGCCGGCTGACGGCCCAGCATCGCCAGCAGGTCGGACAGGCGGTCACGCATCTCGCGGCGGTCACAGATCTGGTCGATGGCACCGTGCTCCAGCAGGAACTCCGAACGCTGGAAGCCTTCCGGCAGCTTTTCGCGCACGGTCTGCTCGATCACGCGCGGGCCAGCGAAGCCGATCAGCGCCTGCGGCTCGGCGATGTTGATGTCGCCCAGCATCGCGAAGGAGGCCGACACGCCACCAGTGGTCGGGTGGGTCAGCACCGAGATGTACGGCAGACCGGCCTCACGCAGCTTGCCCAGCGCGGCCGAGGTCTTGGCCATCTGCATCAGCGAGAACAGGCCTTCCTGCATGCGCGCGCCGCCACTCTGCGAGAAGCACACGTACGGGGCACCGATCTCGACTGCGGTTTCGGCGGCCAGCGCGAAACGCTCACCCACCACCGAGCCCATCGAGCCCCCCATGAAGGCGAAGTCGAACGACGAGGCCACCAGCGCACGGCCCTTGAGCAGGCCGCGCATGGCGATCAGCGCGTCATATTCGCCGGTGTTCTTCTGCGCGATCTTGATGCGCTCGCTGTACTTCTTCTGGTCCTTGAACTTGAGCAGGTCGGTCGGCCCCAGGCGCGCACCGATCTCGGTGGTGCTGTCGGCGTCGAACAGGGCGGCCAGGCGCGCACGCGCGCGGATCGCCATGTGGTGGCCGCACTTCGGGCAGACCTCCAGATTCTCTTCCAGTTCCGGACGGTACAACGCGCTGCCGCAGTTGCTGCACTTTTCCCACAGGCCCTCGGGGACACTGCGCTTCTTGCTGGGGGTGTTGTCGGTGCGGATGCCGGACGGCATCAACTTGCTGAGCCAACTCATGCGGGAGGACACTTCCGTTCAGGGCGGCCCAAGGGCCGCAAAGGCGGACAGTCTAGCTCCGCTTTCCCCGCCCGTGCACCCCCTTGCCGGCCACGGGGCAGCCTGAAAAAAACCATGCTGGGACGTACGTTTAGATGCTGGGTCGTGCCGGCCGCTGGCCGGCAGCCCTTGCATGTGAGCCGTCAGGCGGATGCCGGCCAGCGGCCGGCACCACCGTTACGCGTCCAGCGCCTGCCGCAGCGGGGACAGGAAGGCTCCCGCGCGCTGCGCGGCCTCTTCAGCCGAGCCCGCTTCGGCCAGCACCGCCACCAGAGCGCTGCCGACCACCACGCCATCGGCCTGGCGCGCCATCGCCGCCGCACTGGCGGCATCCTTGATGCCGAAGCCAGCCACCACCGGCACCGACGCGCGCGCACGCAGGGCCTGCAGGCGGGCGCTGGCAGCATCACTGTCCAGCCGCTCGGACGCGCCGGTGACACCGGCAAAGCTGACGTAGTAGAGGTAGCCACGGGCCAGTGCCAACAGCTTGTCGGCCCGCGCTTCGCTGGTGGTCGGCGAGGCCAGCAGGACCAGTGCCAGGCCCGCTGCATCAAAGGCCTGCTGCGCTTCACCGGCTTCTTCCGGTGGCAGGTCGACCAGCAGCACACCATCCACACCGGCCTCCACGGCCGCCTTGGCGAAGGCCGCGTAGCCGTGGATCTCCACCGGGTTCAGGTAGCCCATCAGCACCACCGGCGTCTGCGCGTCACGCTCGCGGAACTGCGCCACGGCCTGCAGCACGTAGCGGCTGCCCGCCCCGCGTGCCAGCGCACGCTCGGAGCTGCGCTGGATGGTCGGGCCGTCGGCCATCGGGTCGGAGAACGGCACGCCCAGTTCAATCACGTCGGCACCGGCATCGACCAGCGCGTGCATCACCGGCACGGTGGCCTCCAGCGAGGGATCACCGGCAGTGATGAAGGGAATCAGCGCCTTGCGCTGCTGCTCGCGCAGTCGCTGGAAACAGGCATCGAGTCGGGATACAGGCATCTCAGGCACATCCTTCAATCAGTTCAATCGCATCGCTGGTCCCCCAGTACATCCGGGTAACCTTCCCTTCAAACAGTTCCAGGCGGATGCCCAGGTCCGAACCCGGGTCCTGCCAGGTGAGGTACTCGCCCTGGTCACCGTCGTAGGCATGCGGGCTGGACACCGGCGGTTTCGGGAACTGGGCCATGGCCTGGGCACGGGTCATGCCGATGCGCAGTCCGAACGGCCCCGGCTGTTCAACCGGCAGTTCCGGCTCATCACCCGGCTTCAGATCAAAACGGACCACGCGGTCGTCGTCGGTCATCATCGACACGCCCGGCGGCAGCCCCTTGCCGTCGTAGTACTCGCAGTCGCCTTCGAAGAATTCCCTCGCACCCTGCGCCTTCCAGGGACCCTGTGCCTTCAGGTCACTCATGTGCTGGCCAACCAGCACGTCACCGGCATGATCCAGCGCCACCGAAGCCACCGCGGGCGTGTCATCGCCGCTGGTCCCTTCTTCGGAGGGGGCATCGACAATGGGCGTACGCGCCATCGGGTCAAGATCATCGTTGGCGGCCTGCTGCACAGGCTGCGTGGTGGCCTTGGCGGCCGGTGCCAGCACCGGCGGCTCCGGCTGCTGGCACGCGGCCAACCCCAGTGCCAGCAGCAGCACGCCACTGTTCCGCAGCAGCGCGCTCACAGCACCAGCCCTTCGCGCGCGGCGATGGTATGCACGTCCTTGTCGCCACGGCCGGACAGATTGCAGAGCACGATCTGGTCACGCGGACGCTCACGCGCCAGCTTGATCGCCTGCGCCAGCGCATGGCTGGATTCCAGTGCCGGCAGGATGCCTTCGGTGTGCGCCAGCAGGTGGAAGGCCTGCAGCGCTTCTTCATCGGTGATGCCGAGATAGCGCGCACGGCCGGTATCGGCCAGGAACGCGTGCTCCGGGCCGACGCCCGGATAGTCCAGGCCGGCCGAGACCGAGTGGGTCTCGATGATCTGGCCGTCGTCGTCGCACAGCACATAGGTGCGGTTGCCGTGCAGCACGCCGGGGCGACCGGCAGCGATCGATGCGGCGTGGCGCCCGGTGCTGATGCCGTCACCGGCGGCTTCAGCGCCGACGATCTCGACCTGGCGGTCGTTGAGGAAGGCATGGAACAGGCCGATGGCATTGCTGCCGCCACCGACGCAGGCGGTGATCGCATCCGGCAGGCGACCGTACTCGGCCAGCATCTGCTCACGCGCTTCGCGGCCGACGATGGCATTGAAGTCACGAACCATGCGCGGGTACGGATCCGGTCCAGCCACGGTGCCGATGATGTAGAAGGTGTCCTGCACGTTGGTCACCCAGTCGCGCATCGCTTCGTTGAGCGCATCCTTCAAGGTGGCCGAGCCGGAGGTGACCGGCACCACCGTCGCGCCGAGCAGTTTCATGCGGTAGACGTTGATCTTCTGCCGCTCGATGTCGGTGGCACCCATGTACACCACGCATTCCAGGCCCAGTCGCGCAGCAACCGTGGCACTGGCCACGCCATGCTGACCGGCACCGGTCTCGGCGATGATGCGCTTCTTGCCCATCCGCGCCGCCAGCAGCGCCTGGCCGATGGTGTTGTTGATCTTGTGCGCGCCGGTGTGGTTCAGGTCCTCGCGCTTGAGCAGGATCTGCGCGCCGCCGACGTGATCGCTCAGGCGCTGGGCGTGATAGATCGGGCTCGGCCGGCCCACGTAATGTGCCAGGTCGCGGTCATAGGCCGCCTGGAATTCGGGGTCCTGGCGGGCCTGGTCATAGGCCTGGGCCAGTTCCTGCAGCGGGCCGACCAGGGTTTCGGCAACGAAACTGCCGCCGTAGCGGCCGAAGTGACCCTGGGCATCCGGGAAGGCGTGGTAGTCGGCAATGGGGGAGGCAGACATGGATACGACCGGTGGTTCAGACAGGTGGATACTCTAGCGCACGGGTCGTGACCGGAAAATGGATATTATCTGGCGCATATCGTCAGGAAATCTCACATGAGCCGTTCCCTGCTTCCGCCGCTCAATGCACTGCGCGCGTTCGAGGCCACCGCACGCCTCGGTGGCGTGGGCCGCGCCGCACAGGACCTGCACGTCACCCACGGCGCGGTCAGCCGACAACTGAAGCTGCTGGAAGACCATCTCGGCCTGGCGCTGTTCCAGCGTGCCGGTCGCGGGCTGCGACTGACAGCGGCCGGCACCCGCCTGCAGGCGGCGTGCAGCGAGGCCTTCGGCGGGATCGAGGACTGCGTGCGCGAGCTGCGCCGGCCAGCGGCCTCCCCAGCACTGGTACTGGGCTGCAGCGGCAGCGTACTGGCGCGCTGGATGATTCCGCGCCTGCCCGTGCTGCAGGCCGCCCTGCCCGGCGTGCGCCTGCAGTGGTCGGCGCTGGATGGCAGTTTCACCGAAGCGCAGGCGGCGCTGGACGCCGTGCTGCTGCTGGCGCAGGGTCCGTGGCCACGGGGCTGGCAGGTCCGCGAGCTGGCACCGGAGCGGGTTGGCGTGGTGGTGGCCCCGTCACATCCGGCGGCGCAGCGCCTGCGGCAGGCACCGCCCTCGGCACTGCTGCAGGAAACAGTGCTGCACACCAGCTCGCGGCCACAGGCGTGGCCGGCATGGGCGCAGGCACATCGCCTGGACCCATCAAAGTTGCAGCTGGGCACCGCTTTCGAACATCTCTATTACCTGCTGGAAGCAGCAGTCGCCGGGCTGGGCCCGGCGATCGCGCCCGAGCCGCTGGTGGCCGAAGATCTGGCAGCAGGCCGGCTGGTCGCACCGTGGGGGTTTGCCGCCACCGGCGGCTTCTGGGTGCTGGCGCGGCCGGATGGCCCGGCCGATGCACGGGTGGACGCCCTGGCCGACTGGGCTGCAGCGCAACTGCGATGAGACGAGGCCCCGGGCGGCATTCACCTCCCGGAGCCGGCAACGCAGGCCTCAGCGACCGCCCATCGCGACCCGCTGTTGCTCCTCATGCACCTGCTGCTGGTGCGACGGATCTGCCAGCAGCTTGGCACTGGTCTGCTCCAGTGACGGCGGCGCCTGGGCCAGATCGACGGCGGTGCGGAAGCCCGGCGTCGTGCCCATCACGAACGCCTTGCCATCCTGCACCGTGATGCTCTGCAGCTTGTCGGCCGCGTCGATACCGTTCTGCTTTGCATGCAGGGTGATACTGGCCGCAGCCTCTTCGGAAAACACGCTGGGAAGCTTGCTGCGGACGGCGTTGTGCAGTGCGTGGTCCGGATGCGATGCATCGTTCAGCGACGGCCCCTTCGGTGCAGCCGCTGCAGGTTCATGGCCCTGCGCACGGCCCGCCGCCAGTGCGGCTGTGGTCTGGCGACCGACAATTCCATCGGCCGCCAGCCCCTGCTGCTTCTGGAACGCGATCACCGCTTCGCGGGTGTGGTCACCGAAACGGCCATCCTCCGACAACCGATGGCCCTGCGCATCACGCACGCCGAGCTGATTGAGGGTCTGCTGCAACGCCTGCACGTCGGTGCCACGCTGCCCCTGCTTCATCACCTCGCTGGTGGCCGCCGGGTGTGATGCAGCCGGCTGCACGGTGGCGCCAGGCCGGGACAGCGCAGGTTCGCCATTGCCATGCAGCGGCGCGCGCACCTGGAATTCCGGCTTCGGTGTCAGCGCACCAACGATGCGGGTGCTTCCGCCATCCCAGTACCCGCCCGGCCGGATGGTGACTTCGGCCGGCCCGGTGCTTCCCTGCGAGCCGATGAACTGGATGTTTCCCTGCGCGTCGTAGCCTTTGAAAATACCGACATGCTGGCCCTGCGACGAGGAGAACATCAGGATATCGCCCTGCTTCAGCGATCCGTTCGGCTTGCGTGCTTCGGCAGCCGAGGTCACATCGAAATGCTCGCGTGCGTAAGCGGTCGTGTTCGCGCCATTGAACAGCGTCGAGGTAGTGAACCCTGCGGCGTTCTCGCCACGCACGTCGTAACCTGCGTTCTTCAGCCCACGCCATACGAATGCCGAGCAATCCACGCCGAAGCGTCCGTCACCATCGAGGTCACGCTCCAGCCGGCTGCTGTCGCGACCGGGACGCGGATGGTCGGGGCGCCCGTATTCGTACTGGCGGCCCGAGGCCATGAAATGCTGATAGGCCTCGTTGTAGAGCGCGGCACTGCCAACTGCAGCCGCGGCCTGGCCCGCCGCGGGCGCAGCTGCCGAAGGCGTCTGTACCTGCGTTTGGGCCTGGGTCTGCACGGGCGTGGCCGCCTGTGCGCGCGTGGGTGGCTGCTGCGTGGCAACCTCACCCGGCTGCCAGCCCTCGAAACGGCGGATGCCGTCGGCCAGCACTTCACGCTCGCGCACGCTCATCTGGCCGACGGTCTTCGAGCGCAGATCGACACCCTGGCGATCGCCTTCGGCATAGATGGTGGCCGCCTGCTCCTTGTGGTGGGTGGTGCCGCTGTAATCCTTCGTGGAGTAGCTCGGCAGCATTTCCTCCACGGTCTTGTCGCCGAACCGGCGTTCGAGCAGCTGGATCTTCGCCACCCGGCCAGCTTCATAGCTTTCGAAGACCGCGTTGCCCCATTGGTCGAGATCGACCACGCCCTTGTAGCGCCCCTGCGCCGATTCCAGCGCCTGCTCGCGGGTACGCGGATTGGTCACCGTCTTGTCCGCGCTGCCGGCGAATTCAAACTTGAGATTGCCAGGATTGTTGTTGCGCCACGAGACGCTGCCACCTGATCGTTCGATGACACTGCCATCGTCCATTTCCAGCGTGCGCGTGGTACCTACGCTGCTGACCAGCCGGGTGATTTTTGGATCCGACATGAGCTGTTCCTTTGCCAGTAGTTGATTGGACCGCTCCCCTGGCGGTGATTACATTCCGTTGGAAAACACGTCGAGCACGTCCGCACTGACCCAGCCCTGTGCGCAGTTCCCGGCGTAACGTCCCGGCGCCGCCGCATGGCAGGCCTCGCCCCCTGTGCTGGCCAAGCCAGTGATCGGCCTGTCGCCATAGGTGTCACACAACGTGTTGCCCTTGCACTTGCCGACCGTCGCAGCGGGAACCGCAACCACGTAATAGAACAGGGGATTCTGTCCGGTGCGCCCGATGCCCTGCACGCAGACCAGCTGCCCCTTCGACAGCTTCGCGGTCACGCTGGCCTTGCTGCCGGTGGATGGCACCGCATTCAACGTCTCCACGCCCTTGGCGTCGGCTACGCCGGCAAAGAAACCCTGGTCGCCACAGTCCGGCAACAGTTCAACATCGTAGAAATCACCGCTGTCCACATCACCGGCCGTGCAGCCGCTGCCCGTACTGGCGTTGCTGCATTTCACGCCACTGGCCTGGATCAGCGCAGCCAGGCCGTCGGCAGCCGGAGCTGTGGCCGGCACTGCGGCAGGTGCGGCCGCCGGTGTGGCAGCGGCCGGTGCCGATGCTGTCGGGGCGGATGAGTCACCAGCCGCACACGCGCCCAAGGCGAGCAGCAGGCCGGGCACGAGCGTCAGGCGGGCCAGGCGGAGACGGTGGGAAGAAAGATGGGGCATATCCATTGCGTCCTCGTTCGAAAGGTAAGTCGTATCTCAAGGGTGCGGCCAGCGACACGCACACGGCATCGCACCCGGCCAGGTAAGGCTGGGCGCATTGTGTCCGATCAGATGTTCGGGGGGTGTCGACTTTTTGACGCTGGAACCTGAACCACCCGGAAGCGTGACTCCCATCACACTCAGGTGGCGCAAATCACTCCAGAACGGTGCAATCCGCGCGACGCACTTCCTCGACGAAGGTGCGCATCCTGTAGCCGTCCTTGATGCCCGGTTCCAGTTCGATGCCACTGGAGACGTCCACGCCCCACGGCAGCGTCGCCAGCACGGCGTCGTAGACGTTTTCCGGGTTCAGGCCACCGGCCAGCAGGAACGGCCGGTGCAATCCGGTCGGAACGCGGCCCCAGTCGAATGCCACGCCGGTGCCGCCACCGCCTCCCGGAGCGTGGCTGTCGAACAGGAAGCCGGCAGCGCTGGGGTAGCGCAACTGCAGGGTGCGGGCGTTGACCTCTTCACGGCCCCCCATGGCGATCGCCTTCAGGTACGGCATGTTGAAGCTGCGGCAGAAGCTCTCGTCTTCCTCGCCGTGGAACTGCAGCAGGGTCGGCCGCACCGTGCGCAGGACCTCGCGCACTTCTTCCTTGCTGTTGTTGCGGAACAGCGCCACCACGTCGACCATCGGTGCGATCGCCTGGCGCATCGCGCGGGCCTCGGCCGGTGCGACCCGGCGGCTGCTCTCGCGGGCAAAGATGAAACCCACTGCGTCCACGCCCAGCTCACCGGCCAGGCGGACGTCGCCGGCACGGGTCATTCCACAGAACTTGATGCGCGTACGGTAGTAGGAACGGCTCATAGCGTGACCTCGGCGGGCAGATGCCAGTTGTCGGGGTACAGGGGCCCAAGGAACACCAGGCCCTGCGGCGGTGCGGTGGGACCAGCTACGGTGCGGTCGCGCCCGGCCAGCAGTTCGGCGATCCATTCCACCGGTTTTTCACCGCTGCCCACCAGGATCAACGATCCGACGATATTGCGGACCATGTGATGAAGAAATGCATTGCCACGTACTGCGACTTCGATCACTTCGCCATGGCGGCTGACCTGCAACGACTGCAGTTCACGCCGCGCATGCAGCGCCTGGCACTGCACCGAACGGAACGCGCTGAAGTCGTTCTCGCCAAGCAGGGCCTGGCCGGCGGCGTGCATCAGGGTCTCGTCCAGCGCCCGGCGCTCCCAGCTCAGGGTCTGCCGGTCCAGTGCCGGCCGTACCTCGCGGTTGAGCAGCCGATAGCGGTAGCGGCGCGCACGTGCGGAGAAGCGGGCGTGGAAATCATCGGCCACCGGCACGCACCAGCGCACCGCGATCGAGCGCGGCAGGCGGGTGGTGGTGCCGAGCATCCAGGCGCGCGGATCGCGCACCACGTCGGTATCGAAATGCACGACCTGGCACTGGCCGTGCACGCCGGCATCGGTGCGGCCGGCGCAGACCACCTGCAGCGGCGCATCAGCCACCGATGACAGGGCCTGCTCGAGGCTGGCTTGCACGCTGGGACCACCCTCGCCCAGGTTCTGCCAGCCCCTGAAATCGCTGCCGTCGTACTCGACGCCAAGCGCATAACGCATGTGCTACCTCGATGTTGCGGATGGGGCGGCGCTCAGGCCGGATCGCGTTCGGACCAGACCGCCAGTTCGTTGCCACCGGGCTCGACGAACTGGAAGCGACTGCCACCGGGGAAGGAGAACACCGGGCGCACGATCTCGCCGCCGGCGTCGCGCACGGCGGCCTCGACCGGTGCCAACTGGTCGGCATACAGCACCAGCAGCGGTGCACCGCTGTCGCTGGCCCGCTGCGGCTGGCCACGGAAGAAGCCGCCCTGCAGGCGGCCATCGTCGAACGCCGTGTAGTCGCTGCCGTAGTCGACGAACGACCAGTCGAACACCTTCTCGAAGAAGGCACGGCTGGCGGCCGGGTCGCTGGACGCGAATTCAACGTAGTCGATGCGGCGTTCGCGGCTCATGGCAAGGTCCTTGTCGGCAGGTTCGGTCACGGCAGGCGCGCCAGCAGTTCGCGGGCCTGGGCCTGGCTGTGCAGGTCACCGCCTTCGGCGACTTCCAGCAACAGGGTGCGCGCAGTCTGCGCGTCCCCCAGATCGAGGTAGGCAATGGCCAGTTCCAGGCGCTCCTGGCCGGCACGTGGCGACCAGCCCGCGTCGCCGGCAGGCGCAGCCGCGCTCGACGCGATGGCGTCGGAATGAGAGGCCTCGACGGTGCCATGGTCGATGCAGTCGATGGCTTCGCGACGGGCGGCGTCCACCGGAGCCTCGTTCTCATGCGTGTCGGCCGGCAGATCGAACACTCCACGGAACTGCGGCTGCTGTTCGGCATGCAGTGCGTAGTCCGGCACCGCCACTTCGGCCGGCGCCTGCGGTACAACGCGTTCGTCCTGCAGCGGCTCGGCGGCGACAACCTCGTCGCCGGTGGTTGCGGGATCGTCCCAGCGCGGCAGATCGGTCACCGCTTCGGGCAATGCCACCGCGTCCTCGTCGCGCAGCGTGTCGGCCTGCCAGTCGGCCCGCGCCAGGTCCTCGGCAACGGGTTCGGCGATCACCACGTCGTGCACTTCGGTTTCGGTCGCCCACGCGGGCATCGCCGGTTCCTGGCGGCCGTTGTCGGCAACAGCCGACGACCATGAGGACTGCTCGGCCAGCGTATCCAGCACCGCACCCGCCGGCACCGCCGCGGTCAGGCCGGCGGCATCGTCTTCCTCACGCAGCGGCGGCAGCGGCGACGGCTTGCGACGACGCAGCAGCCAGGCCGCGCCCGCCGCCAGCAGCAGTACCGGCAGCCCCAGCCAGTACCACGGCGTTGCCGCATCGCGGGCATCCGGTGCCTGCGCCAGGCGCTGCTGCGCGGCGGCCAGGTCGTTGTCCTTCATCGCGATCAGCGACTGCTGCTGTTCCTTGAGTTTTTCCAGGTCGGCCACGCGCTGCTTCAGCTCGCCGATCTCGGCATCGCGGGTGGCGATGTCCTCACGCGCCTGGCGCAGTTGTTCGTTGCCCAGCATGTCACCCTCGCTGCCGGCAGCGGTGCCGGTGGTTGTGCCCGCGTGCGCGGCGTCGGACGCCAGCGCCGGAGCGATCTCAAGTCGTGCCCCGTTGGCGGCAGCCGGGGAAGAAGCGTTCGTGGTTGCGGCCTTGGCGACCGGGGCGACGGTACCCGCGGGTTGCGGCACGGTACGCGCCTGCCGCCATTGCGCAGCGTGCTCGCGCACGAGCGCCGCCGCTTCGGCAGCGTCGACCGCAGCAAGCGCATCATTGCCTGGCATGCGCAGCACCGCCCCCTGCTTGAGCAGGTTGACGTTGCCCCGGATGAAGGCTTCGGGATTGGCACGCAGCAGGGCGATCATCGCGCGGTCGCGACTGACCTGGTTGCCACGTGCCACTGCACTGGCGATCTGCGACAGGGTCTGCCCGCGCTGCACGGTGATGCTGCCATCGGCCGCTGGTGCAGCAACCGGTGCGGAGGCCGCACGCGGGCGTGCCGATGCAGGCACCACCGCAGGTGGCGGCGCAGTGGGCGTCTCTGCTGCCGGGACCGTTGCCGAAGCTGAAGTCGGTGCAGGTTCGCGCACGATGGTATTGGAGAGCGTGCCGGCCGGCGCGACGATCTCCGGCTCGGCCACGGCCAGCGCACTGGGCGGCGCATCGACCAGCGCCGAGTACTCGCGCACCAGGCGGCCCTGACCCCAGTCGGCTTCAATCAGGAAGCTCAGCGACGGCGTCTCCACCGGCGCCTGCGAGGTGACGCGCACCACTGCCCTGCCCTGCGTGTCGCGGGTCAGTTCGAACTGCAGTTCGCTGACCAGTCCGGTTGGCCGCTGCAGGCCGACACGTTCGAAGGTGACCGGTGAGGCCAGCGCCACGCGCAGGTTTTCCAGCTCGGACGGATCGGCCGAGACCACCGGGATTTCAGCCAGCAGGGGCTGGCCCGGCTTGGACAGGACCCGGATGTCACCCAACCCCAGGGCGAGCGCCGAACTGCTGGCCAAGGCGAGCAGTGCGGCGGACAGATAGGTGAGCGGGCGCTTTGCGCCCTTGGCCCGTTTATTCATGGGCGACACTATAAAGCGTGCGGACCGGGGTCCGCACCCATGTAGAGCCGAGCCCATGCTCGGCTGCATGGCCTGAGCCTAGCGTGGGCTCGGCTCTACAGAAAAGGCCGGGCATTGCCCGGCCTCTCCATCAGCGCTGCTCGGCGGCGACCAGCTCCGCCAGCTGCACGGCATTCAACGCCGCGCCCTTGCGCACGTTGTCCGACACGATCCACAGGTTCAGGCCGCGCGGATGCGACAGGTCTTCACGGATACGGCCGACATACACCGCATCGGTGCCCGAGGCATGGGTGACCGGAGTCGGATAACCACCGGCTTCATGGCGGTCCACCACTTCCACGCCCGGCGACTGTTCCAGCAGCGCGCGCGCTTCGGCCACGGTCACCTTGTCGCGGGTTTCGATCGCCACCGATTCGGAGTGGCCGTAGAACACCGGCACGCGCACCGCGGTCGGGTTCACCAGGATGCTGTCGTCGCCGAGGATCTTGCGGGTCTCCCAGATCAGCTTCATCTCTTCCTTGGTGAAACCGTTGTCCTGGAAGTCATCGATGTGCGGGATCAGGTTGAAGGCGATCTGCACCGGGAAGCGCTGCGGATCGATCTCCTGGAAGCTCAGCAGCTGGCCGGTCTGCTTGCCCAGTTCCTCGGTTGCCGAACGGCCGCCGCCAGACACCGACTGGTAGGTGGAGACGTTGATGCGCTCGATGCCGTACTTGCGGTGCAGCGGTGCCAGTGCCACCAGCATCTGCATGGTCGAGCAGTTCGGGTTGGCGATGATGCCGCGCGGACGGTTGGCGACCTGCTCCGGGTTGACCTCGGACACCACCAGCGGCACGTCATCGTCGTAACGGAAGGCCGAGGAGTTGTCGATCACCACAGCGCCCGCTGCTGCGAACTTCGGCGCGTATTCCTTGGACACGCTGCCGCCGGCCGAGAACAGGGCGATCTCGACGCCGCTCGGGTCAAAGGTAGCCAGGTCCTGGACCTTGACCTTCTGGCCGTTGAACTCGATCTCGCCGCCGGCCGAACGCTCGGAAGCGAGAACACTCAGGGTACCGACCGGGAAATCACGCTCGGCCAGGATCGACAACATGGTCTCGCCGACCGCACCGGTGGCACCGACGACGGCGACGTGGAAACTGCGCTGTGCATTGCTCATGGGGGAAACTCTCACGAAAACGGGAATGGGGAAGAAACACGCACGACAGCTGGGTTCGGGGAACCTCCTCAAGCGGGGCGCGCGGAGGTTCCCTATCGTTTCCCGGTTTTTTTGCCCAGAGTCACGCGCGCGGCCATCGCCGCGTCAGCGTTGATCGCGCTCGGCATGCGCGACGGGCCGCCGTCCAGACCGAGCCCGGCAACCAGATTATCCACGGCCAGCTGTACCATCGCCGTGCGCGTGGCCAGCGAGGCGCTGCCGATATGCGGAGTCAGCACGACATTGCGCAGCGCCAGCAGTTCGGGGCGCACCTTCGGCTCTCCTTCGTAGACATCCAGGCCGGCAGCGGCCAAGCGGCCGTGGGCCAGCGCATCGGCCAGCGCGATCTCATCGACCAGGCCACCGCGGGCGATGTTCACCAGCGTCGCCGACGGCTTCATCTTCGCCAGCGCGGCGGCATCGATCAGGTGGTGCGAGGCCGGGGTATACGGCAGCACCAGCAGCAGGTGATCGGACTGCGCCAGCAGGGTGTCCAGGTCAACGTAACGGGCCCCGACCTCGGCCTCGGTCGCGGCTGGCAGCTGCGAGCGGTTGTGGTACAGCACCTTCATGCCGAAACCATGCGCACCGCGGCGGGCGATGCCCTGGCCGATGCGGCCCATGCCGAGGATGCCCAGCGTGCTGCCATGGACATCCGCGCCGAGCATGGTCTGGAACGACCACTGCTGCCACTGCCCTTCGCGCAGCCAGCGCTCGGATTCAGTGATGCGGCGTGCAGTGGCCATCAGCAACGCGAAGCCGAGATCGGCGGTGGTCTCGGTCAGGACGTCCGGCGTGTTGCTGGCGAGGATGCCGACCGCACTGAGCGCGTCGACATCCAGGTTGTTGTAGCCAACGCCGACATTGGCGATTACCTGCAGCTGCGTGGCATCGGCCACCTGCGCTGCACCGATGCGCTCGTTGAGGGTGATGATGGCGCCGTCGGCGCTGGCCAGCTGTTCGGCGATCTGGTCGGGCGACCAGGCGGTGACGGTGTCGGTGGTGCGCAGCTGCACGCGATCGCGCAGCGGCGCGATGGCCGCATCGATCAGCGGCTGGCTCACCCATACCGTCGGCCGCGTATCAGCCATCAAGCTGGCCGGGAATGCGCGGAGTGATGGTGCCGACATCGCCGCACTGCGCGCGATGGCGCAGTGCCTGGTCCATCAGCACCATCGCCACCATCGCCTCGGCGATCGGTGTGGCGCGGATGCCGACGCAGGGATCGTGGCGACCGGTGGTGACCACCTCGACCACGTTGCCGGCCGTGTCCAGCGACGGACCCGGCAGGCGCAGGCTGGAGGTCGGCTTCAACGCGATCGAGGCGACCACCGGCTGGCCGGTGGAAATGCCACCGAGGATGCCGCCGGCATGGTTGCTGGCGAAGCCCTGCGGGGTCAGCAGGTCACGGTGCTCGGTGCCCTTCTGCGCTGCGCTGGCGAAACCGTCACCGATCTCCACACCCTTCACCGCGTTGATGCTCATCAGCGCGGCGGCCAGTTCGCCATCGAGCTTGCCGTAGATCGGCTCGCCCCAGCCCGGCGGCACGTTGTCGGCGACCACGTCCACGCGCGCACCGACCGAATCACCGGACTTGCGCAGCGCATCCATGTACGCCTCCAGTTCCGGCACCTGTGCGGCGTGCGGCCAGAAGAACGGATTGTCTTCCACCGCCGACCAGTCGAAACCGGCCGGCGTGATGTCGCCCAACTGCGACAGGTAGCCACGCACGGTCACGCCGAAGCGCTCGGCGAGCCACTTCTTGGCGACCACGCCGGCGGCCACGCGCATGGTGGTCTCGCGTGCCGAGGAACGGCCGCCACCGCGCGGGTCGCGGATGCCGTACTTGTGCCAGTAGCTGTAGTCGGCATGACCCGGCCGGAACTGCTGGCCGATGTTGGCGTAGTCCTTGCTGCGCTGGTCGGTGTTGCGGATCAGCAGCGCGATCGGGGTGCCGGTGGTCAGGCCCCCGTACACGCCGGACAGGATTTCGACTTCATCAGCCTCGCGACGCGCCGAGGTGTGCCGGCTCTTGCCGGTTGCGCGACGCTGCAGGTCGTGGGCGAATTCGGCCGCGTCCAGCGCCAGCCCCGGCGGGCAGCCATCGATCACGCAGCCGATGGCCGGCCCGTGCGACTCGCCGAACGTGGTGACGGTGAACAGCTTGCCGAACGAATTGGAGCTCACGGGCGCTGCGCCGCCAGTTCGGTGATGCGGGCGCTGTGGGCGATCAGCTCGCGGCATTCGACCGCGAAGATGCCCATCTGGCCGACCTTGAATTCGATCCAGGCGAAATCGACTTCCGGCAGCAGCTTGACCAGATGCTGTTCGGACTCGCCCACTTCACAGATCAGCAGACCGTCTTCGCTCAGGTGCAGCGGCGCGTCACGCAGGATCTTCAGCACCAGGTCCAGGCCGTCGTCGCCGGCACGCAGGCCCATTTCCGGCTCGTAGGAGTACTCCTGCGGCAGGGCATCGGTCTCGTCGTTGGTGACGTACGGCGGGTTGGTGACGATCAGGTCGTAGTGGCGGCCGGTCAGGCCGTTGAACAGGTCCGACTTGATCAGGGTGACGTTGTGCGCCTGCAGGCGCTCCTTGTTCTCTTCAGCCAGCGACAGCGCGTCGTCGCTGAGGTCGACGCCATCCACTTCCCAGTTCGGGTAGTAATGGCCCATGGCGATGGCGATGCAGCCCGAACCGGTGCACAGGTCCAGCGCGCGGCTGACATCGCGGCCGGCCAGCCACGGCTCGAAGCCGCATTCGATCAGTTCGGCGATCGGCGAGCGCGGCACCAGGGCGCGCGTGTCGCTCTTGAAACTCAGGCCGGCGAACCAGGCCTCGCCGGTCAGGTAGGCGGCCGGGATGCGTTCATCGATGCGACGCTGGAACAGTTCCAGCACGCGCAGCTTTTCGGCCTGCAGCAGGCGCGCCTGGCCATAGGCCGGGCCCAGATCGTGCGGCAGGTGCAGGCTGTGCAGCACCAGCTGGGTGGCCTCGTCCAGCGCATTGTCGTAGCTGTGACCGAAGGTCAGCCCGGCTTCGTTGAAACGGCTGGTGCCGTAGCGGATCAGATCGATGATCGTGTGGAGTTCGGCGGCCGTTTCAGCGGTCATGGCGGTACTGCGGGCAAAGTGGCCCCCGATTATAGGGGCTGGCGCCCGCGGCGGCATCCGTTGCGGCAGAAACGATCGGGCCGCAGCCGGTATGATGGAGCCCACTTCGCGCGGGGGCTCCCATGTTCAATCGCAACGCCGGCATCATCCTGCTGATCGCCCTGGCGGCGGGCCTGGGCCTGCTGGCCGCCCAGCAGGTGTTCGCGCCGAAGCCACCGGCCAACGCCCCGGCCACCGAAGCGATCACGCTGTACCCGCAGCCGCGCGAACTGCCCGACTTCAACCTGGCCCAGTCCGACGGCACCCGCCTGATTCCGGGCGAGCTGAAGGGCCACTGGACCCTGGTGTTCCTGGGCTTCACCTTCTGCCCCGACGTCTGCCCCACCACTCTGGCCGAGCTGGCCGGCGCGCAGAACCAGTGGGAGGCCCTGCCCGACAGCCTGCGCCCGCGCGTGCTGTTCATCTCGGTCGACCCGGACCGTGACAGCGCCACACGCCTGGGCGAGTACGTGCACGGCTTCCACAAGGACACCCTGGCCGCCACCGCCGATATCCCGTCGCTGGAGCGCTTTGCCACTTCGCTGGGTTTCGTGTTCCAGAAGGTGCCGGGCAAGCACTTCGACGAGAACCCCGAGGATTACACCGTCGAGCACTCGGCCAGCCTGGCCGTGCTCGACCCGCAGGGCCGCCTTGCCGGCCTGGTGCGGCCCCCGTTCAACGCGCCGGCCATTGCCCGCGACCTGCAGAAGCTGACCGAGAAAACCGCCCCATGAGCCTCACCACCGCCCTGACGTACGCCCTGCCCCACCGCCTGCTGTCCTCGATGGCGCGTTCGCTGGCGTACTCGGACGATCCGCGCGTGTCGCGCTGGCTGATCGACACCGTCACCCGCAAGTTCAACGTCAACCTGGACGAAGCGGCCAACCCGGACCCGCGCAGCTATGCCACCTTCAACCAGTTCTTCACGCGTGCGCTGAAGCCGGGGGCGCGCGTGGCCGATGCCGATCCGCGCAGCCTGGTGATGCCGGCCGACGGCCGCATCAGCCAGCTGGGGAAGATCGAGGCCGGCCGGATCTTCCAGGCCAAGGGCCAGTCGTTCACCGCCGCCGAACTGCTGGGCAGCGACGAAGACGCCAAGCCGTACAACGACGGCCTGTACGCCACCGTGTACCTGTCGCCGCGCGATTACCACCGCGTGCACATGCCGTGGACCGGCACCCTGCGCGAGACCGTGCACGTGCCGGGCCGCCTGTTCAGCGTCGGCCCGGCCGCAGTGAATGGCGTGCCGCGCCTGTTCGCCCGCAACGAGCGCCTGGTCTGCCATTTCGACACCAGCTTCGGCCCGATGGTCAGCGTGATGGTCGGCGCACTGCTGGTGTCCGGCGTGGAAACCGTGTGGAGCGGCGAGGAGATCCCGGCCTACGGTGATCGCATCACCCGCAAGGACTACCGCGGCCAGGGCATCAAGCTGGAGCGTTTCGCCGAGATGGCGCGCTTCAACTACGGTTCGACCGTGATCGTGCTGCTGCCGCCGGGCGTGGCCGAGTTCGCGCCGCAGCTGGGCGCCGAAAGCCCGGTGCAGCTGGGCCAGGCACTGGCGACGCTGCGCTGAGGTACATGTAGAGCCGAGCCCATGCTCGGCTGCTGGCTGCAACCGGTCATGCATTTCTGTGGGCAAAGGAAGCCGAGCATGGGCTCGGCTCTACAGCCAGAAGCGCGCTACTGCAGGGACGGGGCCGGGCCGACGTCCATGCCGTCGTAGTCTTCCACGCCCTTCTCCGCGGCCAGCGCCGCGAACTCCTGGTTGCGACGGTCCAGCGAGGCTTCGTCGTGAATCTCCACGCGCTCCACATGCAGCACGTGGAACGGCGCGTCGCCTTCTTCCGGCTCCTGCTCGAACAGTTCCACGAAGGTGTAACCCTGCGCCTGCAGATGGTCAGCCAGCACCTGCAACGGCTCAGCAGTGGAATGCACGAAGAAGTACCCCCACAGCAACGGGCCGGTGATGTCCCAGTCGGTGTTTTCGCGGAGGTTGGCGAACAGGTTGCGGGTGTCTTCGAGGTCCATGCGGATTCCAGGGGTCGGGGGGATTACTTGTCGCAGCCCTGCAGCTTCAGCGTCTGGCCGTGGCGCAGGCTGTAGGCCGGGGCCTTCAGGCCGTTGGCGCGGGCCAGGGTCGGCACGTCGCACTGGAATTTCGCGGCGATGGCGCCCAGGGTCTCGCCCTTGCCCACCTTGTGGCTGCGCACCGGCTTCGGGCGCGCCGCCGGGTGCGGGGCCGCCACCGGCGCCACCGGGGTGGTCGGCACGCTGGTGGACGCGGCCGCATCGGCCACCGGCACCACACCGCCCACGGCCACGCTGCCGGTGTAGCTGGCAGCGGTCGGACGCTTGATCGCTGCGTTCAGATCAGCGGTGATCAGGGTACGGGCCAGGTCGGCACGCGGGCCGCTGACGCAGTTGCGCTGGTACAGGCCGGCGATGCGGGTGGTGGCGTTGATCAGCGTGCCGGCCGGAATCCAGCCGTCGGCTTCATAGCGCGGGTTGAGGTTGCGCAGCGCGCGCATGTAGCCATCGCGGGTGCCGTGGCTGCCCAGGCAGATGGTCAGTTCGTAGATGGTGGTGGACTTGGCCAGGCGCAGCGTGGCCGGCTGCGCGCTGATCTTCGGGAATTCCACGCCGTACTGCTGCGGGTGCAGGAATATCCAGGCCGCCGCGATCACCATCGGCACATAGTCCTTGGTCTCGCCGGGGAACTGGTTGTAGACGCTGTCGGTCCAGAAGCTCTGGCCGGCGCTCTGCTTGAACACGCGCGCGGCACGGCCTTCACCACCGTTGTAGGCGGCCACCGACATTTCCACGTTGTTGTTCAGCTCGCGCAGACGCTCGTTGAGGTAACTGGCGCTGGCTTCAGCAGCACTGCGCGCATCGAAACGGGTATCGAAGCCGGTGCCATCCGGACCGAGGCCGAAGCGGCGGCCGGTGGCCGGCATGAACTGCATCAGCCCGGCGGCGCCGGCGCGCGAGGACGCATGCACGCGACCGTTGGATTCCTTGGCCATGATGCCGAAAAGCAGTGCCTCGGGCAGGCCACGCTTCTCCCACTCCGGCCACATCACCGCGCGCAGGTTCTGGTAGTTCTCATAGCTGGTCAGCAGCGCCGGGCGCATGTCGGTCAGCCAGCGGCGGATGCCGGCCTGCACCGCCGGGTTGTATTCGACCATGCTGTCGAAGGCGTGCCGCTTGTCGTTGAGCAGTGCGGCAGCGCGCGCGGCCTCCGGCACGTCGGCGGTGAGGGGGCCGATATGGTCGGGGTCGGCTTCCAGGCGGTCGCCGCCTTCGTCCGCCACGTCATCGCTGGCCGCGGCATCAGCGTCGTGCTTGAGCAGGCGCTTGTAGCTGGCAAGCAGGGTGCCCATCTGGCAGCCCTTCTGCTTCACGCAGTCGTTGAGGACATCTTCCATGTCTTCCAGCGCGGCATCGGCCTCGTTGCTGCCCTTCGGGTCGGCATTGGCGACCAGCAGCAGGGCGTCGCTGTAACGCTTTTCGGCGACGGTCATGCGCTGCTGCAGCGCATCCACCTTCACCTTGTCCCGGGCCGAAACCCGCTGCGCATGGGCGTCGGGCGCCAGGGAAACCAGGCCGGCCAGGGCCAGCAGCGGCCAACCGCGGGAAATCAGGACAGGAACGGGCATTGATGGCACTGTGTGCGAAACAGGCAGGCAGAGTAGCGGCGCCGCCAAGGTCCGGGCAAGCCGACCTTCGGACCGCCACCGCCGGCGGTTAACATTGGGCTATTCACCACAAGGGCTGGACCATGGATCCGATTCTGCTCGGCAAAGGCATTACCGACGATATTGCCGTCACCCTGCTGCCGAAACTCGGCAACCGCCACGGCCTGGTGGCCGGCGCCACCGGTACCGGCAAGACGGTGACCCTGATGACCCTGGCCGAGGGCTTCTCGCGGCTGGGCGTACCGGTGTTCCTGGCCGATGTGAAGGGCGATGTGTCCGGCCTGGCCGTGCCCGGCACCGGCGCCGAGAACCTGCTGACGCGTGCTGCCGAGATCGGCGTGGCCGACTATGCGCCGGCCGCCAGCCCCACCATTTTCTGGGACCTGTACGGCAAGCTCGGCCATCCGGTGCGCACCACGGTCAGCGAGATGGGCCCGACCCTGCTGGCGCGCATCCTCGAGTTGAACGACACCCAGTCCGGCGTGCTCGACATCGTGTTCAAGCTGGCCGACGACCGTGGCCTGCTGCTGCTGGACATGGACGACCTGCGCGCCCTGCTCGGTCTGGTGGCCGAGGAGCGCAAGGACATCTCCACCGAGTACGGCCTGGTCAGTGCGCAGTCGATCGCCGCGATCCAGCGTTCGGTGCTGCGCCTGGCGCAGGATGGCGGCGAGAACTTCTTCGGTGAGCCAGCCCTGGAACTGGCCGACATCATGCGGGTCAATCACGACGGCCGCGGCGTGATCGGCATCCTCGCCGCCGACCAACTGGTGCTCAAGCCCAAGCTGTATTCCACCTTCCTGCTGTGGCTGCTGTCGGAGCTGTTCGAGCAGCTGCCGGAGGTGGGCGACCTGGACAAGCCGAAGCTGGTCTTCATCTTCGACGAGGCCCACCTGCTGTTCGACGACGCACCGCCGTCGCTGGTGCAGCGCATCGAGCAGGTGGTGCGCCTGATCCGCTCCAAGGGCGTGGGCGTGTATTTCTGCTCGCAGTTCCCCGACGACGTGCCGGGCAACATCCTCGGCCAACTGGGCAACCGCGTGCAGCACGCGTTGCGTGCGTTCACCCCGCGCGACCAGAAGGCGGTGAAGACCGCGGCCGAAACCTTCGTGCCGAACCCGAAGCTGGACGTGGCCAAGGTGCTGAGCCAGCTCGGCACCGGCGAGGCGCTGGTATCCACGCTGCAGGACAAGGGCGTGCCGATGCCGGTGCAGCAAACGATGATCGCGCCGCCGCGCTGCCGGATGGGACCGATCACCGAGACCGAGCGCGCGCAGGTGCGTGCCGGCAGCCCGGTCGGCAGTCGTTACGACACGGCGATCAACCGTGAATCGGCCGCCGAGCTGCTGGCCCAGCGCGCGCAGAAGACGGTCGAGCAGGCGCAGGCACCGGCCGCCCGCAGCCGCGAGCAGGACGAAGCGCAGGAAGGCGGTTTCGGCCAGGCGATCAAGGATGCGATTTTCGGCACCAAGCGCCGCCAGGGCATGATCGAGACAATGGCCAAGCAGACCACGCGCACGGTCGGCACCAAGCTGGGCAACCAGATCGTGCGTGGCCTGCTGGGCGGCATCTTCGGCGGCAAGCGCTGATTCACCGCCACTGGCGGTCAGAGCTCTTTCCACGGGAAAGGGCTCCGACCCCATCGTTCCCCTGAAAAGAAGTCTTACCGCATGTCCCGTTGGCGTCCCCCTGCAGAAAAGAGTACCGCCCTGATCACCGCCTCCGGCCACGCACGGCTGAAGGCCGAACTGGATGACCTGTGGCGGGTCCGCCGCCCAGAGGTGGTGAAGGCGCTGGCCGCAGCCGCCGCGGAAGGCGATCGTTCCGAGAACGCCGAGTACACCTACCGCAAGAAGCAGCTGGGCGAGATCGACCGTCGCGTGCGCTACCTGACGAAGCGATTGGAATCGCTGCGCGTGGTCGACACCACGCCGACCGATCCGCAGGCGGTGTTTTTCGGCGCGTGGGTGGAACTGGAGAACGTGGACAGTGGCGACACCAGCCGCTATCGCATTGTCGGCCCGGACGAGACCGACGCAGGCCTGGGTTGGATCAGCATCGATTCGCCGCTGGCACGTGCGCTGCTGAAGAAGCGGCTGGATGATGAATTTTCGGTGGAACTGCCCGGCGGCCAGTTCACCTTTGCGGTAATCGGGGTGGAGTACCCGCAAGTGTAGGGCCGAGCCGATGCTCGGCTGATGGGCAAACGCAGCCGAGCATCGGCTCGGCTCTACAGGGAGGACATCAACGGCGGCGGGTACTGGCGGCCGGCACGCAGCGGGCGGAAGTACGCGGCATCTGCGTAGAAGGCGACATCCTGTCCCTCGTACCAGTCCGGGATTCCGGCCAACGGCAGCGGACGCAGCTGCAGCGGATCGGTCACTGCCCTGCCCTCGGCGATGGCCGCAGTCACTGCGTCAACGCAGGCATCATCGACATCGCCCTGCACCACCACGCACTTGCCCACCAGCCGGCGGCCCGGCAGCAGCGCCTGCTCCATCAGCGCGTGCCCGAATACCGCAGCGATGGCGATGTCTCCGCTCAGCCAATATCTCGATTCAAATAGCGCACGCCAGTCGTGGGCATCCCAGGCAGTCAGCGGCGCGTGATCGCGCACACGCACGATCACGCCGGTCTCATCGAACTGGGTCAGCGCGGCCTGCGCACGGTTGCGCTGGCCCGGCGGCATGGCCTCGATATGCCTGCACTGCTGCACATTGAGGGCCTGCTTGAGCTGCGGGTAACGGGCCCACACCAGTGCATTGAACAGGTCATGCCAGTTGTCGGTGCGGGTGGCGATATGCCCCTGCGCGATGCGCGCCTCGTAATGCAGGCCGTCGGCCAGCAGCGCGGCGTCCTGTTCCACCAGGCGCTTGCCGGGCAACCCGAGCCGCGCATCAAGCGCTGCGATGGACGGCCATGCCGCATCGTCCAGCAGATCACGGAAGTCCTGCAAGCCGGCGAACAGCGGATGTTCAAGCACCTGCGGATCGACCGCCGCACGCGGCGGCGGCACGAAGCGGCGGACACCGCTGCCGTCACCGGCGGCGGTCGTCGCCGTGGTCACAGCATCTTGAGATCGAATGCCGGGCGGGTAGCGGCCGGCAGCGCGTCACCGTACAGGTCGTGCTCGTCGCTCTCGGTGATTTCCACGTCGACGAACTCACCCACGCGCAGCGGCACCTGGTCGGCATTCTGGATGTGCACCAGGCCATCGATCTCCGGGGCATCGGCCTTGGAGCGGGCCACGGCGATATCGCCTTCGATGGCGTCGACCAGGCACTGCTGCACGGTGCCGATCTTGGCCTCCAAGCGCGCAGCGGAAATCTGCGCCTGCTTTTCCATGAAACGGGCCAGCCGCTCCTGCTTCACTTCCTCCGGCACCGCATCGGGCAGGTCGTTGGCGGTGGCGCCTTCCACTGGCGAATAGGCGAACGCACCGACGCGGTCCAGCTGCGCCTCGTCCAGGAACGAGAGCAGCTCTTCGAACTCGGCCTCGGTCTCGCCCGGGAAGCCAACGATGAAGGTCGAACGCACGGTGATGTCCGGCGCGATACGGCGCCAGTTCTGTACGCGCTCCAGGGTCTTCTCGACCGCACCGGGGCGCTTCATCAGGCGCAGGATGCGCGGGCTGGCATGCTGGAACGGAATGTCCAGGTACGGCAGGATGCGGTTCTCGGCCATCAGCGGCACCACCTCGTCCACGTGCGGGTACGGGTAGACGTAGTGCATGCGCACCCACGCATCCAGCTCGGACAGGCCTTCGCACAGCGCCTTCAGGCGGGTCTGGTAGGCCTTGTCGCGCCACATCTTCTCGGCGTACTTCACGTCCACGCCATAGGCCGAGGTGTCCTGAGAAACCACCAGCAGCTCACGCACGCCGCCGCGCACCAGGCGCTCGGCTTCGCGCAGCACCTCATCCACCGGGCGCGAGACCAGCTTGCCGCGCATCGACGGAATGATGCAGAAGCTGCACTTGTGGTTGCAGCCTTCGGAAATCTTCAGGTACGCGTAGTGGCGCGGGGTCAGCTTGATGCCGTAGTCAGGCACCAGGTCCACGAACGGGTCGTGCTTGGGCGGCAGTGCTTCATGCACGGCTTCCATCACGCTCTGGTAGTCCTGCGGGCCGGACACCGCCAGCACGTTGGGGTACGCCTCGCGGATCTGCTCCGGGCGCTTGCCCAGGCAGCCGGTGACGATGACCTTGCCGTTCTGGTTCATCGCCTCGCCGATCGCGTCCAGCGATTCGGTCACCGCCGAATCGATAAAGCCACAGGTGTTGACCACCACCACGTCGGCCGAATCGTAGGACGGCACGATGTCGTAGCCTTCCGAGCGGAGCTGGGTAAGGATGCGTTCGGAATCGACAAGGGCCTTCGGGCAGCCAAGGCTGACGAAGCCGACTTTGGGGTTCAGCTGGGACATGGAATCGCGGGACTCTGGGGGCCTGGGCCCCTGCCGTCGTGGCAGGGGTTCCTGGGGGCCGGGGCCTGAAAGGGCGCCAGTATACCGGGGTTGGCGGCCGCGCTCTGAATGGCCAGCCGCCCGATCCCGCACAGCCGCTGACATCGCGCTAACCCACGCTGCACCGACAATGCCGTTCTGTTCCCCACAACGAGATGGAAACGATGGCCGAGTGGATCACCCTGGATACGCATCACGGCCCGGTACGGGCCTGGCAGGCCCTGCCGGAGGGCACCCCGCGTGGCGGGCTGGTGGTGGTGCAGGAAATTTTCGGCGCCAACCCGCACATCCGCGGCGTAGCGGAGCGCTTCGCGGCCGAAGGCTACGCGGTGCTGGCGCCGTCGTTCTTCGACCTGGTTGACGGTGCAGAAGCCGATCCTGATGCCCTGCCCTATGACGCCGAAGGCGTGAAGCAGGGCCTGGAACGGGTGACCGCACTGGGCATGGAGAAGGCGCTGGAGGTCGTGCGTGCGGCCGCCACCCGGCTGGCACCCCATGGCAAGGTCGGCACGGTGGGCTACTGCTGGGGCGGCACGGTGGCGATGCTGTCGGCCCTGCGCCTGGGCCTGCCCTCGGCCAGCTACTACGGTGCGCGCAATGTCCAGTTCCTGGATGAGACGCCCAAGGCCCCGGTGATCTTCCACTTCGGCGCCCAGGACAAGAGCATCCCGCCGGAGGCGGTCCAGGCCCATCGCGAGAAGCTGCCGCAGATGGCCACCTTCGTCTATCCGGCCGACCACGCCTTCAACCGGGAGGTCGGACATGCGTATGATCCAGACAGCGCCGCCCTGGCGCTGCAACGCACCCTGGACTTCTTCTCGGAGCATCTTGGATGAGCGATTTCGAACTCGATTCACGCCTGGCCACCGATAGCGTGCTGGTGGCGGAAGGACCGTTGTCGCAAGTGCGGCTGATGAACGACGAACGATTCCCCTGGCTGGTGCTGGTACCGCGCCTTGCCGGGGTGACCGAGTGGATCGAGCTGGACGGCGAGCAGCAGGACAAGCTGCGCACCGAGCTCAACCGCGCCTGCAAGGCCCTGAAGGGCGCCGACGGAGTGGAGAAGATCAATATCGGTGCGCTGGGCAACATCGTGCGCCAGCTGCATTTCCATGTGATCGGCCGCCATGACGGCGACCCCGCGTGGCCGGGCCCGGTCTGGGGCAGCGGCCCCGCGCACCGCTACGAGCCGGGTGCACTGGACCAGCATGTCGCCTACTGGAAGGAACGGCTAGGATATCCAGCCCAGTCCTGAGCGTTTGCCGACCCGATGCGATTCAACCTCGTTGCCGCCGTCCTGCTGATCCTGATCGGCCTGTTCATGCTCGCCAGCAACCTCGGCTGGACGCACCTGAACCTGTCCAAGCTGCTGCTGACCTGGTGGCCGGTGGCACTGGTGGGTGTCGGCATCGCGATGCTGTTCGGTCGCGGCAAATAAGGAAGGCGGCGCATTGCGCCGCCTTCCTTCATGCAGAGCCGAGCCATGCTCGGCTGCCCTGCCTTGAAGCCGAGCCATGCTCGGCTTCACAAATCGCCTGCAATCTTCAGGTCCGCGGCAGGGTCACGCCGGTCTGGCCCTGGTACTTGCCACCACGATCGCGGTACGACGTCTCGCAGATGTCATCGGCGGCCGCCTGGAAGAACAGCATCTGCGCCACGCCTTCATTGGCGTAGATGCGTGCCGGCAGCGGCGTGGTGTTGCTGAATTCCAGGGTGACGTGGCCTTCCCATTCCGGTTCCAGCGGGGTCACGTTGACGATGATGCCGCAGCGCGCGTAAGTGCTCTTGCCCAGGCACACCACCAGGGTGTCGCGCGGGATGCGGAAGTACTCCACGGTACGCGCCAGCGCGAAGCTGTTCGGCGGGATGATGCATTCATCGCCGACGATATCGACGAAGCTGCCCGGATCGAAGTGCTTGGGATCGACGATGGTCGAGTTGATGTTGGTGAACACCTTGAACTCGCGCGAGCAGCGCACGTCGTAGCCGTAGCTGGAGGTGCCGTAGCTGACGATGCGCTCGCCGTTGGCCTGCTTGACCTGCCCGGCCTCGAACGGCTCGATCATGCCGTGCTGCTCGGACATGCGGCGGATCCAACGGTCACTCTTGATGCTCATGCTTTGTCCTGGGGTGCGAGGGGGCGCGAGGATTCTAGCAGGGGGCCGGGCGTCGCCGGCGGCCCCTGCCCGGGCACTTACAGCAGCGACGACAGGATCGGGATCGAGGCACGCGGACGCTTGCCAACCTCCTCGATCAGGCGCTGCGCGGCATGGCGGTAGGCCTGGGCCGGAACCGAATCCGGCTGGGCCACGGTGATCGGGGTACCGGAATCGCCCTGCTCGCGGATGCCGATCTGCAGCGGCAGCGAACCGAGCAACGGCACGCCGTACTGCGCGGCCATGCGCTCGCCGCCGCCCTCGCCGAACAGGTGCTCGACATGCCCGCAGCTGCTGCAGGTATGCACCGCCATGTTCTCGACGATGCCCAGCACCGGCACCTCGACCTTCTCGAACATCTTCAGCGCCTTCTTCGCGTCCAGCGTGGCGATGTCCTGCGGCGTGGTGACAATCACCGCACCGGCCAGCGGAATCTTCTGGGTCAGGGTCAGCTGGATGTCACCGGTGCCCGGCGGCAGGTCGATCAGCAGGTAGTCCAGGTCGTCCCACAGGGTGTCGTTGAACAGCTGGGTCATCGCCGAGGTGGCCATCGGCCCACGCCAGATCATCGGCGTGTCCTCTTCGATCAGGTAGCCGATCGACATGGTGTCGACGCCGAACGCACGCAGCGGCTCGATGCTCTTGTTGTCCGGGCTTTCCGGACGGCCGGACAGGCCCAGCATTGCCGGCACGCTGGGGCCATAGATGTCGGCGTCGAGCACGCCCACGCGCGCGCCGAGCTGCTGCAGCGCCACGGCCAGATTGACCGCGGTGGTCGACTTGCCGACGCCGCCCTTGCCCGAACCAACCGCGATCACATTGCGGATGCGGGCATGCGGCGTGAGTCCCTTCTGGACCTGGCTTGCATGGGGACGGCGGGGAGAACTGTTCACAACGAGCACCGGCGGGGTCAGGGGGAATAACCGAGCATCATACAAGCTGGACGTAACCTGACTGAAATTCAGGATTGCTACAGATTCGTGCACAGATTGTTAAGTTCATGTTACGTTCGACCCGCACTGTTTTGGGCTGCGGAGCTGGCATTTCCAGCCCGCGCGATGGCGCATGCGCAGTGCCGTTTTTGTTTTTGCTCTCCAATGGAACTACATGAACTACGTAAGCAACACCGCACGTCGCAACACGCTCGCCGTCGCCCTGATTTCCGCTCTGATGGCCGCCGCCCCGGCAATGGCCCAGGACAAGGCGACCAACCTGGACAAGATCACCGTCACCGGTTCGCTGATCCCGCAGACCCAGGTTGAAACCCAGACCCCGGTGATGTCCATCACCGCCGAAGACATCCAGACCCGCGGCTTCAGCAGTGTTGCTGAAGTGCTGCAGCAGTCGTCGCTGACCACTGGCGGCCTGCAGGGCGGCCAGACCTCGGGTTCGTTCACCCAGGGCGCCGAAGCCGCCGGCATGTTCGGCCTGAATCCGGGCTACACCAAGTACCTGATCAACGGCCGCCCGATGCTCTCGTATCCGGCGCTGTACAACGGCAGCGAAACCTTCAACAACATCAGCGGCATTCCGATCGACATCGTCGAGCGGATCGAAGTGCTGCCGGGCGGCCAGTCCTCGCTGTACGGCTCGGACGCGATCGCCGGTGTGGTCAACATCATCCTGAAGGAGCGCATGGACGGCGGCACCATGACCCTCCGTGGCGGCACCTACACCGAAGGCGGCGGCAGCAACATCCGCTTCAGCGCTGCCAAGGGCATCAACGCCTTCGACGACCGCTTCCATGCGCTGTTCAACGTGCAGATCGAGAACGGCAGCCCGATCTGGGGCTACCAGCGCGACATCACCCGCCAGAACAACCCGGTCGGCTACACCGCCCAGGTTCCGTCGAACGACTTCGCCGTCATCACCAACGCTGACAACAAGCTGCTGATGATGGACCCGAGCCGTTGCGCCAACGTCGCTGGGCTGTATGACGGCACCACCGTGGTCGGCCAGCGCGCGTCGGGCGAGTCCTGCGGTTCGGTGTACAGCGCCGGCTACAAGACCCTGAAGAACGGCAAGAACAGCGGCCAGTTCTACTCGTCGATGACCTTCGACGTGAACGACAACTTCCAGCTGTTCGCCGACGTGCTGTACAGCAAGGAAAAGACCGAGTTCACCTCCGGCTCGAGCGCCCTGTGGTGGGGCACCAAGTCGAGCCTGGGCAGCTTCTACGACCAGGGCCTGGGCAAGGTCGTGAACCTGCAGCGCGCCTTCGCGCCGGAAGAAATCGGCCCGGGCCATTACAACAACATCATGAACTCCGACGAAAGCCGTGCCTACCAGGTTACCCTGGGCGGCAAGGGCATGGTCGGCGACTGGGACTACAGCGCCAGCTTCACCCGTGGCGAGTACCGCCTGGACCAGAACCGCTTCGTGCGCTGGAAAGACAAGATCGATGGCTTCTTCGTCGACAACGTGCTGGGCCCCAAGCTGGGCACTACCGCTGATGGCTTCGACATCTACAACCCGAACTACGCGGCCTTCTACTCGCCGATCACCCCTGACCAGTTCGCCAGCTTCACCGGCTACGGTACCCACCGCAGCAAGACCTGGCAGAACCTGGGTCGCGTGCAGGTGACCAACGGCTCGCTGTTCAGCCTGCCGGGCGGTGACGCCGGCCTGGCCGTCGTGCTGGAAGGTGGCAGCGAAGGTTGGGACTACTCGCCGGACCAGGCGTTCGTCAAGGGCAACGTGTGGGGCACCACCGCCGTCGCCGGCGCCGGCCACCGCAGCAACTACGCGGTCACCAGCGAACTGCGCATGCCGCTGCACGACACCCTGACCGTCAGCGCCTCGGGCCGCTATGACGCCTTCAAGATCGCCGACAAGACCGTCGACAAGGCCACCTACAGCATCGGCCTGGAATTCCGTCCGATCGAGAGCCTGCTGCTGCGCGGCAAGTACGGTACCGCCTTCCGCGCACCGACCCTGTCCGATGCCTTCCAGGGCATGAGCGGTTCGTACTCGTCCGGCCAGAACGACTACTACCGCTGCAGCCAGATGGGTTACGGCCTGCGTGATGAGGCCTGCTCGTTCTACAAGAACACCTCGGTGTACAGCGAAAAGTCCGGCAACCCGGACCTGAAGCCGATCACCGCCGATGTCTGGAGCGCAGGTGTGGTGTGGGCTCCGGTCAGCAACTTCTCGCTGTCGGCCGACTACTACAACTGGAAGATCAAGAACGAGGTCAAGACCCTGAGCTCGGACCAGCTGCTGCTGGCCGAGTACCAGTGCCACAACGGCCTGCCGAACAACACCTCGGCCAGCTGCGGTGACGTGACCAACTGGATATCCCGCGACGCCGGTGGCAACCTGACCCGCGTATACACGCCGAAGCTCAACGTTGCCAGCCAGAACCTGGAAGCGGTGACCGTGGCGGCCAAGTACCAGCAGGATATCGGCCGCTTCGGCTCGCTGATGTTCTCCGGCAACTACACCAACATGCTGAAGCGTGAAGTGCAGCCGATGCCGGGCGCCGCCAAGCTCGACCTGCTGAGCGACCCGTACAACATGTGGTACTACGACAACTTCGCCAAGGTCCGCGGCGATCTGTCGGTGGCCTGGAACATCGCCAAGTTCACCACCACTGTGTACGCCAACTACGTCGGCAGCACCCCGAACTACCTGGCCTACACCGGCCGCAGCTACGGCTATGTCCACTCCTCCGGCGCCAAGGCCGGCAAGTGGGGTTCGTACACCACGTACAACCTGAGCATGAACTACCAGGCACAGGACGATCTGGTCCTGTCGCTGATGGTCAACAACGTGTTCAACAAGCTGCCGGAAGGCCAGCGCTACAACTACCCGGGCAACGAATCGACCCCGTTCAATGACGGCTTCTACAGCGTCTACGGCCGCCAGATCTCGGCCCAGGTCAAGTACAACTTCTGATCCCGTCGTTTTCCGGACTTCGTGTCTGGACCAGGCCCCGCTTCGGCGGGGCCTTTTTTTTGGTCGCTCTCCCACCGCAGAGCTGGAGACACCCGATTCGTGGTGGAACCTCCTGGCAGGCGCCTTCCCAGCGCCCTGCGCCAGGAGCAACCGGCATCTGCAGGTGGCGCCTCAAGCAGGGGCCAACGGCCCACCACGCGCTTGCGCCGCCGCGATCAGTGCCCGAGGAATCGGCTGAATGAACCGTTATGCCAGCCCTTCCGCCCCCCGCTGGAAAGCACCTGTTCCGGACTACTGAAAAGCCTGTTTGCGCAAAGCGACCCGACTCCCACATTCAGCTACGCGTCATCAAGCCTTTATCCGCAAATCACAAGTGATACTAAGTGACTGTAATTATTGCACTTTCATGTACTTTTGGAGTGACTTCAGAGACATTGCGTGACATTGGCATGCATTTCTCGTTAAGACCGTGTTAGGTTCCATGAACAACGCCCGTTATCTGAACTCAGATGTAACGAACGGACGGAATGGCACGCTTCACTTCAATAGGGGATCCATCACGATGACGTACAACCGCTCACCTGGCCGCCACCCGCTGACCAGCGCCCTGCTCGTCGGCCTGCTGGCCGTGACTTCGGCGCCCGCCTTCGCGCAGGAAGCCTCCTCCAACCCGGTCGATCTGGACCGCGTCAGCGTGACCGGCTCGCGCATTGCGCGTACGGGCTTCGTGACCTCTTCGCCGGTTACCGCCATCACCGCAGAAGAAATCCGCCAGACCGGCGCTCTGACCATCAGCGACCTGATGAACAAGATGCCGCAGCTGGCACCGTCGTTCACGTTGGGCAACTCCACCCGCTACATCGGTACCGCCGGCCTGGGCCTGATGGACCTGCGCGGCATGGGCTACGACCGTACCCTGGTGCTGGTCAACGGCCGTCGCCATGTCGGTGCCAATCCCGGCAGCACCGCGGTCGACGTCAACACCATCCCGGTGGAGTGGATCGAGCGCGTTGAAGTCATCACCGGCGGCGCATCGGCCATCTATGGCGCCGACGCCGTGGCCGGCGTGGTCAACTTCATCATGAAGAAGAACTACGAGGGCTTCGAGGCCCGCGCGCAGAAGGGTATTGCGGGCGAAGGCGGCTTCAATCGCGGCTTCGTGTCGGCTACCGCAGGCACCAATTTCGCCGACGGCCGAGGCAATGTCGCCGTGGCGGTCGAGTACAGCCAGCAGGATCGTTTCGGCCGTGGCGACCGTTCGATCGGTAAACGCTACGACGTGACCGTGCCCAATCCGAATTTCGATCGCACCAAGCCGCCGAGCGAGAGCAACCCGCAGACCGTCCTGGCCCGCCCGGGCGGCAACTACTCCACCTCCTACGGCGGTTCGTTCCAAGCCGGTGGCACGTTCGATTTCACCAAGCCCAACACCTACCAGTACCGCTATCACTTCAATCCGGATGGCAGCTTCAGCCGCAACCGTTTCGATGGGCCAGTGGTCAGCCCTTCCTCGTGCGTCAACTGTGACTTCACCGATCTGAACGCTGTTGCCGACCTGCAGCCGAAGTTCGACCGCCTGAGCGTCAACACCGTCGCCCACTTCGACCTGAACGACAAGCACCGCCTGTTCTTCGAAGGCAAGTACACCAAGACGGAATCGACCTTCTTCGGCCAGCCCGCTTTCGACAACACCATCCGCATCCGTCGCGACAATGCTTTCATCAGCCCTGAGCTGGGCGCCCTGATGGATGCCAACGGTCTGACCCAGCTGCAGATAGCCCGATTCAATGTCGACGCGGGCCGCCGCGGCGAGGAAGTCAAGCGCGAGACCAAGCGCTTCGTCTTCGGCGTGGAAGGCATGTTCGGTGACAACTGGAGCTACGAGGCCTCTGGCAACTATGGCGAGACCGAGATCAACCGCGTCAACGTCAACAACCGCATCAACGAGCGCTGGCAGGCCGGTCTGGACGCAGTCCGCGATTCCAGCGGCAAGATCGTCTGCCGTGTCGACCGCGATGCCAATGCCACCAACGCCAATGCCGGTGGCCGCGCTTACAACCGCGACCTGATCGGTTCGGGCTGCATTCCCTTCAGCATCTTCGGTGATGGCGCTGTGCCGCAGAATGCGGCCGACTGGTTCAATACCCGTTCGCACTACTTCGGCAAACTGCAGCAGACCGTGTTCAGCGCGTCGGTGAGCAACAACGCGCTGTTCTCGCTGCCGGCCGGTGATGTCGGCATTGCGGCCGGCGCCGAGTACCGCAAGGAGAAGAGCCAGGAGCGTACCGATCCGCTGGCAGCCTCCGGTGCCACCTTCCTCAACGCCATCAACGGCGGTGGCGGTTCGTACAACGTCAAGGAAGTGTTCGCCGAAACCAACATCCCGCTGCTGGCCGACATCCCGGGCATCCGCCGCCTGTCGCTGGATCTGGCTGGCCGCTATTCGGACTACAACACCATCGGTTCGACCAAGACCTGGAACGTCGGCCTGGACTGGGAAGTGATCCCGTCACTGCGCGTTCGCGGTACGTTGGCCAAGGCCATCCGCGCACCCAACATCGGCGAACTGTATGACGAGCAGTCGCAGAACTTCGCGACCATCGCCGACCCCTGCAACACCAACGCCACCAATTCGAACCGTCCGGGCACCGCTGGCGATCCGGCCCTGCGCGCCGCCAACTGCGCGGCTCTGGGCATTCCGGCAAACTGGGTTGACTCGTACAGCGCCAACCGTCCAGGCGTCAGCGGCGGCAATCCGAACCTGAAGCCGGAGCGCGCCGAGTCCACCTCGATTGGTTTCGTCTGGCAGCCGGAGTTCTTCGAAGGCTTCGGCATGTCGGTCGACTACTGGCGTATCACCCTGAAGGACGCTATCGGTGCGGTCAACGCCCAAACCCTGGCAACCCGCTGTGTCGATTCGCCGGGGGGCATCAACAACGCCTTCTGCGGCAACATCAAGCGCGCGCCGGTGGGCGGTGCGGTCGGTGCGAACGGTGCTGAGTTCCCGGCATACAGCATCTACGACTGGACTGCGATCGCAGAGAACCTGGCCAAGAGCCGTCGTACCGGCATCGACCTGGAAATGAACTACGACTTCGGCATGTTTGGTGGCCACACCAACCTGCGCCTGGTCGGCACCCGCCTGCTGGAATCGCGTGAGTGGGAGTTCCAGGACTTCCCGAACGAATACAAGGAACGTTCGAACTACGTGACCAACCCGCGCTGGCGTGGCCAGTTCACCGCCAAGTACACGCTGGGCAACTTCCGCGCCAGCTGGGACATGGTGTACATCCACCGCAACCTGCGCGTGTTCCCGGAGAGCTACAACAGCAATCCGGGTTCGCAGAGCCCGATCTGGAACCCGTCGTTCACCTATCACAACATGCAGGTCGGCTACAAAATGGCTGACTCCGGCGTAGAGGTGTACCTCGGCGTGGACAACGTGTTCGACAAGGATCCGCCGGTCAACTACTTCGGCGCGGACCTGGGCTCGGCGTACTACGACAACGTCGGCCGCTTCATGTACATGGGCGTCAACTACAAGTTCTGATCCACGCCTGATCGCAGCACCCCGACAGACCCGGCTTTTGCCGGGTCTGTCTTTTCCGGGCCACGAAACGGCCCCCTTGCGCCCGGCCATGACCTTCGACACCCTTGCAGGGCAGGCCGGCGGCGTATTGTTCGGCCCACGGCCGTCCCCGCGGCCCTTCCCTGACTCACTCGGCCTGGAGGCCATCAAAGTGACCCGTACTCCCAAGATCGTGCTGCTGACCCTGGCCGTTTCGGCCGCGCTGGTCGGCTGCGGCAAGAACGAAACCCCGGCCAAGGACGCCACCGCCTCCACGCCGGCTGCCGCCGAAGCCACCCAGTACACCCTGGACGAGAGCAAGCTGCCGGCCTACAACGCCTTCCAGCCCAGCGATCTGGATACCAGCAAGGACGCCTGCGGCGCCTTCGGCGACTACGTGAACAGCAAGTGGCTGGCCGCCAATGAAATTCCGGGCGACCGCACCAGCTGGGGCGCGTTCACCATCCTCGACGAGCGTTCGGTGGCCGTGCAGCACCAGCTGGCTGAACAGGTCGCGCAGGTCAAGAACCCGAACCACATTGAGAAGATCGTCGGCGACCTGTGGGCCACCGGCATGGACGAAGCCAAGATCAACGCCCAGGGCATCGAGCCGCTGAAGGCCGACCTGACGGCAATCGATGGCCTGCAGGACAAGGCGGCCATCGCCGACTACCTGCGCAGCAGCGCGGCCAAGGGTGACAACGTCCTGTTTGGCTTCGGCGCCGAAGCCGACTTCAAGAACTCGGCCGTCAACCTGGCCTACGCCAGCCAGGGCGGCCTCGGCCTGCCGGACAGCACCTACTACACCGATGCCAAGAACGCCGACAAGCTGAAGGCCTACCAGGCGCACGTCGCCAAGGTGCTGGAGCTGTCCGGCGTCGCCGCTGCCGACGCTGCCAAGCAGGCTGAGGACGTGGTCAAGTTCGAGACCCGCCTGGCCAAGGCCTCCAAGTCGCGCGTCGAGCTGTCGCGCAACGTCGAGCTGTACTACAACCCGGTCACCCTGGCCGACGCCGACAAGCTGACCCCGAACTTCAGCTGGACCGAGTTCTTCAAGTCGCAGGGCGTGGCCGCACCGGAGAAGTTCTCGCTGGCGATGCCGGCCTTCCATGAGGAAGTGAGCAAGGCACTGGGCGACACCGATCCGTCGGTGTGGCGTGCCTACCTGCGCTTCCACACCGTGGACAGCGCCTCGCCGTACCTGGCCGACGCCTTCGTGCAGGAGAACTACGAGTTCTACGGCAAGACCCTCAACGGCCAGAAGGAACAGAAGCCGCGCTGGAAGCGCGTGCTGGGCACCATCGAGAACGATGCCGGCGAAGCCTTCGGCCAGCTGTACGTGAAGGTTGCCTTCTCGCCGGAAGCCAAGGCGAAGATGGAAGAGCTGGTGAAGAACCTGGCCGCCTCGCTGAAGGAACGCATCCAGGGCCTGAGCTGGATGAGCGATGAAACCAAGGCCAAGGCCATCGCCAAGTGGGAAACCTTCACCCCGAAGATCGGTTACCCAGACAAGTGGCGTGACTGGGCGGGCCTGCAGACCCAGCGCGACAGCTACCTGGGCAATGTGCGCGCGGCCAGCGAGTTCAACTACAAGTTCAACCTGTCCAAGATCGGCAAGCCGGTGGACAAGACCGAGTGGGGCATGACCCCGCAGACGGTCAACGCCTACTACAACCCGCTGCAGAACGAGATCGTGTTCCCGGCCGCCATCCTGCAGCCGCCGTTCTTCGACCCGAAGGCCGATGATGCGCTGAACTACGGCGGCATCGGTGCGGTGATCGGCCACGAAATGACCCACGGTTACGACGACCAGGGCGCACGTTTCGGGCCGACCGGCAACATGGAAGACTGGTGGACCGCCGCTGACAAGAAGAACTTCGAAGGCCTCACCGGCAAGCTGGTCAAGCAGTTCGACCAGTACAAGGTCGACGGCCAGGCCGTGAACGGCCACCTGACCCTGGGCGAGAACATCGCCGACCTGGGCGGCCTGGCTACCGCCTACGACGCGCTGCAGAAGGCCTCCGCCGGCAAGGAAGATGCAAAGGTCGATGGCTTCACCCGCGACCAGCGCTTCTTCTTCAACTGGGCCACCGTGTGGCGCACCAAGTACACCCCGGAAAACGCCAAGGTCCGCCTCGCGACCGACCCGCACGCGCCGGCGCAGTTCCGCGCCATGGGTGCGCCGTCGAACCTGCCGACCTTCGCCGCGGCATTCCAGTGCAAGGCCGGTTCGCCGATGGCCCGCACTGGCGAGCAGCAGGTGGTGATCTGGTAAGCCACGGCTGACGCCAAGGCAGACCTGCAGAGGCCCGGGAATTCCCGGGCCTTTGTTTTTCTGGGGTGTCTTTCATCCACGCATGGCGTGGATCTACTGATCCCGGCGCTCCCCGGTAGCTGCCGACCTTGGTCGGCGAATGCACCGCGACGCGTGCATGCCGCGTCGATGCCCGGCTTGCTATAGTGCGCGCGCCCTCAATCCATCACGGATTCGTTCCACATGCCCAACTTCCGTCCGCTTGCCATCGCCCTGGGCATCAGCCTGGCGACCCTGGTCCCGACCCACGACGCGTTTGCTGCCAAGAAAAAGGCCGCGCGTGCCCCGGCTGTCAGTGCCCAGTGCAGCGACTTCTATGACGCCACCAATGCAGGCTGGCTGAAGGCCAACCCGGTGCCGCAGACCGGCGCCACCACCGCGCTGGGCCAGCTTGTCGACCGCAGCCGCCAGCAGCAGCGTGAACTGCTCGACGCCGCGATGAAGGCGCCGCAGGGCAACGTGCAGAAACTGCTGGGTGACTTCTGGGCCAGCGGCCTGGACGAAGCCGCCGTGGAAGCAGACGGCTCCAACCCGATCGCCCCGCTGCTGACCCGCATCAATGCCATCAAGAAGGCCAAGGATGTGCCGGCCTCGATCGCCGCACTGCACCAGGTCGGCATCCCGGTGGCATTCAACTTCGGTCCGGACGTCGATCTGAAGGCGCTGGACCGTCACATCGGCTACTTCATGCAGGGCGGCATGGGCCTGCCGGACCCGGCGTTCTATACCCGCACCGACGCCGACACCGTGGCGTTGATGGGCCGCTACCGCAACTACGTCAAGCAGATCCTGGCGCTGACCGGCACCCCGGCGGCCAAGCTGGATGCCGAGTCGCAGGCGGTGATCGCGCTGGAAACCGAGCTGGCACGCAATGCCCAGTCGCTGGCCGGCATCAACAACCCGTTCAACAACTACGCGCCGATCTCCACCAAGGAGCTCAACAGCCGTTACCGCAACCTGCAGCTGGATGCCTTCCTGAAGGCACAGGGCGTGGACGACGACCTGGTCTCGCTGGCCGACCCGGGCCTGTTCAAGCAGCTCGACGGCATGGTCACCAAGCTCAAGCCGGACCAGTGGAAGGCCTACCTGCGCTGGCGCGTGGGCGATTCGATGGCGCCGTACCTGTCCAAGGCCTACCGCGACGCCGAGTTCGAATTCCGCGGCCGCGTGCTGCGTGGCGAAACCCTGCCGCCGCAGCGCTGGGAAGATGTGCTGGAGGCGATCAACGTGGCCGCCGGCCCGATGGTCGGTCGCGAGTACGCTGCCCGTTACCTGTCCGCCGAAGATCGCCGCCAGGCGGCGTGGATCGTCGACAAGGTGCGCGAAGTGCAGATCGAGGCGGTCAAGAACAGCAGCTGGATGAGCGCCGAAGCCAAGACCGAAGCGCAGGCCAAGCTGGCCGCGCTGAAGATCGAGATCGGCACCCCGCTGCGCGACCTCGACTACAGCGTGCAGCCGATGGGCCGCGGCTCGTTCGGCGGCAACATGCTGATTGCTTCGACCTGGCGCCATCGCGAAGAAATGAAGCGCATCGGCAAGGGCAACGCCGACCGTCGCTGGGACGTGCTGCCGCAGCAGCCGTCGCTGGCCTACGACCTGGCGCAGAACCGCCTGATCGTCACCGCCGCGATCCTGCAGGGCCCGGTGTTCAACGCCAAGGCCGATGCTGCCGACAAGTTCGGCAGCTTCGGTGGCCTGGTCGGCCATGAGCTGACCCGCGCGATCGATGCCAAGGGCGCGCTGGTCGACGCCAAGGGCGAGCTGCGCAGCTGGTGGACTCCGGCAGACAAGACCGCTTGGACCCTGCTCGGCAGCCGCGTGGCCGCGCAGTACAGCGCCTACGACTTCCCGGGCGTGAAGGGTGCCAAGGTCAACGGCACGCTCACCCAGGAAGAGAACCTGGCCGACATCGCCGGCCTGGAACTGGCCTGGGCGGCGTATGTCGCGCAGGAGCCGAAGGCCAAGCAGGCGCAGCAGCAGGGCTTCTTCCGCGCCTGGTCTGCACTGTGGGCGCAGCAGCTGGCGCCGAACGAGGCCGTGCGCCGCCTGACCGCCGACATCCGCGCACCGGGCCTGTGGCGCAGCAACGGCACGCTGGCCAACCTGCCAGCGTTCGGTGCTACTTTCAGCTGCAAGGCCGGCCAGCCGATGCAGCGCAGCGAAGCGGAACAGATCAAGGTCTGGCGCTGATCATGCGGTTGTAGCGGCTGACCCGTCCTGCCATAGGTTGACACCTATGGGGTGGATGATCTGGCCGCCCTCAGGCGGCCAAAGACGCCCGATGCACCGCATCGGGCGTCTGCATTTTAAGGGACAGATGGGGTCGCTCCGCGTTATAGACCTCCACTGCCTCAGCCACCATCTGCCGGGCCTGTCCCAAGGTCCCGTGGGCGACGAAGCAGAAATTCTCCTTTGAGTATCCCGTTGATCCGTTCCGCCAGCGCCTTTTTGTAGGTCAGTTCCCCGCGCTCCACCTGGTCGACCACCGACAGCTTGAAGGCCAGCGAATAGTCCCGTTGGCTGCGCCTGATTGTTGATTTCATTGAACATTCCTTTTCCGTAGGGAAGAGGTGTCAACCCAATTCAGGACGGGTCAGGCAACAGGAAAAGGGCGCCTTCAGGGCGCCCTTTTCCTGTGCCAGTCACTCTAAAAAAAGGACCCCGGCAATGCCGGGGTCCCATTCATCTCATGGAGAGGTCGACACGCGACTACGATCAGAAGTCATACGACGCACTGACACGGACCGAACGCGGTGCGCTGAAGTACGTGCCCATACCGTAGGTGTTCGACACAGTGTAGGGGGCATCCCCATATACCGCATCGGTCTGCACGGCACGACGCTGATTGAGCACATTGAAGACATCCAGACCGAATGCCAACTTGTGATCGGCAAACGCAGGGCGATACATCACCCCCAGATCCACGCGCGTGGTCCATGGCGTACGGCCGGCGTCACCCGGACGCGAAGGCGTGCCACCACAGTAGTGATACGCTGCATCGTAACCCAGAGGATCGCTTTCATCGGTGCCGTAGTAGCCCAGGCAGCTCTTCGGCATTCCAGACATGATACGCAGGGTCGCCGACGCTGACCACTCGTCATTGAACATGTATGCACCGTAGCCCTTCAGCTGGTGGCGTCGGTCGTTGGCGAGGTACCCGCCCGCGTATTCCATCAACGCCCCGGCATCCCAGTCCTGCGTCTTGGATACATCATCCTGTCCGATGTCCGACTTCACCTGGCCCTCGGTATTGCCGAAGTTGCGCGACCAGGTGTAGTCCAGGCGGCCATACCACTTGTCACTCAGCGGGTGTTCGATGAACAGGTCCACAGCAATGTAGTCGCGCTTGGCCTTCTTGTTCCCGAAACCCCAGTCTGCCGAACTCATCCGTACCGGCGTATAGCCCGAGCCATCGGCATGCTTGAGCATGATTGTGTTCGTCTTGCCGGGATTGAAGATCACGCAACCCGGGATCACCAGATCGCTCGAATCAACGCCCATCGCGTCCAGCTTGTCGATGATGCGGTCCGAGTCACAGGTGTCGTCGATGGCCGACTGCAGGCGGCGATAGGTGAATTTGGCACCGGAGTTCCAGCGCTCACCCAGCGTCTTCTCGAAACCAAGAATGAGTTCGTCCTGATACTGCGACTTCAGGTCTGTTGGAGCTACCGACAGCGGATCCGGGGTCTGGCCATACTCGTTGTTGGACGACACCGGACCCGGGCCAAGCGCGGTGAGGCCCGTCGGAACACCGTTCTCATCAATGCCGTTGTAGGCAAAGTACTCGCGAGTGAAGGTCGATGCCGAAGCACCGCGAATAGCCACACTGTTCGGAAGTGCCAGGTAGTAGCGGCCGAGATTGGCAAACAACTTCAGCGACGAATCGCCGAACACGTCCCAGCTTGCACCAAGGCGCGGCGCCCACTGATCGCCACTCTCCACATAAGGCCTGGCATCACTGTTGTAGTTGGTGAACTTGTCGTTGCGCACGCCGATGGTCAGCAGCCAGTTCGGCGTGACTTGCCAGCGATCCTCCAGATAGTAGGCCTTCTGCTTGACCGACATGCTGGTGGTGGTGGAGAAGATGTACTTCTGCACGAAGTAGCCATCACCCGGCGGTGGCGCGATGTCAAAGCGCGGGCTCGGCGATTCGCCGGGCTCGACGCGTCCATAGATCCACGCGTAGCCGGGGCCCGTGACCTTCTGGCCTTCGTTGTGCCCCTGGTAGTACATGTTGTCGATACCACCGGTCAGCTCGTGGTCACCGATCCGATACTGCAGATCCAGTCGCAAGCCACGCGTCTTGCTGCCCGCATCTGCAGCCTTTTCATAGAGCTCAGGCTGGCTGTTGCGGATCGGACGTCCGCCCGTGATGGCGGGGTCCTGGTTACCCGGGGCACTGAGATAGGGGATACCGGACGAGGCCGGGTTGGATTCCAGGTTGCTCTGCTTGCTGCGTCCCCAGACCGCACTGAGGGTCAGGTCATCAGTCAGGTAGCCGGTGTACTTGAAAATATCGAAATCGTCCTTGACCTTCGTGGTATTCGGGAAGGTCCCGGTGCGATCGCCTTCGGTCAGGTCGTCGTACTCGAACGACCGGTAGTAGCCACCAGTGCGATCGGTGTTCTGCACACGGGTGTACTCAAGGGTATTGCTGTCGTTTATGTTCCAGTCGATCTTGCCGTAGAACTTCGGCGTGTCGATCGTGTAGTGGTTGCGAACCTGTTGCGAGGCCGCAGCACTGTTCGTCGACACGCCTTCCGTACGGTCCTTCTCGGCGGCCAAGTGGATGAACAGGCGATCCTCGATCAACGGGCCGCTGGCATAACCGCTGTACGTGGTGCGAGTCGCGGCATCGTCCTTACGATAGCGATAGAGGCTGCCACGCAGCGAATCCTTGGTATAGGCGTAGCCTGCGGGCAACTCGCGGTCCGGATACATCACCGTCGCCGCGGAGGCAGCCAACGAGTCGGGTGCCCACGTTGCCTGCACACCAAAATGCCATTCGTTGGTACCGCGCTTGCCCAGCTGATTGATCACGCCACCGGTAGATCGACCATAGCCGGCACCGTAGCCGCCCATGTAGGTTTCCTGCTGGTCGATCGAACCATAGGGCAGGCTGACACCACCGAGGTTGCTCAGCGGGTTGGACGCGTTGAAGCCGTTGAGGTAGTAGGCGTTCTCGGTAACGCTGGAGCCACCGAACGACAACACCGACCGCGAACCGTTGGTGAATGATCCACTGCCAGACACCACGCCCGGCGCCAGCAGCGCAATGGCTTCAGCGCTACGGCCCAGGGGCAGCACGTCGAGTTGCTCGGAGGTGATCACCGACTTGGAGACCGTGTTGCTGACGTCGATCTTCGGCACGTTGGCCGCAACCACGTTCACAGTGCCAAGCGTAGTCGCGCCGGCCGCACCGCCGCCAAACGACACCTCGGTACCGCCGCCGACCCTCAGCAGCACGTTCTCGCGACGCTCGACGATCTGGCCATCGCGCTGCTGGGTAATGGTGTACTTGCCTACCGGCAACGAACCGAGGTTGTAGCGTCCACTGCTGTCGACCGTCGCTGATCGGGTCAGGCCGGTGTCGCTCTGCACGACAATGGTGGTGCCGGCGGGGGCACTGCCGAACAGCGAGCCGGTGGTGCTCTGCGCGGCGGCTGCGCCAATGAATGAGGTCAGGACGACTGCGAGGGCGGTGCGCTTCAACCGTGCAACGTTGGTGCGGCTGGTCATGAAGTTTCCTTGATTCAGTGAGATCAGGCGTCTGTGGCAATTGCGCTGCAGCAAAGCGAAGGCCTTACGACAACTGAACCCGATCTTAATTTCATCAATCACGAATCCGCAACGGCAGATGAACAAATGTAACCATTTGATCTTGAAAGACAAATTTCGACACAATAGTGAAAATAATCCGCTTTTAATTTATCTTTCAGTCACTTGCAGCCATCTCCGGCCCTCCCCTGACGCGTCTTTACGTGCGAGTGTCAGCAGATGCCGGATTAACGGTCGACGTGCTATCGCTGGTATCTCCCCCGCTGCGGAGCCCACGCTGATGGCACACAAGAACACGATCTGTGTCTGGTACGACAACGGCGCGCTCGAGGCCGCCACCTTCTATGCCAGTATCCTGCCCGACAGCGCGGTCACCGCCGTGCATCACGCACCCGGCGACTACCCCGACGGCAAGGAAGGCAACGTTCTGACCGTCGAATTCACGGTCTGCGGCATCCCCTGCGTCGGCCTCAACGGCGGCACCGCGTTCAAGCACAACGAAGCCTTCTCCTTCCAGATCCAGACCGAGGACCAGGCCGAGACCGACCGCCTGTGGAACGCGATCGTGGGCAATGGCGGCCAGGAGAGCCAATGCGGCTGGTGCAAGGACCGCTGGGGCATCTCCTGGCAGATCAGCCCGCGCATGTTGATCGAAGCGGTGACCAGCAAGGACAAGGCACTGGCCAAGCGCGCCTTCAACGCGATGATGCCGATGAAGAAGATCGACATCGCCACCATCGAAGCAGCGATCAAAAAAGGGGACGGAGGGGATTAAGTCGTTTTTCCCCATTGCCGGTGACCCCATGCGAATTGCGACTTGATCCCCTCCGTCCCCTTTTCCCGAGGTGCTGATGTCCTGGGATGCAATCATCATCGGCGGTGGCCACAACGGGTTGGTCTGTGCAGCCTATCTGGCACGCGCCGGCAAGCAGGTGCTGGTGCTCGAACGGCGTGGTGTGCTCGGCGGCGCCGCGGTCACCGAGGAGTTCCATCCCGGCTTCCGCAACTCGGTGGCGTCGTACACGGTGTCATTGCTGCAGCCGAAGGTGATCGACGACCTGCAGCTGCATGCGCATGGGCTGCGCATCGTCGCGCGCCCCGTCAACAACTTCCTGCCATTGCCGGACGGCCGCCACCTGTTGTCGGCGCCCGGCCGCACCCAAGCCGAGGTGGCGAAATTTTCCGAGCGGGATGCACAGCGCCTGCCCGCATATGAAGCGCGACTGGAGATTTTCGCCGACGTGCTGCGTGCGTGGGCCCTGCGTACACCACCGGACCTGGGCGTGGCGGGTGGTTGGCGCGCACTACCCGCACTGTGGCAGATGGGAAAGCTCGGCCGCGAACTGGCGGCGTTGGATGCACCACTGCGGCAGGAGCTGCTGGACCTGTTCACGCTGTCGGCGGCGGAGTACCTGGACCGCTGGTTCGAGAGCGAGCCGATCAAGGCGCTGTTCGGCTTCGATGGCATCGTCGGCAACTACGCCAGTCCGTACACGCCGGGCAGTGCCTACGTGTTGCTGCATCACGTGTTCGGCCAGTGCAATGGCGTGAAAGGTGCGTGGGGCCATGCGATCGGTGGCATGGGCGCGATCAGCCAGGCCATCGCCGCCGCTGCACGCGAGGCCGGTGCGGAACTGCGCGTGGATGCCGGCGTGCAACGGGTACTGACCGAACAGGGCCGCGCCGTGGGGGTGGAACTGGCCAACGGCGAAACCCTGCGTGCACGCGCGGTGGTTGCCAACGTCAATCCGAAGCTGCTGTACGAACAGCTGCTGGAGCCGGCGCAGGTACCAGCTGCCACACGCGAACGCATGACGAACTGGCGCTGCGGTTCCGGCACCTTCCGGATGAACGTGGCGCTGTCGCGGCTGCCCGACTTCCGTGCCCTGCCCGGCCCCGGCCCGCACCTGAGCGCGGGCATCATCCTGGCCCCCAGCCTGGACTACATGGATCGCGCGTGGCTGGAGGCGCGGCGCGACGGCTGGTCGCGCGAACCGATCGTGGAGATGCTGATTCCCAGCACACTGGATGACTCGCTGGCGCCAGCGGGGCAGCACGTCGCCAGCCTGTTCTGCCAGCACGTGGCGCCGGTGCTGCCCGACGGACGTCACTGGGATGATCATCGTGAAGCAGTGGCCGATCTGATGATCGCCACCGTTGAGCGGTATGCGCCGGGTTTCGCTGACAGCGTGCTGGGCCGCCAGGTCCTGTCACCGCTGGATCTGGAGCGCACGTTCGGGCTGATCGGCGGCGACATCTTCCATGGTGCGCTCAGTGCCAACCAGTTGTTCTCGGCACGGCCCATGGTTGGCCAGGCCGGCTATCGCGGTGCCCTGCCCGGGTTGTATCTATGCGGGTCGGGTACCCATCCCGGTGGTGGCGTGACCGGCGCGCCAGGTCACAATGCGGCGCAGGTGGTGTTGCAGGATCTGTAGAGCCACGCCATGCGTGGATGCGCACGTACCCGCCGCATGCATGACCTGCCATTGGTGGGTGCCAACCTTGGTTGGCACGAAACGACAGGGATGATTGCCAACCAAGGTTGGCACCTACCCGCGTGGGAGAAGCTGTGCCGACCAACGGTCGGCACCTACAGCGTCAAATGATCTTTCGGATCATTTGACGCTGCGCAGATGGTTCGGGCGCTTCGGCGGGCCGGGCGGGCGACGCTTGTTGAATGGCGGCTGCCCGCGCCAGTAGCGGATCAGCAGCCAACCGAACAGCATGCCGCCCAGATGCGCGAAGTGGGCCACGCCCGGCTGCCAGCCGGTCATGCCCAGCACCAGCTCACCCACACCGAACAGGATCACGAAGGTCCGTGCCTTCATCGGGATCGGCGGGAACAGCAGCATCACCCGCTGGTTCGGGAACAGCATGCCGTAGGCCAGCAGCAGGCCGAACACGCCGCCGGAGGCGCCCAGCACCGTGGCCGGATTCTCCAGCAGGGTACCCACCAGCAGCTGGCAGACACCGGCGCCAGCCACGCACACCAGGTAGTACAGCAGGAAGCGCTTTTCGCCCCAGGTCTGCTCCAGCGGCGCGCCGAACATGAAGACCGCCAGCATGTTGAAGAACAGGTGGCCGAAGCTGCCATGCAGGAAGCCATAGGTCAGCAGCTGCCACGGCTGGAAGTTGCCGCCCGGCGAGAACGCATCGAAGCCCTGCTGCAGCGGTTGCAGCATGAACGGCTCGAAGGTCTGCATGCCGAGCAGGAACGGCTGCTGCAGCAGGAACAGGATCGCGTTGGCGATCAGCAGGGCCTTGGTGACGGTAGGCAGTCGCGGGAACATGGGAGCACCGGCATGGAACGGCCTCCATCATAGCCGCAGCACCGTGTGTTGTTGGCGACCGGCAGGCGCAGCCTGTTCAGTCGCCAGCGGTGCTCAGCCCGGGCCCCACACGGCGGCATCCAGCGCCGCGGCCGGATCGGTGGCCGGCATCCGCACCCGGCCGTTCTCCACCACCACACCTTCGGCACGCAGCCGTTGTGACTGCTCGCGCCAACCAGCCGACCCTTCTTCCATGGCAATGCGCCCGTCCGAACGCAGCACGCGATGCCAGGGCAGGTCGGGATCGTCGTTCTGGCCGAGGATGCGCGCGGTCAAGCGCGCACGCCCCGGCAGGCCGGCACGCATCGCCACCTGGCCATAGCCCATCACCTGCCCCGCCGGGATCGCGCGGATCACCGCCAGGATGCGCGCCCGCGCCTGCTCCGGCGTCAGCGCCGCAGGCGGGTCACCAGTAGTACACCGATCAGCACCAGCACGGTGCCGGCGATCTGTGCCGGCCCCATCGGTTCGTCGAGCAGCCATAGGCTCATCACGATGGTGGAAACAGGGCCCAGCATACCGACCTGCGCGGCCAGCGACGAACCCACGCGCTGCACCGCCAGCATGATCGCCAGCACGGGCAGTACCGTGCACACGGTGGCATTGACCAGCGACAGCCATTGCACCGGCGCCGGTGCCTGCCACAGCAATGGCAGCGGATGGGTCACCGCGAAATGCAGCAGCACCAGCACGCTGGCCACGCAGCTGGCGTAGGCGGTGAGGCGCACCGCACCGATGCGCGCGACCACCTGGCCACTGCCGAACAGGTACAGCGCGTAGCTGAGCGCACTGCCCAGTACCAGCAGGCTGCCGACGATGATCTGCCCGCCCTCGCGCTGAAGATCGTGGCCGAAGGCGAGCAGCACGCCCAGATAGCTCAGCACCAGCGCACCGATCTGCCAGCGGCCCGGGCGCTGCCGTGCCAGCAGCACGTTGATCAGCAGCACCAGGGTCGGGTTCAAGTAAAGAATCAGCCGCTCCAGCGTCACGCTGATGTACTGCAGGCCCTGGAAATCGAGCAGGCTGGACAGGTAGTAGCCGGTGAAGCCCAGCCACAGAACGCGGGCGCGGTCGGCCCAGGACAGCGGCTCTGCCCGGCGCGCAGCCCACAGTGCCATCAGCACGAACAGCGGCAGCGCCATCAGCATGCGCAGGGCGAGCAGCGTGGTGGCATCGACGCCATGACGCAGGCCGAGCTTGACGATGATGGCCTTGCCGGAGGCGGCGATGGCGCCGATCGCGGCCAGGCCGATACCCCCCAGCGCGATGCGCGAGGAAGCGGTGGCGATACGGGAAGCGGGGCTGGACATCAGGACGACGGCGGGCCGCATGGAGCGGCCCGGAAACGCATGGGGGCCATCATTGTCGCATGGAGGCGCCCGCTGACCTGTAGAGCCGAGCCCGCGCTCGGCTTCGCCAACCCTGGGCGACAAGCAGCCGAGCATGGCTCGGCTCTACAACGGCCCGGCTCAGCGCATCAGCACCACTTCCTCGGCCGAGGTCGGGTGGATCGCCACGGTATCGTCAAATTGGGCCTTGGTCGCGCCCATCTTCACCGCCACCGCGAATCCCTGCAGGATCTCGTCGGCCGCTTCACCCAGCAGATGGATGCCTACCACCCGCTCTTCCGGGCCCACGCAGACCATCTTGAACAGGCTGCGCTGGGTACCGTTGGCCAGCGCCTGCAGCATCGGGCGGAAGCGGCTGTGGTACACGCTCACCTGATCGAAACGTGCGCGCGCCTCTTCTTCGCTCATGCCCACCGCGCCCAGTGGCGGGTGCGAGAACACCACGCTGGCTACGTTCTCGTAATCCATCTTCGACTGCGGGCGGCCACCGAACAGGCGATCCATCAGGCGCCGCGATGCAGCCACCGCCACCGGCGTCAGGCCGACCTTGCCGGCGATGTCACCGACCGCATGCACGCTCGGCACGCTGGTGGTCTGCCATTCGTCCACCTCCACCTGCTGGTGCTCGCCGATGCCGATGCCCAGCGCTTCCAGGCCCAGGTCGCGACTGTTGCCGCGCCGGCCGGTGGCAAAGAACACCGCGTCGAACACGCTGTCGAGCGGGCCATCATGGCCGAATGCACGCACACGCTCGCCATCGCGCTGCAGTTCGCGCAGGCGATAGCCGAAATGGATGCGCACGCCCTGTTGCTTGAGGTTTTCGGCCAACTGATCAGTCAGCTCGTAGTCGAAGCGCTCCAACAGGCGCTTGCCGCGCACCAGCAGGCTGACCTTGCTGCCCAGTGCCTGCAGCAGGCCGGCCAGCTCCACCGCGATGTAGCCGCCACCGATGATCGCCACCTCGGCAGGTGCCGCGCGCAGATCGAAGAAATCATCGGAGACCAGACCCAGTTCCGCGCCGGGAATGTCGGGCCGCAGCGGGTGCGCGCCGGTGGCGATCAGGATGTGCTCGGCGCTGTAACGCACACCATCGCTGCAGGCCACGGTGTGCGCATCGAGCAGATGACCGCGCGCCGGAATGCGCACCACGCCGGTTTCATCCAGGCGCTTGTGATAGCTGGTGTGGATGTTGCTGATGTAGGCCTGGCGGTGGATCACCAGTTCCTTCCACGACAGCGCCGGGCGCGCCTCGACATTGAAGCCCATCGCACTGGCCAGACCGATGCGCTCGTGCAGGTCTGCCGCCAGCCACATGGCTTTCTTCGGCACGCAGCCGACATTGACGCAGGTCCCGCCCAGTTCGCCAGGCTCCAGCATCGCCACGCGCTTGCCGTGCTGCGCGGCGCGGATCGCACCGGCCAGGCCAGCGGAGCCGCCGCCAAGGACGATCAGGTCGTAATCATAGGGTGCAGTGCTCATCGGAATCGCTCGGGTCGGTAAGGGGCAGGATCGATCGCCGGCGTGCGGCCGCAGACGAGATCGGCGATCAGCTGGCCGGTGCCGGCACTCATGCTGATGCCGAGCATGCCATGCCCCGCTGCAAGCCAGACGTGAGGATGTGCGGGCGCGCGGCCGATCAACGGCACATCGTCCACGCTCATGGGACGCCAACCGCACCACTTCTCCTGCAGCTGCGCACCACGCGGCGCGCGCAGGTAGTGGTCGGCAGCGTGCTGCAGGGCCTGCAGGCGGGTCGTGCGCAGCTGCGGGTCGGCACCGGAGAATTCCATGGTGCCGCCCAGTCGCAGTGCTTCACGCCAGGCAATCACGAACACGGAATGGTCCTTCAGCACGACTGGGCGCTGCGGCACCTGCGACGGTCGCGACCAGGTCAGCGAATAGCCCTTGCCGGGCTGGATCGGCACGCGCAGATCCAGTTGCCGTGCCCAGCGCGGTGACCACGGCCCGGTCGCCAGCACCAGCTCGCGTGCGTGCAGCGTGCGTTCGCCGACGTGCACGCGCACACCCTGCGCGTCGGCGCTGAAATCCCGCACGTCCGAGTGCTCTTCGATCACCACGCCCTGTGCGCGCAGCACGCGCGCCAGCTCGGCGGTGTAGCGGTCCGGACGCAGCTGCGCATCGCCGGGGAAGTGGATCGCACCGGCAAGGCGATCATGGAACGCTGGATTGTCGCGCGCGTAGTCGGCGCCATCGATGCGCACCGTGGCGATGCCCTGCGCGTTCAGCGCCTCACACTCGGCTGCATGGTGATCGAAATTGCGGGCGTCACCGAACACATAGTCCAGACCGCGCGCCTCGAATTCGCAGTCCAGCGCATGCGTCCGCACCCACTGCGCCAGGCGCAGCCGTGAATCATTCAACAGTGCGCCGCGTGCCCGCGTGGAGTGCAGCCAGTCACGCGCGTTGCAGCGCGCCCCGAACTGCAGTAGCCAGCGCCACAATGCAGGGTCCAGGCGTGTACGGACGTACAGCGGCGCACGCGGATCGAGCATCCAGCGCAGCGCCCGCAACGGCACACCAGGCGCTGCCAGCGGTGGCGCGTGGCTGGGGGTGATGGTGCCGCAGTTGCCATGCGAGGTCGCGCCGCCGATGCGCCCACGGTCGATCACCCGCACCTGCCGCCCCTGTGCGCGCAGCGCAAGCGCGGCGGCCAGCCCAATGGCACCGGCGCCGACCACGATCACATCCTCGCGCGCGCCCTGCATCGATCAGCCCTGCCCGGCCTCGCGCCGCATCGGCGGCCACTGCCGGTAGGTCATGGCGCGCCACAACCATTCCATGGGCCCGAAACGGAAGTGGCACAGCCAGGCGTGCGAGAGGGCCACCTGCACGGCAAACAACAACAGTGCGAACAGCAGCTGCACGCTGCGTGGCATCATTTCGAACGCGCCCAGGCCGTAGTGGTAGAACAACCAGGTGCACAGCAGCGACTGGCCCAGGTAGTGGGTCAACGCCATACGCCCGACCGGTGCCAGCCAGGCCAACCGCGCACGCCAATGCACGATCCACGCCAGGTAGCCCAGGCACATCGGCAGGCCACCGATCGTCACCAGTGCCATTGCGGCTGTCACCGGCAGATTATAGGCACCCGGTGCCAGGTAGGGTTTCCAGGCAACACCGATCAACGTGACCAGCAGGCCCAACGGCAGCGCGATCCAGCGCAGCGTCGCGTACAGGCGCGGGAAGCGCTCCGGCGCCGCCAGCGCACCACTGCCGGCAAACCAGCTGCCGATCAGGAACATGCCCAACACCTCCGGGCCGGTGATCAGCAGCGCGCCCATCGACGTGCCGAACTCGCTCAGCCGCTGCGCATTGGCCTGCATCCAGCTGCCGTGCCCGTACACCAGGCGCTGCAGATCGATGCTCTGCTGCGCGTCGGCGAGCATCTTCTGCAGGTCTTCCGTCGAAGCCATCGACACCATCGCGCCCACCAGCAGCATCATCGCTATACCGCCGAGGTAGACCGTCACGCCCATCCACGGCAGCCAGCTGCGCGGCGCCTCGCGGCAGGCCAGCAGCGGCAACGAGACCAGCGCGTACATCACCAGGATGTCGCCGGACCAGACCAGCAGCGCGTGGCACAGGCCGATCAGCAACAGACCAGCGCTGCGGCGCAGGTAGAACGGGGTGAAGTCGCGCCCGGCGGCCTCGGCGCGCTGCGCCATCACCGCGAAGCCGGCGCCGAACAGCAATGAGAACAGGGTGAAGAACTTGCCCTGCACGAACACGTAAACGAACGCATCGGCCCAGTAGTCGATGCCCTGCCAGTGCGTGTCGATGCCGGTGAAGGCCAGATCCAGCGGTCCGCTGAAGGCCTCGATGTTCATCAGCAGGATGCCCAGCAACGCCGCACCGCGCAGCACGTCCAGTATGGCGATGCGTTCGCCGGAAGCCATCGGCTGCAGGGAAGGAGAAGCGGCGTTCACGGGGCATCCGTCAGGCAGGTCCGCCATTATGCCGCCGGCCCGCACGCCATGGATGGCCGCGTCGTGTTCCAGAAACGCAACGGCCCGCCGAAGCGGGCCGTTGCTGCCATCACGATCGCGCTGCGATCAGTGGTGGTGGCCGCCGTCGCCGTGGACGTGACCGTGGTCGATCTCTTCCTTGCCGGCTTCGCGCACGTCAACGATTTCCACGTCGAAATGCAGGTCCTTGCCAGCCATCGGGTGGTTCAGGTCGACGTCGACGACGCTCATGCCGACCTTCTGCACGGTCACCGCACGCGGGCCGAAGTTGGTCTGCAGCACGACCTGCTGGCCCGGGGCCAGCTTGGTGTTGCCGAAGTGCTTCTTCGGCACGCGCTGGGACAGGCCCTCGCGGCGCTCGCCGTAGGCATCGGCGGCAGTGACGTCGACGCTGAAGGTCGCGCCGGCTTCCTTGTCCATCATGGCGTTTTCCAGGCCCGGAATGATGTTGCCGTGGCCGATCAGGATCGCCAGCGGCTCGCCGCGGTCCTTGGACGATTCGATCGGCTCCTGGCCGGCTTCGGAAACGGTGTAGTGGAAGCGGACAACGCGGTCTTTTTCGATCTTCATGCGCAACTCTGTCTGGATCTGCCGAAGGCAGGCGGGTTGGGGCGGGTTGTCGCCCGGCGGGGACGCCGCCATCATGACGGCCAATCCTAAGGTGGCGCATTATCCGGAGATCATGCACATCACGCCAGTTTCGTCCGGCCTGCGCCGGCTCCTCGCCCCGGCCCTGCTGCTGGCCCTGCCCGTGCTGATGACCGCCTGCGGCGGCGGCAAGGCCACCCGCCCCGCGCCGCCCCCGCCGACGGCGAACTGGCCGAAGACCGTGCCGGACAACCCCGAAGCCGCCAACTCGGTGCTGATGCGCGCCATCAGCCTGGTCGGCACGCCCTACCGCTACGGCGGCAACACCCCGGATTCCGGCTTCGACTGCAGCGGCCTGGTCGCCTACGTCTACCGCGAGATGCTGGACCTGAAATTGCCGCGCACCTCGCGCGACCTGGCGGCAGTACAGGGTCCGAAGATCGATCCGCAGCGCCTGGCCACCGGCGACCTGGTGTTCTTCGGCAGCCGCGGCAGCGTCACCCATGTCGGTATTTATGTGGGTGAAGGGCGCTTCGTGCACGCGCCGAGCACCGGCGGCACGGTACGCCTCGACTCGCTCAGCGGTCCCTACTGGAAAGACCACTACACAGGGGCGAAACGCGTCCTTCGCTAAAATGAACAGGCGATATGTTCAAAACTGTGACGCCCATCACTCGAAAACTAACGATTTACTAACGGAATTTTTAACTTATTGCCGCTTTTACAGGGCATGATGCCCCATCGTTTTTTTCCTGTGACCGACGCGTGACGACTGACGACCTGAAAAGCGAAGGCCAGACTTCCGTATCTTCACGTAGTGCCCGCCCGCTGTTGCTTGGCTTGGCACTGTGTCTGACCAGCCTTCCGGCCTGGTCGCAGACTGCTCCGAACCGTTCCGATGTGACCCCGGCCCCGGTGGCCGAGAGCACCGCCCGCCCGGCCGCCAAGGCCGAGACTGCCGCTCCGCAGCGCAGCCGCGTCGATGCCGCCGCCAGCGCCACGCTGGCCGCCCTGCTGCCGCACCTGGCCGCCAACGACACCATTCCGCTGATGGACCGCTCGGCCGTGGTGGCCGGCGATCTCAGCCGCCTGCTCGCCAACTACGACACCAGCAGCGCCGCCAATGGCAGCGTTGTCGGCACCGCCGCCGATAACGGCAAGGTGCAGTCGCTGCTGCGCCGCGCGATGACCCTGCTGGGCACCCCGTACCGTTGGGGTGGCAGCAACCCGGACAGCGGCTTCGATTGCAGCGGCCTGGTCGGCTATGTGTTCCGTTCGGCGCTGGGCATCGAGCTGCCGCGCGTCTCGCGCGAAATGGCCCACGACGACAACGCCGAGCTGATCAACGACCGTACCGCGCTGGCGGCGGGTGACCTGGTCTTCTTCGGCCGCAAGGGCCGCGTCGACCACGTCGGCATCTATGTCGGCGATGGCCGCTTCCTGCACGCGCCCAGCTCGGGCAAGGACGTCCGCGTAGACACCCTGCTCAGCGGCTACTGGGGCAACAAGTTCATGCAGGCCCGCCGGGTCGACCTCTGACACACCCGCTGGCGCCTCCGCGCCGCCTGATGCGAGAAGCCGCTGCCCTGCAGCGGCTTTTTTGTTTGCGCCCCCGGTAGGTGCCGACCTTGGTCGGCACTGCCTCCATCCACGCATGGCATGGATCTACCAGGGGCCCACCTTGGCCGGCACCGCGTCGGCCATCTCCCAAACAAAAGGCCCGCCGGTCTGGGCGGGCCTTTCATCTCCACGCAACCTCAGGCGCGCGGCGGCGTCGGGTCCGGATCGTCCACCCCGACATTGCTGGACGGATTGTCATACACCGCCTGATCGAGCAGCCCGGTCTCCTTGGCCACGATCACGGGCACCAGCATCTGGCCCGTCACATTCGTCATCGTGCGCATCATGTCCAGGATGCGGTCGATGGCATACAGGTAGCCGATGGTCTCCAGCGGCAGGTTGGCCGCGCTCAGCACCACCGTGGCCATGATCACCGCAGTACCCGGCACGCCGGCGGTACCGAAGCTGCCCAGCACCGAGGCGATCAGCACCACCACGTACTGTTCCGGGGTCAGCGGCACACCGCTGTACTGCGAAATGAACACCGCGCACAGCGCAGGGTAGATCGCGCCGCAGCCATCCATCTTGATGCTGGCGCCCAGCGGCACCGCGAACGAACCGTAGTCCTTGTTCACACCCAGGTTGTGGGTGATCGAACGCAGCGCCACCGGCATCGCGGCGAAGCTGGACGAGCTGACAAACGCCACCTGCATGCCCGGCGCGGCGCCACGGAAGAACTTCAGTGGGTTCAGGCCGTGCGCCAGCAGCAGCGCGCTGTAGACCACCACGATGTGCAGGGCGCAGGCCACGTACAGCGCCAGCACGAAATGACCCAGCGGCAGCAGCTTCTCGAAGCCGTAGCTGCCGACCAGGCCAGCGATCAGGCCGAAGGTGCCGATCGGGGTGACTTCCAGCACGAAGCGGGTCACCTGGATCATGATGTCGCTCATCTGGCCGACCAGCTTGCGCGCCTCGGTCACCTTCTCGCCCAGCTTGACGATGGCGAAACCGACCAGACCAGCAAAGAAGATCACCGGCAGGATCGAGCCACGGCCCGCGGCCAGCACGGTTTCACCGGCGGCATTGACCTTGGTGCCGATACCGGACAGCGCATAGAAGACATTGGCCGGCACCACGTCCAGCAGCACCTGCACCACGCTGGGCACTTCGCGCGGCACGTAGTTGCTGGCCATCGACAACTGCAGGCCACCGGCGCCGGGCTGCAGCACCGTGCCTACGGCCAGGCCCACGCACACCGCCAGCGCGGCGGTGATCACGAACCACAGGAAGGTGCGGCCACTGAGCGCGGCGACCGACTTCTGCCCGTGCAGCGACGAGATCGCGTTGATGACCGCGAAGAACACCAGCGGCACGGCGATCATCTTGATCAGGGTGACGTACAGCTCGCCGAGCGGGCCGAACCACGTTTCCGCGGCCGGGCCGAGCGCCCAGCCGGCCAGCGCGCCGAGCACGAAGCCACCGACCACGCGCTGCCAGAATGGAATCCGCAGCCAGGCAGAGACCAGCTTCATAGGCAATCCAGAGGGGAAGGAAGGGATATTGGCACGATAGCCCAAGGCGGCCCGCAGAACGACCGCCCGGCCGGCAAATCAGTGTGTCATCGGCGTGCCTTGCGAGGGCGGGCATAATGAACGTCCCGTTACAGTTTGTGAGATCCCAGCGTCCATGCGCCGTTCCGTCTCCCTGTTGGCCGCCTGCGCCACCACCCTGCTGCTGGGCGCCTGCGCCAGCACCGCCCCCGCGTCCGCTCCGGCCGGCCTGAAGGTCGCCGTCGATCCTGTTACCCACCCGGCCGGCGAGACGCCGCAGTGGTGGTACCGCAGCGGCGCGGCCCAGGCTGCAGCGAACGGTGCGATGTCCGGCAAGGCCAAGAACGTCATCCTGTTCCTCGGTGACGGCATGAGCCTGACCACGGTGGCCGCCTCGCGCATCTACGAGGGCCAGCAGAAGGGTGGCTCGGGCGAAGAGAACCTGCTGTCCTGGGAACGCTTCCCGGCCACGGCGTTCAGCAAGACCTACAACACCGATTCGCAGACCCCAGATTCGGCCGGCACCATGACCGCCATCACCACCGGCGTGAAGACCCACATGGGCGCGATCGGCGTCAGCGCCGGCAGCCGCACCGACTGCGCCGACAGCCTGTCCAAGGGCCTGCTGACCTGGCTGCAGCTGGCCGACAGCGCCGGCCTCGCCACGGGCGTGGTGTCCACCGCACGCCTGACCCATGCCACCCCGGCCGCCACCTACGCGCACTCGCCCGAGCGCAACTGGGAGAACGACACCGACCTGACCGACGCGGCCAAGGCCGCCGGCTGCAAGGACATCGCCCAGCAGCTGCTATCGACTTCACGCTATGGTCGTGGCCCGCTGGTCGCCCTCGGCGGTGGCCGCGGTGAATTCACCACCGTGGAAGAGCGCGATCCGGAATACGACGACAAGGTCGGCCAGCGCCTGGATGGCCGCAGCCTGGTGCAGGAATGGCAGCAGGCCCATCCGCAGGGCGCCTACGTCTGGAACAGCAAGCAGCTGGCCGCCGCCACCAATGCGCCGGCCATCCTTGGCCTGTTCGAGCCGGACCACATGCGCTACGAGTACGAGCGACCGCAGGATCCGGGCGGTGAGCCGAGCCTGGCCGAACTGACGGCTGCGGCGATCAGGAATCTGTCGAAGCACCAGGAAGGCTACGTACTGATGATCGAAGGCGCGCGCATCGACCACGCCAACCACAGCGGCAACGCCTACCGTGCACTGACCGAGACCGTGGCCCTGTCCGATGCAGTGCGCGTGGCCAACGAACTGACCTCGGCCGACGACACCCTGATCATCGTCACCGCCGACCACTCGCACACGCTGAACTTCGTCGGCTACCCGGCACGCGGCAACCCGATCCTGGGCAAGGTGAAGGACAAGGGTGGCGAAGATGGCGCCGGCAAGCTGGATTACGCGCTGGACGGCACCGGCCAGCCGTACACCACGTTGAGCTACGCCAATGGCCCGGGCCATACCGGCAGCAGCAACCAGCAGCCGGCCGGCCCGAAGCGCTACCCGCACAACCCGAGCAGCTTCGAACCGGCCAACGGCCGCCCGAACCTGCGCGAGGTCGACACCGAGCATCCGGACTACATGCAGGAAGCACTGGTGCCGATGAAGTCCGAGTCGCACGGCGGCGAAGACGTCGGCATCTGGGCACGCGGCCCGGGCAGCAAGGCGATCCGCGGCACGCTGGAACAGAACGCGATCTACCACATGATCGTGCAGGCCACCCCGGCCCTGCGCGAGCGCCTGTGCCAGGCCGGCACCTGCGATGACAAGGGCGTGCCGGTGCAGCTGCCGGCGCCGACGGCCTTCGAACGCAAGGCCGAGGCCAAGTGATCGCACTGCAGGCCCGCCCTGCGCCTGCCAGCGGCCGCTTCGCGCGGTCGCTGGCCCTGCTCGGCGTGCTGGCCAGCGCCAACGCGCTGGCGCAGGCACCGGCGTGCAAGCTGCTGACCGACGAACACGGGTTGTGGCCGCTGCCCAACTGCGAAGTGGTCGACCACCGGCCGAAGATCCAGCCGGACACCCTGAAAGACCTGAACTTTGATGACCACGGCCTGGCCGTGGTGTATGCCGACCAGGGTTTCCACTACGTCGACCGCAAGGGCCGCAGCCTGCCGGTGCTGACCTGGGACAACGGCCCGGAGATGCCGGAAGAAGGCCTGCTGCGCGGCCGCGTCGGTAATCGCGTGGGCTACTTCGATCTGACATTCCGCCAGGTGGTGCCGGGCACCTTCGATTTCGCCTGGCCGTTCCGCGATGGCGTGGCCGAGGTCTGCAACGGCTGCCGTCGCGGCACGCCGGATGCCGATGGCCACACGCCGATGGAAGGCGGAGAGTGGTTCCGGATCGACCGCTCGGGTCGTCGGGTGAAATAGGGTTTTCGGCAGGGCTGCGCCCTGCACCTGCAGACGCAACGGCAACAGCAACGACCGAAGCAACAGCAACAGCGTGCATTCCGTGGGATGGCGAGGCACTGTGGGTTTGCGGGGACGGCGCAAGTACGTCCATGTAGCCTTGGTCGCCGCATCCATGCGGCTCACACCCCGCAAACCCACAGTGCCCCGCCTTCGACAGTTTTCCGGCGCCCAGTAGATCCACGCCACGCGTGGATGAAATCTGGCAGATATCGAGTTGAATCCGGGGTCAGATCCGTTTTCCTTCGGAAAACGGATCTGACCCCAAGAGCAATTACCCCGTGCTCCGACAGAATGTAGAGGCGCGCGATAAATGAGGCAGGGAACGCGCGATAAATGAATGCTGCCGCAGTTTGCGGAGAGTGCAACGAATTTGCGGATACAGAAACGCCCCGGAAGGCCGGGGCGTCTTTCTTTGAGTCCTGTGCCGGTGGGCGGCGCTTACGCCTCGGCAGCTGACTGGCCGTGCACAATCTCCCCGAGCCGGTTGACGGCCGCCTCCTGCAACTTGGCCAGCAGGCAGACCAGCGACCACACGCGGGCACGCGAAATTCCGTTCAGGTTGGACTCGGGCGAGATCAGGTCAATGATAGCGGCCCGCGCTTCGGCAACACCTTCCTCGCCCACACCCTCAGGGAAGTTACGTGGCTCGATGGCGTAGAAGAGCATGGCAAGGTTGTCACGGTTGATGGCGTCATGGCCGCGCCGGACCTCAAGCGCATCGCGCAGGCCGTTCAAAGCGGAAGAGACGGTGCCCAGGTCATCATGGGCTTGGAATGCTGCCCGCTGGAGCGAGTTGGACTGCGGCGAGCTTGCGGTAATCATGTTCATTGTCAGGTCCTTGAGATATGAAGGACCGCAACCCCACTGCAAAACGGGGTGGCGGACGGTACGCGGTTTGCAGACCGGCTCAAGGACCGGCAGGCACAGAGGCCTCCACGCACCGCCCGCCATAGAAAACTGCGGCTTGCCCCCGCCCGATGCGGGACAACAAAAAAGCGCCTTCATCGGGCGATGGGCGCTTGTGCGCCTTGAGTGATTCCGGGCTGCAAATCCCGGCCGCCCATGTGGGGCGACGTGAGAAACACTACACCCCGACGCCCTCTCATGCAACAGCTTTGTGGGTCGGGTGGTCACCGCCCCGTGACTCCGCCATCGGAGAACCTGGCGAACGGCCAACGGCCGAAAGAGCGGCCCACCCTGCGGTCGTTGTTTGGGCCGCAGCCCACGGACACGCACCGCTTGTCCGTCAGCGCCTGGCTCAGCGCTCGGGAACGAATTCCTCCAGGTTGGTCTCCAGGTTCAAGCGCATCCAGCCCCGGACACCATCTCGCACGACGATTGCCTTGGCGCGGAGCGGATCATCAATCTCTTCCTGCCGCCGACGGCGAGCCATGTCTTCAGTCATCTTATTCAGCCACTCCCAACTACCCGGCTGCATCGGTTCGACCTTCACCGGCTTGGGCGGTAGTGCCAGGCCGATGCGATGCGCATCCTTCTTCAGCAACTCCAGCTCGGATTCGATGGTCAGCATCTCCCGGTCAATGTCACCGATCTTCGCCAGGGACTCTTTCAACGGAAGAGCCTTCGGCCAATTGGCGATGCCATCCAGGGCGTCAGCCGTAGCCAGCTTCATTTCATCCAAGAGGAAGTAGGTTGCGGCAAGCTGGCTCATCGGGTCCGGGTCAAAATCCCCGCCGTAGACGGCTCCACGTAGTCCGCCCGGCAGTGTGCCCAACATGTCGTCGGCATCCATTGCGTTGACGCTCATCGCCGTCTCAACCGTGGGCTTCTTATCGGCGCGGTCATGACTCCCGAAGATACTGTTTCTGAGATTTTGTGTCAGCCGCGCACGATAGTGGTCAGCCTTCAAATCCAACATGCGCCACATGAGCGCGATGTAGTCCGTGCGTGAAATGGGTTGTGAGGTGATCTTGCTGCGCTCTGCCGCCAGGGCTTCCAGTCGCTGGTAGCGCTCGGCAACGGCGGTGTTGATCTTCTCTTTGATCGCGCCCAGGCTTTCGATGCTGGACTGGATTTCCGTGATGCTGCTCATGGTGACCTCTTATCGTTGGATGGCCCTTTGGGCCATGATCGCGGCTTGGATAAAGCCGATAGATGGATTGGCGTGCTGCACGTCACGCGCGAGCTCGTACAACTGCATTTGCGTGCGATCAACCTGAACTCCAACGGGTGTGGAGAAGTTCGCCGCAGCAGGAGTGCCGCCATGTGCTGGCTCTGCAAAGCTCAAAGGCTGCATTCCCTTCACAGCCGGAGCCTGAGCGCCCAGAAAGCCCACGTGACGGAGGTAGTAGCTACCCGGCATGGGATTGCCTGGCGTGTTGGGAAAGTAGATCGAGGCTGAAACGTTCTTGTAATTGCCGCTCCGCACAGAACTGATCAGGCCATCAGCCACATCGGCGAAGGCGTACAGCTCGCCATCCATATCGGCCAGACCACGCACCTGGCCAAAGGTGTTCGACTCATCGTCAGGGTGTCCGATCACCAGGGGCGCAGACTTCAGTGCCTGGCTGTAGTTGATCGCAACGGCACTGACCGCCCGTTTGTCGACGGTGATGGGACCGGACTGAGAGTTCCATGTGCCCGCCCGAAATATCTGAAATGCACGTAGTGCCATAGTGGAAGTCCTGTCACGCAATAGGTGGATAGCCGCTGATTGGTCAACGGTGCTGGTTGGAATGCACTGCCTTAATCAGCGCTTCCTCGGCTGTTTGCACTGCGCCTGTTCCGTTCGCGCGTTCGCTGCAAGATGCGACGAACGGAGCGCTCAGAGATGCCAAAGGTGGCGGCGATGTCGTGGGTTCTTTCGCCTGCGCGGTAGCGAGCAACAATTGCCACGTGCTGCTCGGCCTGGCGGGCAGCTGCCATCGAAGGGATATAGACCGAGCCGCCAGAGAATGTCGTGGCCACTGCTGCCACCGCAGCTCCTCCGGCAGATTCCCGGCGTGCCTGGTCACAGCCCAGTTTCGCCAACTGAGCAATGACCTCGTCTTTCAGGCACTGCATGAACCCGTCGCGGCGCACCCTCGTATAGCTAAGGCGTCCAGCGCTCTCGGCGGAAACTGGAAAGCAAAGATTGGCCCCGCCGTACTCATCGGCGATGCGCTGGACCACTGCCTGGACAACCGTGGGGATATCTACCTCGGCACGCAAGCTACGCAGCGCCAGCTCAACGGCCCCACCCAAGCTCTCAAGCACGCCGGAACCCTCATGGGGCGAGGCAACGAGACCGCCCACGGTTCCATGCCGGCTCTGGGTTCGCCCACCGATAGCACTGGCGGCAGTCGCGGGTGTCTGACACCTGTCTGGAAGCGTGGCACCACCTTTCTTGTGGCGGATATGCGTCTTCGAATCACTATTTGCCACGTCATCCTCCCAAAACCTGACGGATCGAAGCAAAATTGCGACTGCTCTTGTTGACAGATATAGCGCGGCGGTCACTCCAAACGCTGATGCAGGTAATGTGCGGCGTGCCGTTCCGCGTGCACTGCTGGTTTTCGATGGTCATCAGATCAGGACGTCCATCACTTCTTACCGCCCTTAACCTTGATCGGCGTATTGCGCAGATCACCGTAGTAAAGAACATTCGGGTCATCAATCCAGACCGTGCCGAAGATCATTGCGCACTCGCGACCATCCTCTGCTACGGGCACGTTGAATTCCTCCAGCGCTGCCGGCCTTGGAGTCGGCGGCTTGGTGCGTGTCGCATAGCTGATAAGCAGCGACACGGCAATCATGATGATTTGATCCCAACCCATTGCAATCTCCTAAGAAAGCGCGATCAATGCCGAAGGGCCGCTTCGGCGGGATTTTGTGCTGGCCGCCGTAACTAGGCGAACCGTTGAATTTATCTTGGCAAACCGGCAGGTTTTGGCCGTAAAAGGGATAGAAGGTCACCAGCGAGACGGAGACCAGCAGTTCTGCATTTAGCACCTCACCGCTGGTGAGTGCATTGGATCAAAATCGGACAGCTGTCTCATACGGACCCGGGTCCGGGTGCGCGTGGTATGGAAGGCGTGTTAACGGCGCTTTTCCCTCTATGGCGGGAGGCAAATGTTTCGCATGCGAAACATTTCGGATCTTGTCCAGTCGGCGCCAAGTGGCGTCATGCCTGGCTTTCTTTATGATGCTCACCGCCCTTTATCTTTTTCGTCGTTTGGAGGTGTCTCTCTGCGCGCCGGATCATCTTGCAGACCGCTTGGGTCGATACATTCAGCATGGTCGCTATTTCACTGCGGCTCTTGTTGTTCTGGAGATGAGAATGGGCCTGTAGCGCCCTTGCCAATGCGGCATCGCTCTGACCGCTGGGCACGTAGATGCAGAGAGAGCGGCATCGAGTCAGCAGTTCCTGGCGAATGTCATCTGCCGCAACGGCTCGCTCCAGTTCATCCAGCAAGCCCGCCTGGCGAAGTTGATGGCAGACCTCATCCTCAACCAGGTCGAGGAGCTCCATGCCCAATTTGCTTGCGTGCCCTCCTGCCTTTGACCGGTTCGTCGGAAGGTAGATCGTGCTGCCTCCGAACTGGGCCTTGATTCGGCGGCACAATTGCCTGGATACCGCGAGGGTGTCGGCGTGCGGGACGTCCGCACTACTGAGGATCAGACAGATAACGTCCGTGACCTCTTCGAAAAAGGTTCTGTTGGCCGACACGCTTTGCTCCAGACGGTGTTCATGACAGTCGCCGGTTGAACGCTCAGGGAAGCGGTATCGTTCCACCGAATAGCGCATGGCCAGGCGATTCACCCGGACAGCTGTCCGGGCGATGGGAGTATCCCGATGACGTAAGAGCAAGTCTCCGAAACCAGTTTCTAGAAATGAGGTTTCGCTCAAAACGCTCGGCGCTGAGCGTTTTGCCCCCTACGGCCACGGGAGGAGAATCATGCGAATTCGCATGATTTGGGAGCTGAGACCGTGGGTAGGCAAGGGGAAAAGTGACACGTTGTCACTTTTGCAGACCAGGTCAAATCGTGCGATGTCGCACGATTTTACTGTTCTTGGGGGCGGGCCAAATGTTGCGACGTCGCAACATTTGAACCAGCCTCACCCTCGACCCAAACTCCTCGCATGCGAGGAATTTGACCTATTCGGGTCAGGTGAGGGGCGGCTTGTCAAATCCCGAACGCGTTCGGGATTTGCAGGTGGCAGCAACAACCAGGGTTGGGTGTGATCAAATGCCGCGGCGCCGCGGCATTTGGATCTGGCTCATCGAATGCGAAAGCTCCAAAAGCGACACAGTGTCGCTTTTGGGTGCATGGCGGACGGGACGGCCAGAGTCCGGGTCGGGCCAGCGGCACAGTCACTCCGCTACGTCAAAACGGACCTTGAGTCCGAAATGCGTCGGCGCCGACGCATTTCACTCGGGCAAATGCCTCGGATCCGAGGCATTTGGGTTGGGGGTGAGGCTGGCTCAAATGTTGCGCCGGCGCACCATTTGGCGCCACCTGGCATGGGTTGCCGCTGACGCAACGCTGTCGGATCTGCACGGGGTAATCCCGCCACATCCCGGGTAGTCCGCCATCAATTATCCCGCTGTGCTCCCTTGGAATATCTCACCCCGGAACAACAGAACGCGGCCAACTGTCGAAGGCGGGTGGGTCCGGTTGCGGGGGCGTGAGCCGCATGGATGCGGCGACCGAGCTTACATGGACGTACTTGCAACGTCCCCCGCAACCGGACCCACCCCGCCATCCCTCAGGAAACCAGCTTCTGCTGTTGCTTCGGCTCTTGCCGTGGCCGTGGCCTCTGCAGGTGCAGGGCGCAGCCCTGCCACGTAAACCCCACCCTATACTTGCCGACGTGACTGCCTTCCCTGCCCTCGTTCCGCTGGATGCGCCGCTGCTGGTGGGCTACAGCGGCGGTGTCGACTCCACCGTGCTGCTGCACTGGCTGTGGCGCTGCGCCCAGGCTTCCGGCACGGCGCTGCGTGCGGTGCACGTACACCACGGCCTGCAGCCAGCAGCCGACGACTGGGTGCGGCATTGCCAGCAGCAGTGCGCCGCGCTGGGCGTCGAGCTGGCCGTGCACCACGTACAGATCGACGACTCCACAGGCCTGGGCCTCGAAGGCGCAGCGCGCGAAGCACGACGTGCAGCGTTCGCTGCTGAACTGCGCGAAGGCGAAACACTGGCACTGGCACAGCACCAGGACGATCAGGCCGAGACCTTCCTGCTCCGCGCGCTGCGCGGCTCCGGTGTCGATGGCCTTGCCGCGATGGCCGATGACAGTCAGCTCGGTACGCACCGCCTGTGGCGTCCCTTGCTGCACGCACCGCGCACCGCACTGCTCGACTATGCCCGGCAACACGCGCTGCGTTGGATCGAGGATCCCAGCAACGCCGAAGACCACGCCGATCGCAACTTCCTGCGCCTGCAGGTACTGCCACTGTTGCGCCAGCGCTGGCCGCACGCCGCCGCCGCGTTGGCCGGCAGCGCCCTGCATTGCCGGCAGACCCGCGAACTGCTGGATGAGGAAGATGCCGAACTGATCGCGCACCTGGAAGTGGCACCGCGCGTGCTGTCGCTGCAGTTGCTGCGTCAGGTGTCACCGGGACGCGCCGCGCGCGTGCTGCGCGCCTGGGTGATCGGCCATGGTGCCGCCCCACTGCCGGCCACGGTGCTGCAGCAGGGCCTGGACGAACTGCTGCCGGCCGGCAACGATCGCCAGGCGCGGGTACGCTGGCACGATCACGCGATCCAGCAATGGCGCGACCACGCCTACCTGCTACCCGCGCAGCTGCCATCGCTGCCCCGCGCGTGGCAGGCCGAATGGGATGGGCATGCCCCCCTGCCGCTGCCCGATGGCGGCCAGCTGCGGCTGCAGGGCGCCGCCGCCTTCGAGCGCCCACTGCAGGTCCGTGCACGCGTGGGCGGTGAGCGCATCCTGCTGCCCGGTCGCCAGCATTCGCACGCATTGAAGGACTGCCTGCAACGCGAACATCTCGCCCCCTGGCGACGCGCGCAGCTGCCGCTGATCTTTGATGGCCCGCAGTTGCTGGCAGCCGCCGACGTGGTCATCTCCGCGCCACTGCAGGCCTGGTTGCAGGCCCACCAGGCACAGCTGCAGTGGCGTCCCGGCGGCTGGTGAATTGACCCCCGCGCGCGGCCCGTCCACACTTGCCACATGGCCAAGAAGTCCCCCGAAAACGCCTCCCCGGTCGCCCAGTTCGAGCAGTCGCTCGAATCGCTGGAACAGCTGGTGGAGCAGATGGAAACCGGCGAGCTGAGCCTGGAAGCCTCGCTCAGTGCTTACGAACGTGGCGTCGGTCTGTATCGCCAGTGCCAGCAGGCGCTGGAGCAGGCCGAACTGCGCGTGCGCCTGCTCAGCGATCCGGCGCAGCCGGAAGCAGCCGAACCCTTCGATCCACCCAGCCATGACGGCTGAGGTTCTGTTCGCGCGCTGGCGCGACCGTATCGAAAGCCAGCTCGACGCCGCTCTGCCCTCGCCTGCCGAAGCACCGCAGCGCCTGCACCAGGCCATGCGCTATTCGGTGCTGGGCGGTGGCAAGCGCATGCGCCCTCTGCTGGTCTACGCCAGTGGCCACCTGTTCGGTGCGCAGCCGGAAAGCCTGGATGCGGCGGCCATGTCCGTCGAACTCATCCACGCCTACTCGCTGGTGCATGACGACCTGCCGGCGATGGATGACGACGCGTTGCGCCGCGGCAAGCCGACCACCCACATCGCCTTCGATGAAGCCACCGCGATCCTGGCAGGCGACGCGCTGCAGACCCGTGCCTTTGGCCTGCTCGCCGATGCTCCGCTGCCAGCCACCTTGCGCGTGGCCTGCCTGCAGACCCTGGCCCACGCCTCCGGCGCGTCCGGCATGTGCGGCGGCCAGGCGCTGGATATCGATGCCACCGGCCAGCAGCAGACGCTGGCGGCATTGACCCGCATGCACGCGCTGAAGACCGGCGCGCTGATCCGTGCGGCAGTGCGCATGGGCGCGCTGTGCGGCCAGGCCCACGAACCGCAGCTGGCCCAGCTGGACAGCTTCGCCGATGCACTCGGCCTGGCCTTCCAGGTACGCGACGACATCCTCGATGTCGAAGCCAGTTCCGAGCAGCTGGGCAAGACCGCCGGCAAGGACCAGGCGCAGGACAAGAGCACCTTCCCCGCCCTGCTTGGCATGGACGGCGCAAAGGCCCAGCTGCACGAACTCGCTGCACGCATGCAGTCGATCCTGGCCGGGTATGGCGAGGAAGCCGATGCGCTGCGTGCGCTGGCGACGCTGGCGGTGGAACGCGATCACTGATCGCTATACACGGCCGGGCATTTCCCGCACACGAAAACGCCCGGCAATGCCGGGCGTTTTCAGTTCCGCACGCAGCCGGTATTACTTGATCAGGCGCAGCGCGAACGGGTAGCGATAGGCTTCGCCGTTGTTGGCCTTGACCGCTGCGATGATGCTGAACACCAGGCTGATGATGCCGACGATCGGGGCCAGGAAGACGCCGATGATCACGATGGTCAGGATCATGCTGATCACCATGGCGATGGTCACGGTGATCTGGAAGTTCAGGGCTTCCTTGGCCTGGTCGGTCACGAAGGCCTTGCCAGCATCGTCCTTGTTGATCAGCCAGATGATCAGCGCGCCGATGAAGCCGGTGAAGATGCCCAGCAGGTGGGCAGCCAGGGCCATGGTGCGCTGGTCGGCCGGCACGTCGGTGGTGGCCGGCGGCGGCGGGACGTTATCGAATTCGCTCACGACAAAACTCCTTTTCATTGGGTGGTCTTGACCCACCAGCACCAAGCTGGTTGCGTCAGGCGGGCATAGCTTACGCCATCGACGCCATCAATCATTACCGGCGATGGTCATCCGCCCCAGCAGGATCGAACCGGTCCGGATGTGCGAGCGCGGGTCGACGTCGCTGCCAACCGCTTCGATGCTGCTGAACATCTCGCGCAGGTTGCCGGCGATGGTGATGCCATCCACCGGGTACTGGATCTCGCCATTCTCGACGCGGAAGCCGCCGGCACCGCGCGAGTAGTCGCCGGTCACCCCGTTCACGCCCTGCCCCATCAGCTCGGTCACCAGCAGGCCATCGCCCATCTGGCGGGCGATCTCCTGCAGGGAGCCCGCGTTGGCGGCCAGTTGCAGGTTGTGCACGCCACCGGCATTGGCGGTGGTCTGCAGGCCCAGCTTGCGCGCCGAGTAGCTGCCCAGCACATAGCGCTGCAGCACGCCGTCACGGACCAGGGCCGAAGCACGGGTGGCCACGCCGTCACCGTCGAAGGCGGCCGAGCGCAGGCCACGGCGCAGGTGGGGCAGTTCCTCGATCTGCATCCAGTCCGGGAACAGCTGCTTGCCAACGCTGTCCAGCAGGAAGCTGGCCTGGCGGTACAGGGCACCGCCGGACACCGCCGACAGCAGGTGACCGACCAGGCTGCGCGCGACTTCCGGGGCGAACAGCACCGGCATGCTGCCGGTGGCCATCGAGCGAGGCTGCAGGCGGGCGACGGTACGCTCGGCGGCACGACGACCGACCAGGCCCACCTCCTCAAGGTCCTCGCGGGCCAGCGCGCTGGTGTACCAGCCATCGCGCTGCATGCCATCGCCCTGGCCGGCGATCAGCGCACAGCCCACCGAATGATGGGTGCCACGCTCACGGCCGAAAAAGCCATGCGAATTGGCGTACACCGACAGGCTCTGCATGCTCGACACCGAGGCGCCGTCGGAGTTGCGGATCTGCGCATCGGCCTCACGACCTGCGTTCTCGCAGGCCAGGGCCAGGTCCACCGCCTCGTCGGCCTGCAGCGCCCAGGGATGCCAGCTGTCCAGGTCGGGGAAGTCGGTCGCCATCAGCGCCGCCTCGGCCAGGCCGGCGGCCGGGTCGTCCTCGGTATGGCGGGCGATCGCGCAGGCCTGCTCGACCGTGGCGGCAAGGCTGGCCTCGTTCAGGTCGCCGGTGCTGGCGCTGCCCTTGCGTTGGCCGAAATAGACGGTGACGGCGATACCGCGGTCACGGGTGGACTGCACGGTCTCAACCTCGCCAAGGCGGACATTGACCTCCAGGCCACGGTCCTCGCTGCAGCTGACCTCGGCCTGGCTGGCGCCCAGCGCCCGGGCACGGTCGAGCAGCTGCTGGGAAAGGTCGGCCAGCCGTTCCAGCCGGGCCGGGCTGTCGTCGCCGACAGCGACTTCAGGGGCGATCACGTTCAATGCTTTATCCTGTACGGGTTGGGCCCGGCATCACGCCGGGCGACTTTTTTTGAGATCAGGTAGGAACGATGCGCGGACGCGACGAAGAAACCGGTGAATTCCACGACAAGAGCCGCAGCCAGAACCGGCGCGATGCGCTCGACGTCCTGGCCCTGGGCGAGAAGCTGGTGTCGTTGACCCCGGCCCAGCTGGCGCGCCTGCCGATTCCGGAAGACCTGCTGCCGCACATCGCCGAGTGCAAGCGCATCACCGCCCACATCGCCCACAAGCGCCAGCTGGCGTTCCTGGCCAAGCACATGCGCCGCGAAGAAGACGCCACGCTGGATGCGATCCGCGATGCGCTGGACGCCAACAGCGAAACCGGCCGCCGCGAAGTGGCGATGATGCACCGCGTGGAAGACTGGCGCGAGCGCCTGCTGGCCGAAGGTGACAAGGCGCTGGCCGCCCTGCTGGACGATTACCCGCAGGCCGACCGCCAGCAGCTGCGCACGCTGGTGCGCAACGCGCAGGCCGAGAAGGCGAAGAACAAGCCGCCGCGCGCCTACCGCGAGATCTACCAGGTGCTGCGCGCGCTGATGCTGCCGGCCGCGCTGGGCCTGAAGGCCAACGCCGAAGACGCCGACCCCATCGAGAACGACGAAGCCGACGAGGACTGAGTCCCCGTCGGTCGGGGCGGTGGCGCTGGCCATCGCCCGGCTCAGGCCTGGGTACCGCCGACGGTGATGCCCTCGATCAACAGCGAAGGCTGGCCGACACCCACGGGCACGCTCTGCCCATCCTTGCCGCAGATGCCCACGCCCTCGTCCAGGGCCAGGTCGTTGCCGACCATGCGCACCTTCTGCATGGTTTCCGGACCGTTGCCGATCAGGGTCGCGCCCTTCACCGGCGTGGTGATGCGGCCATCCTCGATCAGGTACGCCTCGGTGGCCGAGAACACGTACTTGCCGCTGGTGATGTCGACCTGGCCGCCGCCGAAGTTGACCGCGTACAGGCCCTTCTTCACCGAACGGATCATTTCCTGCGGGTCATGCTGGCCGGCACGCATGTAGGTATTGGTCATGCGCGGCATGGTCATGTGCGCGAACGATTCGCGGCGACCATTGCCGGTCGGCGCCACGCCCATCAGGCGCGCGTTGAGGCTGTCCTGCATGTAGCCGACCAGGATGCCGTCCTCGATCAGCGTGGTGCACTGGCTGGGATGACCCTCGTCGTCGATGTTCAACGAACCACGGCGTCCATCCAGCGTGCCGTCATCGACGATCGTCACGCCCGGGGCGGCAACGCGCTCGCCGATGCGCCCCGCGTAGACGCTGGTGCCCTTGCGGTTGAAGTCGCCCTCCAGGCCATGGCCGACCGCTTCATGCAGCAGCACACCGGGCCAGCCCGGGCCCAGCACCACCGGCATCACGCCGGCCGGTGCCGGTACCGCTTCAAGATTCACCAGCGCTTGGCGCAGCGCCTCACGGGCGAAGGCTTCCGGGCGGCCGTCGGCGAACAGCTCCTCATAGCCATAGCGACCTCCGCCACCGGCATAGCCGGACTCGCGACGGCCGTTGTGCTCGACGATCACCTGCACGTTCAGGCGCACCAGCGGGCGCACGTCAGCGCCCAGCACACCGTCGCTGCGGGCGATCAGCACCGTATCGACGCCGCCGGACAGGCTGACCATCACCTGCTTCACGCGCGGGTCGGCGGCACGCAGGTAGCCGTCCAGGCGCTTGAGCACCTCGACCTTGGCCTCGTTGCCGATGCCGTCGATCGGGTCCAGCGCCGGGTAAAGCGCGCGCGCGTTGCCACGCAGCAGCGAGCGCCCGGTCTGGGCACCACCTTCGCGCGAGATCGCACGTGCCGATTGCGCCGCCACCCGCAGCGCATCGGCATGGATGTCATCGGAATAGGCGAAACCGGTCTTCTCGCCGGAAATCGCCCGCACGCCTACGCCCTGCTCGATGGAATGCGCGCCGTCCTTGACGATGCCGTCTTCCACGCTCCAGCTCTCGCGGCGGGCGTGCTGGAAGTAAAGGTCACCAAAGTCCACACCGGGGCCGAGCAACTGCCCGAAGGTGCGCTCCAGGCCAGCGGTATCCAGGCCACCAGGGCGCAGCAGGCGGTCTTGGGCAAGCGTCAGGGCGATATCAGTCATGGTTCTCGATCTGGGGATGCGGGGGCGCTCAGGCAAGCCCCGTGAACAGGAAAGCCGCGCTCAACGCGCGCGCGGCAGGCCGGTGACGGTCGGCGGAATGGCCGGTGCCGGTGCCGGCGCGGGTGGCGGAGCCTTGTCGCGGCTGCGCTCGATCACTTCCACCTTCGGTTCCTTCCATGGACCGGTCACCTTGTAGGTACGGGCGCCAATCTCGCCCAATGGTTTGGACAATACCGCATTGGTGGCCGCGCCCAGCGCCGCCCCCACCGGGCCACCGGCCACCGCCCCCACCACGGTCAGCAGATTGCCTGCGCGCGGGTTGACGTCGATGGTCTGGTCGAACTGCTGGTTGCGCAGGTCGGCCTGGCCGCGGATGGTGATGTTGGCTGCCGGGCCTTCGATCAGCACCTTGTCTGTGCGCGCCATGCCTTGGCCGAACTGCATGCTGCCGTCGATCTGGTTGAACGCGAAGCCCTTGGAGAAGAAGTCGCGGAAGTCGAACATCAGGCGCCGCGGCAGCTGGGTCACGCTGAGCAGGCCCAGCACGCGGCCGGCGCCGGGTTCCAGCTCCAGCAGCTGGCCGTTGCGTGCGTGCAGGTCCAGGCGGCCCTGCAGGTTGCCCAGCTGGAAGTCCGACGGCCCCCCACTCCACGTGGCCTGCAGCTGCGCCTGGCCGGAACCGCCACGCAGCTGGCCGCCGTAGTCGAGGTTCTGCATCAGTCCGCCCAGATCCTCGCTGCGCACCTGAGCGGTCAGCTCGGTGCGGGCACCACCGGTGCGGCCCAGCCAACGACCGCTGATGTCGATCTCCTGGTCAGGCGCACGGAAGCGCAGCTCATCCACGTTCAGGCCATTGGCCAGCGGCCGCGTAAGCAGCACCGCCTGGCCCAGCACCACCTTGCCGAACTTCAGGTCGGCGATGTCCAGCGCGAACGGCGGCAGCTTGGCCGGGTCCATGTCGTTGGCGCCGGCCTGTACCCGTGCCGGCGCGGCCGGTGCACCTGGAGCCGCCGGCAATGACTGCCAGTGCACGCGGTCGAGCTGGCCACTGATGGTGCCGCCGTCTGCATTGGGGACGGTCAGGCGCCCGGCCAGCGACGGGCCGTCCAGGCGCACATCCAGTGCCTGCGCTCCCGGGCGCAGCTGCAACCGGGTCTGCTCGAACACGCCACCGATCAGCATCAGCTTGCCGACCTGCACATCCACCGCACGCAGCGGCATGCCGTCATCGTCGTTGCCACCACGGGCCAGGCCGATCCACTCCAGCGCGTCCAGGGTCGGGCTGCGGCCATTCACGGACAGTCCGCTCGGCGGCGGCTCGCGATCGGCATGGTCGCTGCCCAGCGTCACCTGCACACCCGTCTGGTTGTTGTGGCTGCGCGCAGCCAGCGCCAGGCGCTGGCCGAACGCCACGTCGATGCGGCCGGCCCCCATCGGCAGCTGTGCAGCCACGGTGGTCGCCAACGGCTCGGCAGCTGGTTTGTCCAGCGGCGCCGGCAGATCCAGCCGGGTCCCGACCAGATCGGAGCTCAACCGCAGCTCGCTGGGCGGCGCAGGCGCCCCCGGAGCGACCTTGGGCAGATTGACCGCGATGGTCCACGGCGAGGTGCCGGCGATGTAGGGCTTCAGCCACGCCATTTCTGGTGCGCGGTCGATCAGCACGCCAGCATCGAGGTTGGCCGACAACTGCGATTCAAAGGCCAGCTTGCTGTCGTGCACGTAGCCACCGGCACGCAGGCTCAGGCGGCCGTCCTGGCCGAGGTGGCGCACCGCCAGTTCCTCGGCGCCGAAACCGCCGTTGCTGTAGCGCGCCTGCCCGTGCATGTTGTCAAAGGCCAACTGGAAGCGCTTGTCCACCAGCTTCACACCGTTGAGGTCGACCGTGCCCTGCAGGTGGCCGCCCCCTTCATCGTGGTGCAGCGGCTGCAGCAGATCGAAGGTCACATGCGCCGGGCCCGCAGCGGTGAGGTTGTCCAGGGTGTCGCCATAATCCTTGTGCAGCGGGCTCTGCCGCAGCATGGCCAGCAGCCTGCCGGCCTCGCTCTGCGCATCGGCACGCACGTACAGCGGCTGCTGCCCGAAATCCTGGATGCCCGCCTCGAATTTCTGCACCGCCACGCCGGCCAGATCGCCGCGACCGTGCATGTCGAAGCCGGGGCCGATGAAGGCGATATCGGCGTCGACCTGGCGCATCAACGGCCAGTCGTGCTGGAAGCGGATGTCACCATTGGTGATATGGCCGGTCGCCTCGAAGCGGCCATCGTTGTTGTCGAACGGCCAGTCGTCCAGGTCGCCACTGACCAGGCCGATGCCGTTGCGCACCTGCCCACCGGCCAGCGCCATGTCCAGCCAGTCGGTGGCGCCCTTGCTCATCTTGGAGTGGATCCAGAAGCGCTTGGCCGCGGTCATCGGCACGTCGTCCAGCTTGGCTGCCAGCTGCAGCCACGGCCGCGTACCGTCGCCCTGGAACCAGACACCACCGCGCACGTCCGCCGCATAATCGGTGCCTTCCACGCGCATCGCTGCCGTGCCGATGCGCCAGCCACCGCCTTCATCGCGCCAGCCCACCACCTGGCCCGCCAGGTGCAGATCGTGGCGCACGCCGAAGCCGGTCGGCCAATCGAACTGCAGCTGGCGTTGCGGCTGCAGCTGCAGGCTGAAGCCATCCGCGTCGCCTTCGAAGCGTCCGCCCAGGCCGCGCAGGCCGGGCGAATTGCCCACGCTGGCGAAGCCCAGCGACTGCAGTTCGCCCTGCGCCCACAGCGGGCCATCGCGTTCGCCCGCCAGCTGCAGTTCGCGCACGTCCAGCTGCGGCCTGGACAGGAACAGCCAGCGACGCAGGCCCGGTTCAAGACGATCGCTCAGGGCCAGCGCACGCAGCGCGATGCCGGCCTGCACTTCGCCAGAACTGACCCGCAGCTGCTTGCCGAGCTGCAGCTGCAGGCCATCGAGCTGCTGCTCGCCTTCTTCGGTTTTCAGGCGCAGGCGCGGCACCTGCAACGCCCAGCCGTCGACCTGGCGCTGCCAGCGCAGGCGTGCCTGCAACCGCTGCAGCTGCAGCTGCGGAGCCGCCATCGCGGGCATCGGTGCGCCATCGATGCGGACATCACGCAGGTCCGAATCGGTGGTCACCGCCACCGGCGCGAAATCGCGCAGGGTCAGCCACAGGTTGAGTTCGCCCTTGCCTCCGCGCAGGCGCACACCGCCGGCCGCCAGCAATGGCGACCAGGCATGGAAATCGACCGGATCGGCGCCCAGCCAGGCCTGGCCGTTGCCGCGAACGCGGTCCACGTCCAGCACCGCAGTCAACGGCAGCGCTTCGGCCTGGGCCCAGGCGCGCACGCCTACACGCAGGCGGTCGCCGTTGACCCGCAGGCGCACGTCGATGCGTGGCAGCGTGGTATCGATCCCCAGCCCCGGCGCATGCACGCCCAGGCGGCCACCGATCACCTGCAGTTCGCCCAGCCGGCGCAGCGCATCCAGCGGGTCCCCGCCATTGGCGGCCTGCGGCAGGCCACGCACCGACCAGCGGCCGTCCTCGCCCTGCTGCAGGTCCAGTGCCAGGCCACGCAGGCGCAGTTCGGTCAGCGAGCGGCCGGGCAGCAGCCCGCTGTACATCGACACCAGCACCTCGGCCTCGCCGATCGCCAGGCCCTGGCCGGCGCCAATGCGCAGGCCCTTCAGCTGCAGCAGCGGACCACGACGGGTCCAGGCCGTCTGCAGCTGGTCGAAACGCACCGGCTGGCCGGCGCGTTCACTCAACCAGGCGGCAATCCTGTCGGGATGGCGCTCGGCCAGCGGCAACAGCTGGCTGAGAGTGCCCACCAGCAGTGCCAGCCCGACCAGGCCCACCGCGCAGGCGGCAATGAAATGACGGCGGATCCTTCGCAGTCGCAGGCGCGGCGGCGCGCTCATCGGCCACCGCCGGCCTGCGGCCGGCGAGGATCAGAGCAGAACAACATCGAATTGCTCCTGCAGGTACTGCTCGTCCGCCTGGAAGCGGATGCTCTTGCCGAGGAATTCCTCCAGTTCGGCCACTGCCGCGGATTCCTCGTCGGTGATGCGCGCGACCACCTTGGTCGAAGCGATCACCAGCAGGCGCGCGGCATCGAACTGGCGCACGGCACGGGTGATCTCGCGGAAGATCTCGTAGGTCACCGTCTCGGTGGTCTTGATGCTGCCGCGGCCGCTGCACTGCGGGCAGGTTTCCGACAGCTGGCGCTCCAGGCTTTCCACCGTGCGCTTGCGGGTCATCTCCACCAGGCCCAGCGGCGAGAAGTCGTACACCGTGGTCTTGGCATGGTCACGGGCCAGCGCCTTTTCCAGCGTACGCAATACCTGGCGGCGGTGCTCGGCATCATCCATGTCGATGAAGTCGATGATGATGATGCCGCCCAGGTTGCGCAGCCGCAGCTGCCGTGCCACCGCCTGTGCCGCTTCCAGGTTGGTGCGGAACACCGTCTCTTCCAGGTTGCGCTGGCCGAGGAACGAACCGGTGTTGACGTCGATGGTGGTCATCGCCTCGGTCTGGTCGATCACCAGGTAACCACCGGATTTCAGCGGCACCTGCTTGTCCAGCGCGCGGCCGATCTCGTCCTCCACCCCGAACATGTCGAAGATCGGACGATCGCCGGAATACAGCTCGATCTTCTCGGCCAGCACCGGCATGTACTTGGCGACGAAGGCCTGCAGCTGGGCGAAGGTCTCCTTCGAATCCACCTTCACCTTGTCCACGTCCTTGCGGATCAGGTCGCGCACCGAACGCAGCGGCAGGCTCAGGTCTTCATAGATGTTGCTGCACGAGGGGGCTTCGCGGCCTCGGCGCTCGACCACGTTCCATACGCGCGACAGGTAGGCGATGTCCTCGGCGATGGCCTCGGCCGGCTGGCCCTCGGCATTGGTACGCACGATGTAGCCGTAGCCCCCGTGCTGCGCCGACAGTTCGGTCACCAGCGCCTTCAGGCGCGCGCGCTCGGTTTCATCCTCGATGCGTGCCGATACGCCCACCACTTTCGACTGCGGCAGCAGCACCATGTAGCGCGAGGGAATGCTGATCTGGGTGGTCAGGCGGGCGCCCTTGGTCCCGATCGGGTCCTTCACCACCTGCACCACGATGTCCTGGCCGTCGCGCAGCAGCTCGACGATCGGCACGCTGGACGGCGGCGGCAGCGTGGTGTTCTCGGTGTCGGCACTGGCTACCGGCGCCGGCCGCACCACGTCGTTGGCGTGCAGGAACGCGGCGCGCTCCAGCCCGACTTCGACGAAGGCCGCCTGCATGCCGGGCATCACCCGCTGTACCTTGCCCTTGTAGATGTTGCCGACCACACCCCTGCGCCAGCCGCGCTCGATGTGCAGTTCCTGCAGCATGCCATTTTCGATCACCGCGACCCGGGTCTCGCGCGGGGTCACATTGACCAGGATTTCCTCAGACATCGGCAGCCTCCCTGGCGGCATCGGCAGTGGGGGCCGGCACGCCACAGCGCGCCAGCAGACGATCGGTGTGCAGCAACGGCAGCCCCATCACCCCGGAGTAACTCCCGGACAGGTGCTCGATCCAGCGCTCGGCCCCGCCCTGGATGGCGTAGGCACCCGCCTTGTCCAGCGGTTCGCCGGTGGCCACGTAGGCGGCGATGTCGGCGTCGTCGATCGGGGCGAAGGTCACTTCGGAAATGACCAGCTCGCTGTCCAGCCCGTCCGCGCCGACCACCACCACGGCGGTCATCACCTGATGGGTACGCCCGGCAAGACGTGCCAGCATCGCCCGCGCATCGGCGGCGTCGGTGGGCTTTCCGAACACGTCGCCGTCCAGCACCACCTCGGTGTCCGAACCGAGCACCCGCGCCTGCGGGTCATCGGCCAGCACCCGGGCCAGGCCAGCGCGCGCCTTGTCGGCGGCGACCCGGCAGACATACTGTTCGGCGCTTTCAGCGGGCGCGCGCTGCTCGACGACCTCCAGGTCCAAGGCCTGGAAGGGGCGTCCGAGTCGGGCCAGCAGCTGGTTGCGTCGGGGGGAGCGGGAAGCAAGGTAGAGCATCGGCACAGCATAACCTGAGGCTGCCACCTGAATCGTCGGCAACCCGTTCCGGAACGCGTTCAACCCCGAACGGGCTCACAGCGCGTTCATCGCTACGACACCACCCTCAACGGCACAACAAGGAGTTCTCCATGCGCCTGACCGCCACCCCGCTGCTGCTCGCCCTGTCCCTCGCCCTTGGAACCTCGATGACCGCCCATGCTGCCCCGTCGTCGCCGTCGATCGCCGCTCCGGCCGAAGGCACCCTGCTGAACATCTCGGCCAACGCCGAGGCGACCCGCGTGCCGGACGTGGCCACCCTGTCGGCCGGTGTGGTCACCCAGGCCGCCGATGGCAACAGCGCCATGCGCCAGAACGCCCAGCAGATGGACAAGGTACTGGCTGCGATCAAGGCCGCCGGCATCGCCGAGCGCGACGTGCAGACCAGTGGCGTCAGCCTCAACCCGCAGTACCGCTATGCCGACAACGAAGCACCGAAGATCACCGGCTACCAGGCCAGCAACACGGTCAGCCTGAAGGTGCGCGACATCGCCAAGCTGGGCAAGGTGCTGGACGCACTGGCTGCGCAGGGCGCCAACCAGATCAATGGCCCCAGCTTCGAGATCGACCAGCCGGAACCGGTCTATGACGAAGCCCGCCTGGCTGCACTGAAGAAGGCCCAGGCCCGCGCCCAGACCTATGCGAAGTCGCTGGGCCTGCAGGTGCGCCGCATCGTCAGCATTTCCGAGAACGCCGGCGGCGGCTACCGCCCGATGCCGATGATGCGGGCCATGTCGGCCGGCGCGGCGATGGACAAGGCCACCCCGGTCGCACCAGGTGAATCGACGGTCTCGGTCAACCTGGACGTGGTGTTCGAACTCGGTCGCTGATCCCGTTCATCATTGCCGGCAAAGGCGGATCCCGCAGGGGATCCGCCTTTTTTCATGCCCGCAGCCGGCACTGGCTGAAGGCCAGCCCAACGATCGCCCCCCTGCCTCTAGGCAGTAGCCGCCATGTCGCGCTACTGATGGACTGCCAGCCGCGTGCGGCAACCCCGCCACGGGCCCTGGTGCGTTGAGGACTTCGTCACTGGCATGGAGGTGGACCATGGTTCGTACGTATCCCGTTGCATCCCCGCACTTCGACCCCGCCCGCGTTGCCGCCTGGAGCGCGGCCATCGCCCTGCATCTGCTGGCCTTCCTGTTGCTGCTGATCCCGGCGACCTACCAGGCTGTGCAGGTCCCGCGTGACAAGACTGCGGTCAGGCTGATCGAGAAGATCCCGCCACCGCCCACGCCGCCGGTTCCGATCCCGCCGAAAGAAATCGTCCAGGTGGTGCCCAAACCCCGGACGCAACCGGTAGCACCGCCGCTGCCCGCCCCCACCGCGACCGTAGAGGAAACCCAGGGCATCGCACTGCCGGCCGCCGAACCGGCCCCGCCCCAGCCCGTACCGAGCATCGATACCGCCACACCACTGGCCGGCGCCCAGCTGCAATACCGCAGCGCCCCGCCGCCGGCCTACCCGCTGGCGGCACTGCGCAACCGCGAGCAGGGTACGGTGCTGTTGCGGGTAGAGGTGGACACCCACGGGCAGCCAGCGGTGGTCAGCATCGAGCGCAGCAGTGGCTCGCGCAGCCTGGACCAGGCTGCACGCCAGCAGGTGCTCAAGCACTGGCGCTTCGAGCCGGCCCAGCGTGATGGCGTGGCCGTGCCGGCCATCGGCATGGTGCCGGTGCAGTTCTCGCTGCCGGACTGAGGTGATCGCCGGCCCGGCCATCTGCCGGGCCGGCCCTTCCGTCAGGGCGGGTACGGACGGAACAGGATCAACTGTTATCAATTAAGCAAAAATTCACGACTTCGTCACCTGCCGGAAACCTAGATTGGTCCGTCCCGGAATCTACCGGAGACAGCCCTCAACGCTACGGTTTTCCAGTTAGGAGAGAAGCTGTGAAACACCTGATCCAACGGCCCGCCAGCCGCCGCCGCACCACCCTGGCATCGTCCATCACCCATATCCTTACCGGCGGCACCCTGCTGCTGGTTGGCGCCGTGGCGTCCACCTCCGCTTTCGCGCAGGAGAAGGCCACCAACCTGGACCGCATCACGGTCACCGGTTCGAACATCCCGCGCACCAACACTGAAACACCGTCCCCGGTGCAGGTGGTGACCCGCCAGGAAATCGACCGCACCGGCAAGACCACGGTTGCCGAGTACCTGCAGACCATCACCGCCAATGGCGCCGGCTCGATTCCCAAATCGTTCGGCAACGGCTTCGCCGGCGGTGGCGCCGGCATTTCGCTGCGTGGCCTGGGCGCGGGCTCGACCCTTGTCCTGTTGAATGGTCGCCGCATGGCCACCTACGGCCTGGCCGACGACGGCCAGAAGGTCTTCACCGACCTGAGCACCATTCCGCTCGACGCCGTTGAACGCGTGGAAGTGCTGAAGGACGGCGCCTCGGCGATCTATGGCTCCGACGCCATCGCTGGCGTGGTCAACATCATCCTGCGCAGCGACTTCCAGGGCGCGATCCTTCGCGGCTCCTACGGCCTGTCCGGCGACAGCGATGGCGATACCAAGAAAGCGACCCTGACCGCCGGTACCGGCGACATGGCCACCGACGGATGGAACGCCTTCTTCAGCCTGGATGTCGGCAAGAGCGACGCGATCAAGATCAGCGACCGCAAGAACCGCAAGTGGATCGGTACCGGCGACACCCGCCAGTGGGGCTATGGCAACAATGCCCAGTTCCTGGGTGGCGCCTTCCTCAGCGGCAAGACCCGCGGCGGCGTTGGTCCCAATGGCTCGGTGTACGACGACCGCAATGTCACCGACACGAATCCGGCCACCCTCGTGCCACTGCCTGGCTGCCAGGGCCTGACCACCATCGGTGGCCAGACCGACGCCTCGGTCGCCGCGCAGGGCTGCCTGTGGGATCCGGCACAGCTGTATCGCGACATCTCGCCGGAAGAGAAGTACGTCAATGTGTTCGGCCGCGCCAGCTTCGCGTTCGGTGAAGGTGGCGAAATCTACACCGAGATCGGCTACTCGAAGAAGGAAACCACCTTCAGCAACACGCCGTCCGCCGCGTCCGGCGGCTGGGGTTATCCCGGCGGCCCGGTCAACGGCAACAGCGGTCCGGGCGCTGTGGTGCTTGGCCCCAATCATCCTGACCGGCCTGCCGGCCTCGGTACTGGCCCGTTGCGCCTGCGCTACAGCGCTTGGGACGTCGGCCCCCGCGTGACCGACAACACAAACGAGTTCAATCGTTTCCTGGTCGGCATCAAGGGCAACTGGGGTGACTGGAGCTACGACACCGCCTACCTGCACTCGGGCACCGACCTGGTCAACGAGCGCACCGGCTTCCTGCGCTACAGCGCCGTGAAGTGTGCACTGGGTGACGCGAACTGTGCCGGTGGCGTATGGCGCATTGGCGACAACGCCAATCTGAACTCCCAGGCGCTGTACGACTACATCTCGCCGAAGATCAGCGCACGTGCCAAGTCCAGCCTGGACATGTTCGACTTCACCGTGTCGCGCAGCCTGATGGACCTGAAGGGTGGCCCGCTGGGCCTGGCGATCGGTACCGAGTGGCGCAAGACCAGCAACAGCCTGACCCCGCAGACCTACACCGACACGGGTGACATCATCGGCCTGGGCTACTCGGCCTATGACGGCACGCAGAACGTGTACGCCGGCTACGTCGAACTGTCGGCACCGGTGCTGGAGCAGTTGGAACTGTCCGCTGCACTGCGCTACGACAAGTATGAGAGCGGTGAAGGCAAGGCCACGCCGAAGCTGGGTGTGAAGTGGACGCCGGCCGACTGGATCGCCCTGCGCGCCAGCTACGCCGAAGGCTTCCGCGCGCCGAACCCGGCCGAGAACGGCGATGGTGGCCTGGCCGCCTTCTCCACTGCCTCGGATCCGATCCGTTGCCCGGACGGTGAAAACCCGGCCCCGGGTGCTTCGCCGGACGACTGCGGCTCGCAGTCGGTTGCGATCATCACCCGCCCGAACAAGGACCTGAAACCGGAAGAGTCGAAGAGCTACTCGGTCGGTATCGTGCTGCAGCCCACCCGCTCCACCTCGTTGACCGTCGATGCCTGGGAAATCAAGCGCACCAACGAGATCGCCCAGGGCGATACCGATGACGCGATCCGGGCTGGCAACGTCCTGCGCGACAACAACCTGCTCAACGGCGTCGCCGGTACCGGCAGCATCCTGGCCGTCAACACCGCCTACATCAACGCCAGTTCCTCGCGCGTTCGCGGTATCGACACCGACATCCGCCAGACCTTCGACATCGGCCCGGGCCAGCTGGAGATGGATCTGCAGTGGAGCCACCTGCTGAAGTTCGAGCGCACCAGCGGTACCAGCACCGATGACTTCCTGGGCACGCACGGCAACTGCGACGTGACCAACTGCATCGGCACGCCGAAGGACCGCATCAACTTCGGTACCACCTGGAAGCAGGGCCCGTGGAGTGTCAGCGGCGTGGCCAACTACATCTCCAGCATGGAAAACACTGACAAGCGCGGCGGCAAGTACCAGTTCTTCTATGCCGATGGATCGCCGGTGAAGAAGATCTCTTCGTTCACCACCTTCGACCTTTCCGGCCGTTGGGCAATCACCGAAGCGTTCGAGCTGAATGCTTCGGTCGAGAACGTCTTCGACCGCATTGCTCCGCTGGATCCGCTGACCTATGGCGGCGTGAACTACAACCCGATGCACTTCAGTGGTGCCATCGGTCGCTACTTCACCGTCGGTGCCAAGTACACCTTCAAGTAATACAGGCACACGCTTCAACGCAGCAACTTCGAAGGCCCGGGCAGCTGCCCGGGCCTTCGTCGTTCTGCCCCTTGCAGGCATGTTCACGGGCACAGGGCTACCGTGTGCACGCGGCATCACCGCCGCAGGGGATCTCCATGGCCGCGACATCGCAGCGCTTGGGCCTGCCCGCGTTGACCGCACTGGTGGTCGGCTCGATGGTCGGCGCCGGTATCTTTTCATTGCCGCAGAACGTAGCGCGCAGCGCCGGTCCGGCCGCCGCGCTGATCGGCTGGGCGGTGAGCGGCGCGGGCATGCTGATGCTGGCCTTCGTGTTCCAGGCGCTGGCCAACCGCCGGCCTGATCTCGATACCGGCATCTACGCATACGCGCGCGAAGGCTTCGGCAATTACATCGGCTTCTCCGCTGCGTGGGGTTACTGGGTTGCCTCGGTGCTTGGCAACGCCAGCTTCTTCGTGCTGATCTTCAGTGGCCTCGGCCACTTCATGCCCGTGTTCGGCGAAGGCAATACCCCGGCCGCCGTGACCGCATCGTCATTGCTGTTGTGGACGGTGCACCTGTTGGTGCTGCGTGGCCTGCGCACCGCAGCCATCGTCAACGGCCTGGTGACCGTGGCCAAGCTGCTGCCGATCGCGCTGTTCCTGATCCTGGCCGCCGGCGCGTTCCGCATGGACGTGTTCCGCGCCGATTTCCTCGGCACGCCTGCACTCGGCGACCTTGGCCAGCAGCTGCGCGGCATGATGCTGGTGACCGTGTGGGTGTTCATCGGCATCGAAGGGGCCAGCATCTATTCGCGACGCGCGGCACGCCGCACCGACGTGGGTCGCGCCACGGTGATCGGCTTCCTTGGCGTGTGGCTGCTGCTGGTGCTGGTCAGCCTGTTGTCGATGGGCGTGCTGTCGCAGGCGGAACTGGCCGGACTGCCCAATCCGTCGATGGCCTATGTGCTGCGCGCCATTGTCGGCGAATGGGGCGCGACGGTGATCATCATCGGCTCGATCATCTCCGTTCTCGGTGCATTGTTGGCCTGGGTGCTGCTGTGCGCCGAAGTGCTCTATGCCGCCGCAGGTGACGGCACCATGCACGCCTTCCTTGGCCGTGAGAACGCGCGCGGCGTGCCGGCCAATGCACTGTGGTTGAGCAACGGCCTGATCCAGTTGTTCCTGCTGCTGGTGCTGGTCAGTTCCGGCAGCTACACCGGGCTGGTGCTGCTGGCCGCGTCGATGAGCCTGGTGCCCTACTTCCTGTCCACGGCATTCGGCGTGCAGCTGGCCTGGCGCGGGCAGGCCTACGCCGGTGAGCCGGGTGTGCGCTGGCGTGATTTCGGGGTGGCACTGCTGGCCAGTGCGTATGCGCTGTGGCTGGTGTATGCCGGTGGCCTGGACAACCTGCTGCTGTCGGTATTGCTGTACGTGCCCGGCGTGGTGTTGTTCGCACTGACCCGGCGCCAACGCGGCGAGCGGGTATTCACGCGTTGGGAGTGGGTGCTGTTCGGCGCGATCCTGGTCGTGGCGATCACCACGCTGGTGGCGTTCTGGCGAGGAGCGCTGCCACTGTAGAGCCGAGCCCACGCTCGGCTTCGCACAGGCAGCCGAGCACGGCTCGGCTCCACAACAGCAGTCGAGCAAGCTCGACTCCACAAAGACGCAAAAAAAAACCTGCATCTCGCGATGCAGGTTTCTCAAGGTGGCGCCCGAAGTTGGACTCGAACCAACGACCCCCTGATTAACAGTCAAGTGCTCTAACCGGCTGAGCTATTCGGGCAGACGACTAGTATAACCACTCTTCACGCGCGATGGTAGGGGTGATTGGCGATCATTGCGGCAGCCCGATACAGCTGCTCAGCCACCACCAGGCGTACCAGCATGTGTGGCAGCGTCAGCGGTCCGATCGACCACTTCTCGTCGGCCAGCGCGGAGACTTCCGGCGAATGCCCTTCCGGGCCACCGATCAGGAACGCCAGGTCCCTGCCCTGCCCGCGCCAGTGTTCCAGGCGCTGTGCCAGCTGTTCGGAACTGAGCTGGCGACCCGGCACATCCAGCGCCACTACATAGGCATTCTTCGGCAGCGCAGCGATCACCCGCTTGCCTTCATCTTCAGTGGCGCGGCGCGGATCACGGCCTTTGCCGCGCAGGCCGGGCTCGATTTCCACCAGCTCGAACGGCAGCCAGTGCGACAGCCGCTTCTGGTACTCGGCGAAGCCCTGCGCCACCCAGCTGGGGGCGCGTTCACCGGTGGCGATCAGGCGGGCTTTCATCAATGGTCCTCCAAAACGTCGACGGTGCCATCGGCGCCGTCGAAGGGATGCATCAACGCGTGGCTCAAGCCACTTCGTCGTCGCTGGACGGCGGCTGGTCACCGACGGTCCACAGGCGCTCGAGGGCGTAGAACTCACGCACGCGCGGCAGCATCACATGGACGATCACGTCGCCCAGATCGACCAGCACCCACTCGGCTTCACGCTCGCCTTCCACGCCCAGCGGCATCACGTCGATGTTCTTGGCGAAGCGCACCACTTCATCGGCAATCGACTTGACGTGGCGGGTCGAGGTGCCCGAAACGACAATCATGTAGTCGGCAACGCTGGACCGGCCGCGCACGTCGATCTCGACCAGGTCCTTGGCCTTCAGGTCTTCGGTGGCTTGGCGGACGCTCGCCAGCAGTTCCGGCACGGACGGCGGCGGGCTGGGCAGATCGACCTTGATGGTCTGGGGCTGGGTCTGGTTGCTCAAAGTGGATCGACTCGATAAACGTGGGGGCGATTATACGGGGATGGCGCCGCTACGCCATTCACGCTGTGGCCGGGCGGTACAGCCCGTGTGCAGCCACATAGTCCGCCACGCCGGGTGGCAGCAGGGCGCGCCAGGGGCCGCCGCCGGCGATCTGCGAACGCACGGCGCTGGCCGATTCCTCGCGCAGCGGGTGGTGCAGGCGCAGGATGCGCCCGGCCGGGCTGGCGAACAGGGCCTGCTCGGTGTCGGCCCAGCGCCCTTCCAGCGCCCGGCCCAGCTCGCCATCCACCGCAGCCTGCAACGGGCTGCCCGGGCGCTCCGCCACCACGAAATGAGCCAGCCCGAACAGCGCCTCCCATTCGTGCCAGCTGGACAGGCCCAGCAGACTGTCGGCACCGACCAGCCAGGCCAGCGGCCGGCTCGGACCGAGTTCGCCACGCAGTTCGCGCAGGGTATCGACGGTATAGGAAGGACGACCGGGATAGCGGGCAGCGCGGTCCAGCTCGCGCCGGTCCAGCAGCAGGCCGGGTTCGTCGCCGATGGCCAGAGACAGCATGCTGCAGCGCTGCTCGGCCGTTGCACCGGGCACCGCACGGTGTGGCGGATCGGCGGCCGGCAGCATGCGCACGGCAACCTGCAGTTCGTCGCGGGCAGCCCGCGCGATCGCCAGGTGCCCGAGGTGCACCGGATCAAAGGTGCCCCCGTAATAGATCCGCAGACTCATTGCTCAGGCCCGCGCCAGCAGACGCACGGCACGCGGTTCGGCCACGGCCACCAGCAGGCGCTCCAGCGCCAGCCAGGCATCACCGTCGGCGCGCCCCTTGGCGATGCGGTCGACCAGCCCGGCTTCAGCCACGAAGCGCTCCCAGCGCTTGCTTTCCGGATGCCGCTGCAGCGCGCGCTTGTACGGCGCCTGCCGCGATTCCCAGATGCCGCGCGATTTCATTTCGGCGGCCAGGTTGCCGCCACGGGCCTGCACCCGGGCCAGGCCTGCACCAGCCAGCAGTTCGCGGATCACCATCGGCATCAGTGCAGCCACCGCCTCACCCTCGCCGCGCAGGCCGGCCAGCATGCGCAGCACCGCCGGCGGTTGCCCGGAGAACGTCGCCTCCACCAGCCGGAACACGTCATAGCGCGCGGCGTCGGCCACCAGCGATTCCATCCGTTCCACGTCCAGCGGCTGGCCGTCGGCCAACAGCGCCAGCTTGTCGATTTCCTGGGCGGCAGCCAGCAGATTGCCTTCCACCCGCTCGGCCAGGCGCTGCACAGCGGCCGGGTCCGCGCGCAGGCCCTTGCCACGCAGGCGGCGCTCGATCCAGTCCGGCAATTCGTGCGGCTTGATCGCCCAGGCCACCGACAGCACGCCGATGCGGTTGACCGCCTCGGCCCACTTGCCCTGGTGGGCCTTGCTCCATTCGTTGGCGGTAATCATCAGCACCACGTCCGGCGCCGGATTGGCGCAGAACTGGCTGATCACCTCGGCCCCGTCCTTGCCCGGCTTGCCGCTGGGCAGGCGCACCTCGACCAGGCGGCGGGCGCTGAACAGGCTGGGCGCGTTGAAGCTGGCGTCGAGCTGGTTCCAGTCGAAATCACGGCCATCGGCGTCGAACACTTCCCGCTCGCCGATGCCGGCGGCGCGCGCGCGCGCGCGGATGGCGTCGGCCGCCTCAAGCACGCGCAGGGTTTCCGGGCCGGCAATCAGGTAGACCGGCGCCAGCGCGGTATCAGCGCCCTGGCTGGCCAGCTGCTCCGGACGCAGTTCCATCGTCGCGGCTCAGTGCTTGGCTGCGGGGACCGGTTCGGCCGGCTCCGCACCTTCAACCGGCTTGTCCTTCGGCGCCGACAGGCTACCGCCCTTCTCGATCTCGGCACGCACCACGCTGTCGATGCGGCGGATGATCGAGGCGGACATTTCCCGGCGCAGTTCATTGGCCAGGATTTCACGTTCGGTGGTGGTACCGGTGGCGTCGGTCGGCGGCGACACGTAGTCGCGCGACAGCTCGATCACCTGCTGCGGCACCAGCTCGCTGCCGTCTTCGCGACGGAAAATGAAGATCACCGCGTAGCGCAGGCTGTATTCCTGCGCACGGCCCTGCGAGTCGATGGCGATCGGCAGGTCGCCCCAGCGTTCGGACAGCACCTGCAGCTGGGTACTGGGTTCCTTGCTGTCCTCATCGGCCAGCCTGGCGCCGGAGGCCAGCAGGCTGCGGTTGAGCAGCTTGACCAGTTCGCTGTACGGCGCAGTGGAAACCACCTTCACCGGTGCCGTGTCGGTCGGCAGCATCAGCTTGTTGCGCAGATGGAAACCGCAGCCGGCAAGGCCGAGGACAAGAACGAGGGCAAGCAGGATTCGGGTCATGGAGACAGTCTGGCGGAGCCGGGCGATCACGGCAACACACAGCGTGCCCGAAGCCGCGTGAATGCAGGGCCATCAAACGCCTGGCCCTGCACCGGAATGGCACCGGCCACCACACGGGTGGCCGGTGCGGGGTACATCAGGCGGCAACGATGTTCACGATCTTGCCGGGCACGATGATGATCTTGCGCACCGTCAGGCCTTCCATGAACTTGGCCGCGTTGGGCTCGGCCAGGGCCAGTGCCTCGACCTGCTCGCGCGCGGCGTCGGCCGCCACGTCGATGGTGCCACGCAGCTTGCCGTTGACCTGCACGGCCAGGGTCAGCGCGTCGCGTACCAGTGCACCGGCATCGGCCTGCGGGAACGGCTGGTCTTCCAGAAGGGTCTCGCCATGGCCCAGCACCTGCCACAGGGCATGGCTGGCATGCGGGGTGATCGGGTTGAGCAGCAGCACGATGGCCTGCAGCGCTTCCTGGCGCACCGCACGGCCCTGCTCGCTGCCATCCTCGAACTTGGCCAGCGCGTTCATCAGTTCCATCACCGCGGCAATGGCGGTGTTGAAGCTGTGGCGGCGGCCATAGTCGTCACCGACCTTGCCGATGGTCTCGTGGGTCTTGCGGCGCAATGCCTTCTGATTGGCGTCCAGCGCGGCCACGTCCAGCGCCGGGGCGGCACCGTCGGCAGCGTGCTTCTGCACCTGGGCCCACAGGCGGCGCAGGAAACGAGCCATGCCGTCCACGCCGGCTTCGTTCCACTCCAGCGACTGTTCCGGCGGCGCGGCGAACATCGAGAACAGGCGGACGGTGTCGGCGCCGTACTTGCCGACCATCGCCTGCGGGTCCACGCCGTTGTTCTTCGACTTGGACATCTTCTCGGTGCCGCCAACCACCACCGGCTGGCCGTCGGCGATCAGGGTGGCGCCGGTGATGCGGCCGCGCTCGTCGCGCTGCACTTCCACATCGGCCGGATTGATCCAGTCCTTCGAGCCATCCGGGTTCGGGCGGTAATAGGTTTCAGCAATCACCATGCCCTGGCACAGCAGATTGCGCGCCGGTTCGTTGCTGTCCACCATCCGCGCGTCGCGCAGCAGCTTGTGATAGAAGCGGAAATACATCAGGTGCAGGATCGCGTGCTCGATACCACCGATGTACTGGTCCACCGGCAGCCAGTAGTTGCCGCGCTTGTCGACGGCGTCACGGGCACCCGGCGAGGTGTAGCGGGCGTAGTACCAGCTCGACTCCATGAAGGTGTCGAAGGTATCGGTCTCGCGCTCGGCCGCACCGCCGCAGTCCGGGCAGGTGGTCTTGCGCCATTCCGGATCGGTCTTGATCGGCGAACCGGTACCCGAGAACGCCACGTCCTCCGGCAGCACCACCGGCAGCTGCTCTTCCGGCACCGGCACCGCACCGCACTTGGCGCAGTAGATCACCGGAATCGGGCAGCCCCAGTAACGCTGGCGGCTCACGCCCCAGTCGCGCAGGCGGTAGTTGACGCGGCGCTGGCCCTGGGCCTTGCGCTCGAAACGTTCAGCCAGCGCTTCGAAGGCGCCCTGGAAGTCCAGGCCGTCGAACTCGGCCGAGTTGACGAGCTCGAAGGCACGGCTCTTGTCGCTGTACCAGTCCTGCCAGCGGCTGCCATCCCAGGTGCGCTCTTCTTCGGTGCGCGCATCCTTCAGCGCGATCACCTGCTTGATCGGCAGGCCGTACTTGTTGGCCACTTCGTTGTCGCGCTGGTCATGGCCCGGCACGGCCATCACCGCGCCGGTGCCGTAGCCCATCAGCACGAAGTTGGCGACCCAGACCGGCACCGGCTCGCCGGTGACCGGATGCAGCGCGCGCAGGCCGGTATCCATGCCGCGCTTTTCCTGGGTTTCCAGCTCGGCCTCGGACACGCCGCCCTGCTTCAGGTCGGCCAGCATCGCCGCCAGCTCCGGGTTGTTCTTCGCCGCATGCAGCGCCAGCGGATGTTCGGCGGCGATCGACACGAAGGTCACACCCATCACCGTGTCCGGGCGGGTGGTGAACACGCGCAGCGGGTCCAGCGCGCTGCCGTCGACATCGCGCACGTCGAACTGGATTTCCAGACCCTCGGAACGGCCGATCCAGTTGCGCTGCATGGTCTTGACCGATTCCGGCCAGCCGTCCAGCTCATCCAGGCCGTCCAGCAGCTCCTGGGCGTAGTCGGTGATGCGCAGGAACCACTGCGGGATCTCGCGCTTCTCGACCAGCGCGCCGGAGCGCCAGCCGCGGCCGTCGATGACCTGCTCGTTGGCCAGCACGGTCTGGTCGACCGGATCCCAGTTCACCACCGCGTTGCGGCGGTAAGCCAAGCCCTTGCGCATCAGGCGGGTGAACATGCGCTGCTCATGGACGTAATAGTCCGGGCGGCAGGTGGCGAACTCGCGCGACCAGTCAATGGCATAGCCCAGCGACTGCAGCTGGCTGCGCATGTGGTCGATGTTCTTGTAGGTCCACGCCGCCGGCGCGGTCTTGTTCTTGATCGCCGCGTTTTCCGCCGGCAGGCCGAACGCGTCCCAGCCCATCGGCTGCAGCACGTTGTGGCCGGTCATGCGCTTGTAGCGGCTGATCACGTCGCCAATGGTGTAGTTGCGCACGTGGCCCATGTGCAGCGCACCGGACGGATACGGAAGCATCGACAGGCAGTAGTACTTCGGCTTGTCCGAGGCTTCATCGACCTCGAAGGCACGGGTAGCGTCCCAGTACTTCTGGGCGGCGGATTCAACCTGCTGCGGATCGTAAACGTTGGGTTCGACGCTGGTCATGTAACACGCGGTTGCGGCGGCAAAGCGGTACAGCGTACCGCAGTGCGGCAAATGGCTCCAATCCTGCCCGTCGACCGCCGGCGCCGATTGCGCGCGGAGCCAGTCTCAGCGCGGCCGCGACAACGGCAGGGCCAGGGCGAGCCAGCCCGCCCAGCAGGCGAACGCAAGCCGTTGTGCCAGTGGCGCCGGCAGCACGCCCTGAAGGGCAAACGCCGCCAGCGCGGCCAGCACGCCACAGGCGAGCGCCACTGCGCCCAGCGCGCGGCCATGCGCCTGGCGCACCTGCGACGTGCCCAGCAACAGGGTCCCGGCGACAAAACCCAGCACCCAGATCATCCAGGCGCTGGCATGCAGCTGGCTGGCTGGCCCGTGCAGGTCGTCCACATCCAGCGGCAGCAGCCCCATCGCTGCGAACGCCAACCCGGCCAGCAGCAGCATCTGGCTACCCACCCGCGGCGCCCAGCCGGCGGTTGCCGGCAGCCCGCGGCGCAGGCACTCGGCCACAACCACCGCCAGCAGCCCTGGCAGCACGAAGCCCAGCAGATTGAAGGCCAGCGCATGCGGCACCCCCTGTGCCCCCAGCAGCGCTACCGGGTGGCGGGCCTGCGCGTAGCCGTCCAGGCCAGCGCCGAAACCGAGCACCGCCAGCACGAACAGCAGCGCGGCGACCAGGCCGGACAGGCGCAGCAACGGGGACAGGGACGACATGCAGGCTCCGGAAAGAACAGCGACAGGAAGGCTGCATTGTCAGGCATTTACTACAACCCGGGTTGAGACCGGCATCGATCGTCACCATAGAATCGGTCTCCAGACGCCAAACGATGCTTCCCCCCATGACCGAGACGACCTACGTATTCGACGCCACCACTGCGACCTTCGAGGCCGAAGTCCTGCAGAAGTCGCTGCAGACGCCGGTACTGGTCGACTTCTGGGCCACCTGGTGCGGGCCGTGCAAGACCCTGGGGCCGATGCTGGAAAAGCTGGCCGCCGAATACAACGGCGCCTTCGAGCTGGCCAAGGTCGATGTCGACAAGGAACAGCAGATCGCGGCCGCCTTCCAGATCCGCTCGGTGCCGACCGTGTTCCTGGTCAAGGGCGGCCAGCTGGTGGACGGCTTCCCGGGTGCCATTCCGGAAGGCCAGCTGCGTGAATTCCTGGCCCAGCACGGCATCGTGCCGGTCGACATCGGCGACGCCGTCGCCGAAGACGAAACCCCGCTGGACCCGCAGGCGCAGGTGGACGTGCTGCGCGCGCAGATCGCCGCCGAGCCGGACAAGGACGAGCTGAAGCTCGACCTGGCGCTGGCCCTGCTGCAGATCGGTGGCGTCGATGAAGCCAGCCTGCTGATTGACGGCCTGCCCGCCAACCTGTCCACCGACGACCGGGCCGTGCGTGCACGCGCCCGGCTGGCCTTCACCTCGGCCCTGAAGGACGCCCCGGCGGCTGAAGTGCTGGACGCCCGCATCGCTGCCGATGGCAAGGACCTCAAGGCGCGCCACCTGCGCGGCGTACAGCTGCTGCTCGGTGGCCACGACGAAGCCGCGCTGGCCCAGTTCCTGGAAATGCTGCGGATCGACCGCACATTCGAGGACGGACTGCCGCGCAAGGCCCTGATCGACGCCTTCAATGTGATCTCCGACGAGGACCTGGTCGGCCAGTACCGTCGCCGGATGGCTTCCCTGCTGTTCTGAACGGGAGCCGGGTTCGTTCAGAATCCCTGCACTGAACGCGGGCAATAATGCGCGGGATGGCGGCCGTACGGCCGCCACGATCCGTTCGGGGGGATGAGGTCGGGGCCATGGGGTCTTGCAGCTGCGCCCCCGCATTGCCGGGATTGCAAACTGTGACCTTCGTCCGCTCGCTGTCGTTCGCCATGCGCTTCCAGGGCGCGCTGCTCTGCGCTCTTCTCTTCCTGCCGGCCATCGCCGCCGCCCAGGACTGGAACTACCGGGTCCGTCCCGGCGATACCCTGTGGGATCTGGGAGGCCTGTACCTCAAGCCCTCGGTGCGCTGGCAGCAGCTGCAACAGCACAACCGCATCGACAACCCCTACCAGCTGCCGCCGGGCCAGCTGCTGCGCTTCCCGATCAGCTGGCTGCGCATCGAACCGGCACCTGCCCGCGTGCTGTCGGTGCGCGGCAAGGTCGAATTGTCCGGCGCCGATGGCAGCGCCACGCGCGCGATACTCGCCGGGGAACAACTTCGCATCGGTGACACCGTGCAGACCGAAGGCGACTCCAGCGTCACGCTTGAATTCGCCGACGCCTCGCGCCTGCAGCTGCGCGAGTATTCCCGGCTGCGCCTGGACCAGCTGAGCCGCTACGGCCACACCGGCATGGTCGATACCCGTCTGCGCCTGCAGCAGGGCCGCGCCAGCAACCGGGTGACACCTGCCCGTGGCCCGGCGTCCCGCTACATCATCGACGCACCTACGGCGACCAGCAGCGTGCGCGGTACCGTATTCCGGGTCAGCGCCGGTGACACCGGCCACGTAGCTGCCACCGAGGTACTGCAGGGCAAGGTGCAGGTCGGCAACACCCACGGCAAACGCCTGGTCCAGCCTGGGCAGGCCAGCCGCAGCATCAGCGCCGATGCCGCACCGGACGCTGTCTCCGCCCTTCTTCCAGCGCCGCAGCTGCGCAGCGACGATGTGCGCCTGGCGCCCCTGCCGACCCTGCTCGCGTGGGACCCTGTCGACGGCGCCGCGCGCTACCGCGTTGAAGTGGTGCAGGCAGCGACGCCGGAAATCCTGCTGTTTGCCGCCACCACCGCCGACACCCGGCTGGCGATCGGCGACCTGCCACCCGGTCAGCTCCGCATGCTGTTGCGCGCCGTCGACGCGCAGGGCGTGGAAGGCCTCGACGCCAGCGCCGATTTCGAGCTCAGCGACCAGCCCCCACCGCCGCTCACCGTGGCCCCCCTGCATGGGCAGACCGTCAACAGCGACCGCCCGCGCTTCCGTTGGAGCCAGGCGCCGGGCGCGCGCAGCAGCGTGCTGCAGATCGCCGCCGAGCCGAGCTTCGTGCAGCCGCTGCAGGAACAGAGCACCCAAGGCACCGACCTGCGCCTGGCGCAGCCGCTGCCGCCCGGCGAGTACTTCTGGCGGGTGGCGTCGCGCGATGGCAACGGCCACCAGGGCCGCTACGGCCAGGCCCTGCCCCTGCAGCTGAGCAATGAACCGGTCGACCCTGCCCTGCAGCCGCCTGAAGCCGCGCATGGCGAGCTGACCCTGCGCTGGCAGGCCGGCAGCGAAGGCCAGCGCTACAGGGTGCAGGTGGACCGTCGTGGCGATTTCAGGACGCCCCTGGTCGACCAGACCGTGAGCGAGCCGCAGGTCAGCTTCAAGCGGCCGTGGAGCGGCACCCTGCATGTGCGTGTGCAGTACATCGACGACGACGGTCATGCGGGCGAGTACTCACCGGCCCAGCAGATCAAGCTGCCCTGCCGCCTGTGCTACGGCGCCGGTGGTGGCGCCCTGCTGCTGTTGCTGTTGTTATGAGGCGCTCGCCGCTGCCGTGGTCGAAGCGGATCCTGCTGGCACTGCTGGCCGGCGTGCTGACGGTGATCGCCAGCCAGGGCCAGTGGCTGTGGCGGCAGGACGAAGCCGCCTATGACGCCATGGTCGGCAACTGGGACTACCGCCCCGACCCCAGCGTGCTGATCGTGGCCATCGACGAGGGCAGCCTGCAGCGCATCGGCCAATGGCCCTGGCCCCGCTCGATCCATGCCCGCCTGCTGGACCGGCTGACCGACGCCGGTGCCGAGCGCGTCGCATTGGACCTGATGCTGTCCGAACCTGATCGACGCGACAGCCGCCAGGACGAAGCGCTGGCCGCGGCGATCCGCCGCAATGGCCGGGTGGTGCTGCCGGTGCTGGCCGCGCCCGCGGCCGGTGATCGCATGGCGGAGGAAATGCTGCCGGTACCGCAGATCGCGGCCAGTGCCGCGGCGATCGGCCATACCGACGTGGAAGTGGATGGCGATGGCGTCGCGCGCGGTGTGTATCTGCATGCGGGCATCGGCCAGGCTCACTGGCCGGCACTGGGCCTGGCGCTGGCCGCCCTGCCGCCGGGCGCGGTGCACGGCCTGCCTGACCCTGATCCGGAGATCGGTTCGCCCTACCAATGGCGGCGCAACGACTACGTGCGCGTGCGCTATGCCGGGCCGCCCGAGCGCCTGCCACAGGTGTCCTATGCCGACGTGCTGGATGGTCACGTGGACATGGCGATGCTGCATGGCCGCCGCATCGTGGTAGGCATGACCGCCAGCGGCATCGCACCGCGGCTGCTGACCCCGACCACCCGCGAGTTCTGGATGAGCGGCAGTGAGTACCAGGCCAACATCGCGTCGATGCTGCTGCAGCACAAGCAGATCGATCTGCTGCCCCGCCTCTGGCAGCACGCCATCAGCGGCGTGCTGGTGGCGCTGTGCGTGATCCTGCTCGGCCTGCGCCTGCCATGGCTTGCTGCGCTGTGCTCGCTGCCGCTCCCACCGCTGCTGAGCTGGTTGCTGTTGCGCGCCGGTGACCTGTGGTGGGCACCGGCCAGCGCAATGCTGGGCATCCTGCTGGTGCTGCTGGCCTGGGCGACCTGGCGGGTCTCGGCCTGGCACCGCCTGGCCAATCGCGATGCGCTGACCGGTCTCGGCAATCGCCTGCGCTTCGAGCAGTCGCTGCAACAGGAATGCGATGCCGCGCGACGCAGTGGCAAATCCCTGAGCCTCGCGCTGATCGACGTTGACCATTTCAAGCGCCACAACGACCGCCACGGGCATCAGGTCGGTGACCGCGTGCTGCGCGATGTCGCCCGCCTGATCGGTGCACATGCGCGACGTCCACGCGACATGGCCGCGCGCTACGGTGGCGATGAGTTCGCACTGGTGCTGCCGGATACCCCGGCCGAAGGCGCACGCCAGGTCATCGAGGACCTGATCGCCTGCGTGCGTGCACTACCGGCGCCCGGTGACGGCAGCGAAGCAGGCGTCACCCTCACCATCGGCGTGTTCACCCGCGTACCCGACGGCACGCTGCAACCGCACCATTTCGTCGAAGGCGCCGACACCGCGTTGTACCAGGCCAAGGCCAACGGCCGCGACGGGTATGTGATCGACGGCGAGGCATGACCCTCGCCGCCCGGGGTGCAACATACGCATGCGAATGGTTAGACTGGGCGCCTCGCCCTGCGCCCCCGGACCCGCATGAACGCCCGCCTGTTCCGCTTCGGCATCAATCTCTGGCCGCCGTTCCTGTTCACCGGCATCCACGTCACCCGCATCACGCCGGACTACCGGCAGATCGATGTCGAACTGCGCCTGCGACCATGGAACCGCAACTACGTCGGTACCCACTTCGGTGGCAGCCTGTTCGCGATGACCGATCCGTTCTGGATGCTCGGCCTGCTGCACATCCTCGGCCGCGACTACTACGTGTGGGACCGCGCCGGCGCCATCGACTTCCTCAAGCCGGGCCGTGGCATCGTGCGGACGTCGTTCCGCATCGACGACGCGCTGCTGGACGAACTGCGCGCGGAAGCGGCCAGTGGCGAGAAGGTGCTGCGCTGGTTCAGCAACGACGTGATCGATGAGAGCGGCGAGGTGGTCGCCCAGGTCCGCAAGCAGGTCTATCTGCGCCTGAAGCCACACGCACGCTGATCATCGCTGGGACGCTATCCTCTGGCCTCTGCCATGGAGGCCCCGATGCGCCCGTACACCCTTGCTGCACTGCTGAGCACCCTGCCGTGCGCGGCCCATGCGCTGGACCTGCCGCCGGTGCAGTACCCGACGCTGCCGGCACAGGCTGCCACTGCCGCCGGGTTCGTGCCCAACGGCTGGACGCTTGAATCCAGCATCGAAGGCGATCTCGACCAGGATGGCCGCGCTGATCTGGTCCTGGTACTGCGCCAGCAGGACCCGCGCAACGTCATCGAACACGATGGCTTCGGCCCCTCGCCGCATGACAGCAACCCGCGCATTCTCGCCGTGGCATGGTCACGGCCAACCGGCTATGTGCTGGCGGTGCAGGACCATCAGCTGATTCCGCGCCCGGAGAACCCGGTGATGAGCGATCCGCTTGAAGAAGGGGGTGTCAGCATCCAGCGTGGCACGTTGAAGGTCGCGCTGTTTTCATTCGCCAGCGCCGGAAGCTGGTCGATGGGTACCACCGCCTTCACTTTCCGCTGGCAGGACGGCGCGTTCGCGCTGATCGGCTACGACGAGGATTCGGTGATGCGCAATTCCGGAAAGACCGAATCGCTGAGCGTGAACTTCTCCACGCGCAAGGTAAGGCGCGCCGAAGGCAGCATCGAGAACGACAAGGACAGCGTGCGCTGGCAGCCACTGCACGGCACCCGTCGCTGGACGCTGCAGACGGTCGGCGATGGCTGGGCATTCGATCCGCAGGCCGGCACCGACTGAGCCACAGCTCAGTCGCGGGCAGCGGCGGTTGCGCCGGCGCCAGCCACCAGCGGTACGGACAACCACGGGCTCTCAGCGTTGCCACGCGGCGGCGAACGACGCGGCACCTGCAGATGGCGGCCATCGGCGGACAGCTGCGGCGACCGCACCGGCGAGCGGAACTGCGCCGGCAACCGCTGCAGCGCCTCAGCCGGATCTTCCGCCTGCTGCCGCAACCAGCGCTGTGCACCCAGCAGGCGCAGCATTGCCGCCGCATCCTGGGACCGTGACGAATACGCGGGATAGACCGGCGCGGCGATCTCGGTCAGCACGCACCCCATCACATTGGACAGGCAACCGAAATCCCGCTGCGGCGGCGCCTGTACCGGCAGCGGCCGATCAGCCTCCAGCGCCGCCATCGCGGCTGCGCCACAGGCCCAGCCAAGATTGCCGGCCGCGCGCGCCAACGTGCTGCTCCGATCCAGTACCAGGACGCCGCCAAATTCCTGGGCCGAAGACTCGATCGCCGCCCGGCTCATCGCATACTCGCCTTGCATGGCACGGCACAGGCTCTGTTCCTCGGCCCGCAGCGGCTGCATGGCCTGTTCGCATTCCGCGGGCAACGGATGGCCGGCAGGCAGTTCGACCAGCATGTCGGCCAGCAGCTGGGCATTGGCCTGCACCAGGCTGGCACCGATGATGCTCTCGACCAGATAACTGCTGCCGGGCACCAGCCGCCGGCCCAGCTGCAGGCCACGGCAGGCGCCACGCAGGGCACCGTCGATATCGCCCTGCACGTACGCCAGCGCGCGTGCACTGGTGGCGTCCATCACCACGCCATAGGCCGGCAACGGGACCAGAATGCCCTCGCCCTTCGGCGGAAACGGCGACATGAAGTAGTCCGCTTCGGCCAGCTGATCCAGCCGCGCATGCAACTGCTGGTGGCCGGCGTGGGCCTCCACGAAGCGTTGCGGGTCCGCGCGGACCTGGGCGAGGCAGCCGCTGGCGGCCGGCCCGCAACTGGCACCGGGCCGCGAGTGCAGCTCGGCATGGTTGGCCACCAGGTGTGTCCGGCCGCCGCCTTCACCGTGTGGGTCGGCCTCCCAGCGCCGTACATCCTCGGCCAGCGCCTGCTCGCGCTGCTGGGCATCCAGGTCGTCGAATGGCAGCGTCCACAACAAGGCATAACCGTTGTGCCCGGTCGCCGGCAGGCGTGCTTCCAGTCGCTGCTGCGCCTGCAGCCGCGATTCGGGTACCGGCCACATGCGCGAGGCGCACCACACCACGATGGCCAGCACCAGCAGGCCTGCCAGGGTCCAGCCCAGTCCGCGCAGAATCTTCAACACAGCTTCCCTTCCATGTGCCGTTGCCGCAGTCGATTTCCCAGCGTAATCGACCTGCAGTGACCGCTACAATGCGCGCATGTCGCTCGAAGCCCCCGCCCTGGTCCCCCGCCCCTCCCTGCAGCGCCTGTTCCTGACCGGCCTGCTCACCCTGCTGCCGATCTGGCTGACCTGGGTCGTGGTCAAGTTCGTGTTCGTGCTGCTGTCGGGCATTTCCAGCCCGCTGGTGGTGCCGCTGTCCGAACAGATCGCAACCAGCTTCCCGCACTATCTGGGCTGGGTCCGCGCCGAGTGGATCCAGGACACCATCGCCCTGCTGGCCACCCTGCTGGTGATCCTGGCGGTGGGCGTGGCCAGCCGCCGCGTGCTCGGCCAGCGCCTGCTGCGCTGGGTCGGCGCGGTCATCAAGCGCATTCCGCTGGCCAGCATCATCTACGACAGCGCCAAGAAGCTGCTGGACATGCTGCAGACCGAGCCGGGCAGCACCCAGCGCGTGGTGCTGATCGACTTCCCGCACCGCGACATGAAATCGGTCGGCCTGGTCACCCGCGTGATCAAGGAACACGGCACCGACCGTGAGCTGGCCGCGGTGTACGTGCCCACCACGCCGAACCCGACCTCGGGCTACCTGGAAATCGTGCCGGTGGAACTGCTGACCCCGACCGACTGGACCGTCGACCAGGCCATGAGCTTCATCATTTCCGGCGGAGCCGTGGCGCCGTCCAGCGTGCCGTTCACCCGCGCCGGCGAACGCACCGGCGAACGCACCGAATGACCCCGGCGCCGATCGAGCGCCCGCTGCAGGACCGCGCGGTCCTGTTGTTCATCGTGCTGGCCGCGTTCTTCTGCGGCAATGCGGTGCTGGCCGAGCTGATCGGGGTGAAGATCTTCGCGCTGGAAGACACCCTCGGCATCGCTCCGCTGAACTGGAACCTGTTCGGCCAGACCGGCTCGCTCAGCTTCACCGCCGGCACCCTGCTTTGGCCGGTGGTGTTCATCATGACCGACACCATCAACGAGTTCTTCGGCAAGCGCGGCGTGCGCTTCATCTCGTGGCTGGCGGTGGTGCTGATCGGCTACGGCTTCCTGTTCGCCTTCGCCGCCATTTCACTGGCGCCGGCCAGCTGGTGGGTCACGTCGATGGATGGCCACGGCGTGCCCGATTACCAGGCCGCGTTCGCAGCCGTGTTCGGCCAGGGCATGTGGACCATCGCCGGTTCGCTGGTGGCCTTCCTGCTCGGCCAGCTGATCGACGTGGCCGTGTTCCATCGCATCCGCCAGGCGACCGGTGAGCGCCACGTGTGGCTGCGTGCGACCGGATCGACCGCGATCTCGCAGGTGGTGGACAGCTTCGTGGTGATCTGGATCGCCTTCGTGCTGGGCCCGCAACACTGGCCGACCTCGCTGTTCCTGGCGGTCAGCAGCGTCAACTACATCTACAAGATGGGTTTTGCGATCGCACTGATTCCGTTGCTGTACCTGATGCGGCGTGCCATCACCCGCTACCTGGGTGCCGAGCGGGCCGCATCGTTGCGGGCTGCAGCTGCGGCTGACTGAAGCCCCAGCAGCGGAAAGCTGACTGCGCCTTCACGCTGGCCGTACGCGCGCGGATCGTGCAAGCTCCAGGGTCTGTGTTCCACGGAAGCTTCTTGATGCCGTATTCCCCCCGCGTCCTGGCCGCCGCCATTGCCGCGTTGTTCCTGTTCAGCGCCGTACCGTCGGCCGAAGCAGCGAAAAAGAAGGCCAGCCGCCCTGCCGCCGCGCAGACCCGCCAGGCCGCCAAGCCCAAGGCCCGGCCCGCCCGCGCCACCGCGCCGGCCCGTGGCAGTTCGGCGCGCCGCGCCGCGCCGCGTCCGGTCGCAGCGGCCCGGGCCGTGCCCAAGCAGGTGCAGCTGGAGCGCCTGTACGACGAATACTGGGATGCCTCGATGCGGTTGAATCCGCTGCAGGCAACCTTCCAGGGCGAGGCCCGCTACAACGACCAGCTGCCCAACATCCTGTCCGCCGCGTGGCGCCAGCAATCGCACGACTTCACCACCGAGTGGCTGGGCAAGGTCGAGAAACTCGGCAGCGACGGCCTGCAGGGCCAGGACCTGCTCAGCTACGAGATCTTCGTGCGCGATGCGCGCGCCTCGCTGGCCGCCGAACGCTATCCGAGCTGGATGATGCCGATCAGCCAGTACTACAACGTCGGCAGCATCATGGCGATCCTCGGCGCGGGCGCCGGCGCACAGCCGTTCAACACCGTGCAGGACTACGACACCTGGTCGCGTCGCTCGCTGGGCATTCCCGAGCTGTTCGACCAGGCCATCGACAACATGCGCCAGGGCATGAAGGCCGGCGTGGTGCAGCCGCGCGACCTGATGGAGAAGGTGCTGCCGCAGCTGGATGCGGTCATCAAGCCGACTGCTGAAGAGAGCATCTTCTGGTCGCCGATCCGCACCATGCCCAACACCATCGCGGCCGAGGACAAGGCGCGCATCAGCGCCGAGTACAAGCGCATGATCGAGCTCCGCATCATGCCAGCCTATCGCGCCCTGCGCGGTTTCATCGCCACCGAATACCTGCCGGCCACGCGCACCAGCAGCGGCCTGGGCGCACTGCCCGATGGCCAGGCCTGGTACGCCAACCTGATCGTGCAGACCACTGCCAGCGACCAGACCGCCGCGCAGCTGCACGCACTGGGCGAACAGCGCGTGCAGGAGCTGCAGGCGCAGATCGCCACCGTGATGAAGGATGCCAAGCTGCGTGGCACGCCGTCCAAGCTGTTGCGCAGCATGCGCAACGATCGCCAGTTCCAGTACGGTGACGCCAACGCATTGATCAACCGCTACCGCCAGGTGCAGCAGCAGGTCAACGCACGCCTGCCGCAGGTGCTCGATACCCTGCCCAAGTCCACGCTGGACGTGCGCGCAGTGGAACCGGAGCGTGCGCTGACCGCTGCAGCAGCGGCCTACCAGCCGTCTGCGGCCGGGCAACCGGGCGTGCTGTACGTAAACACCCGCGACCTGCCCAGCCGCAAGCGCTGGAACGTGCCGGTGCAGTACCTGCATGAAGCAATCCCCGGCCACCACGTGCAGCTGGGCCTGCAGCAGGAGCTGGCCAAGCTGCCGCGCTTCCGCCGCCTCGGTGGCGACCTCGCCTTCGTCGAAGGCTGGGGCCTGTATGCCGAAACGCTGGGTGAGAACCTCGGCATCTACACCGATCCCTACGACCGCATCGGCTACCTGTATTCGCGCCTGCTGCGCGCTGCCCGCGTGGTGGCCGACACCGGCGTGAACGCCCAGGGCTGGAGCAAGCAGCAGGGCGTGGCCTACCTGCAGAAGACCGTGGACATGAGCAGTGACGACGCCAACGCCGAAGTCGAGCGGATCATGGCCCAGCCCGGCCAGGCGCTGTCCAACGTGGCCGGCCTGACCACCATTGTCGCCCTGCGCGACAAGGCCAAGGCACGCCAGGGCGCCGCCTTCGACCTGCGCCGCTTCCACGCCGAACTGCTGAAGGACGGCTCGATGCCGCTGGACGTGCTGGACCGCAAGATGGAACGCTGGATGGCGCAGCCCGCCAGCACCACACCTGCCCCTTCACCCTGACCCTTCCGGAGCCGCCATGCGCCCTGCCGTCGCCCTGCTCGCCGTCGTGCTGGGCCTGCTGCCAGTGGCGGGCTCCGCCGCACCGGTGCTGCCCCCACCAGATGCGGGCGTCGACGGCCTGATGCAGGCCTACGACGGTCAGGTACCCGGCGCTGCGGTACTGGTACTGCACGACGGGCAACCGGTATTCCGCCGCGGCTACGGCCTGGCGGTAGTGGAAGACGGTACTGCGGTCACCGCGGCCAGCAACTTCCGGCTGGCCTCGGTCAGCAAGCAGTTCACCGCTGCGGCAGTGCTGCTGCTGGTGGAAGACGGCCGGCTCGGGCTGGAGCAGCCCGCCCGCCAGTGGCTGCCCGAGCTGCCGCCGGCAGCGGCGGCCATCACCCTGCGCCAGCTCCTGTCGCATACCAGCGGCCTGCTCGACTACGAAGACCTGATGAATCCGGCTGACACTCGGCAGGTGCACGACGCCGACGTGCTGACCCTCCTGTCGCACGAGGACCGCCTGAATTTCGCACCCGGCACGCAGTACCGCTACAGCAACAGCGGCTACGCGCTGTTGGCACTGATCGTCGGCCGTGCTTCCGGCCAGGATTTCGCCACGTTCCTGCAGCAGCGCATCTTCCGCCCGCTGGGCATGGCGCATACCGTGGCCCACCAGGACGGCGTGGACACGGTCGCCGCACGCGCCTATGGCTACAGCCGGATCGATGGCCGCTGGCAGCGCACCGACCAGAGCACCACCAGCGCCGTACTGGGAGACGGCGGGATCTATTCCTCGCTGGACGACCTCGCCCGCTGGGATGCGTCGCTGTACGACGACCGCCTGCTGTCGAAGGCCTCGCGCCGGGCGATGTTCAGCCCGGCCACGACCACATCGGAACCGGACGTGCCGCATTACGGTTTCGGCTGGCGCCTGAACGGCCAGGTGCAATGGCACAGCGGCGAGAGCATCGGCTTCCGCAACGTGATAGTGCGCCACCCGGAAAAGCACCTGACCGTGATCGTGTTGACCAACCGTAACGATCCCGAACCCTATCCGCTGGCGCAGAAGATCGCCCAGCGCTGGCTGGACACCCTGCAATGACCCCCGGTTCCGACACCCTGCTGGGTTTCCACCACGCTGCGCTGATCTGCAGCGACTACGCACGCTCGAAGGACTTCTACGTGCGCATCCTCGGCCTGCGCGTGCTGGCCGAGAACCATCGCGCCGCGCGCGACTCCTGGAAGCTGGACCTGGCCCTGCCCGACGGCGGCCAGCTGGAACTGTTCTCCTTCCCCTCACCACCACCGCGCCCCAGCCGCCCCGAAGCCCAGGGCCTGCGCCACCTCGCGTTCCGGGTGGCTGCACTGGAACCCTTCATCCAGCGCCTGGCCGCGCATGGCGTCGCCTGCGAACCGATCCGCGTGGACGAGTACACCGGCCGCCGTTTCACCTTCTTCGCCGACCCGGATGGCCTGCCGCTGGAGCTGTACGAAGTCGGTTGAGCGTTTTTCAATCGAGATTCATCCATGCATGGCATGGATCTACGTGTCGACCAAGATCGACACCCACCAAGAGCAGGCCGTTCCATTCCGGCAGATCGCAGGACTCTGTCGAAGGCGGGGCGGGTCCGTTTGCGGGGGCGTGAGCCGCATGGATGCGGCGACCGAGCTTACAGGGACGTACTTGCAGCGCCCCCCGCAAACGGGCCCGCCCCGCCATCCCACGGAATCCCGCCGTTGCTGTTGCCGTTGCCTCTGCAGGTGCAGGGCGCAGCCCTGCAACGCCCCCCTTCCCCATACCCCGCCGAATGGGTATACAGTCGACCCGTACCGGCACCGTGCCGGAATGAACCCTGGGAGGGGACCATGCGCAAGACCTTCAAGACCCTGCTGCTGGCACTGCCGCTGTGCCTGGCCGCGCTCTCGGCGCAGGCCGCCGATGGCGCCGCCGGCCGCTGGAAGACCATCGACGACAAGACCGGCAAGGTGAAGTCGATCGTCGAGATCACCCAGGCCGCCAACGGCACGCTGACCGGCAAGGTGGTCGACATCCTGCACTCGGACAAGGGCCCGAACCCGGTCTGCGACGGCTGTGAAGGCGCCAACAAGAACAAGCCCGTGAAGGGCATGACCATCCTCTGGAACCTCAAGGCCGACGGCGCCAACAAGTGGTCCGGCGGCACCATCCTCGATCCGGCCAATGGCAAGACCTACAAGTCGAAGATGGAACTGCAGCCCGGCGGCACCAGGCTTGACGTGTCCGGCTGCATCGCCTTCATCTGCCGCGCGCAGACCTGGCAGCGCGAGTAAGCGCCCCGCCCCCCCGCTTCACCCCCGTGACCCGGCCCCGGCCGGGTCACCTCGTTGCGGGCATGCGATACTCTGCGGTTCCCCTCGGCTTCACCCCGCGACCATGACCCGTACCGCGCTCGTCACCACCGCCCTGCCCTACGCCAACGGCCCGCTGCACCTGGGCCACCTGGTCGGCTACATCCAGGCCGACATCTGGGTGCGTGCACGGCGAATGAGCGGCGGCAAGGCCTGGTTCGTCTGCGCCGACGACACCCACGGCACGCCGATCATGCTGGCCGCGGAGAAGGCCGGGGTCACCCCGGAAACCTTCATCGCCAACATCCAGGCCAGCCACGAACGTGACTTCGCCGCCTTCGGCGTGGCCTTCGACCACTACGACTCGACCAATTCGGCGGCCAACAAGGCGCTGACCGAGCAGTTCTACCTGAAGCTGGAAGCGGCCGGCCACATCAGCCGCCGTTCGGTGGCGCAGTTCTACGACCCGGCCAAGGGCATGTTCCTGCCCGACCGCTACGTCAAGGGCATCTGCCCGAACTGCGGCAGCCCCGACCAGTACGGCGACAACTGCGAAGTCTGCGGCGCCACCTATGCGCCGACCGACCTGAAGGAACCGCGTTCGGTGATCTCCGGTGCCACGCCGGAAATGCGCGATTCGGAGCACTTCTTCTTCGAGGTGGGCCACTTCGACGCGTTCCTGCGCGAATGGTTGGCCGGCGACGTCGCCCTGCCAGGCGTGAAGGCCAAGCTCGGTGAGTGGCTCAATGCCGAAGGTGGCCTGCGCGCGTGGGACATCTCGCGCGATGCACCGTACTTCGGTTTCCAGATTCCCGGCCAGCCGGGCAAGTACTTCTACGTCTGGCTGGACGCGCCGATCGGCTACCTGTCCAGCTTCCAGACTCTGTGCGGCAGGATCGGCGAGGACTTCGAAGCGCATCTGCGCGCCGGTACCGCCACCGAGCTGCACCACTTCATCGGCAAGGACATCGTCAACTTCCACGGCCTGTTCTGGCCGGCGGTGCTGCACGGTACCGGCCACCGCGCGCCGACCCGCCTGCACGTCAACGGCTACCTGACCGTGGACGGCGCCAAGATGAGCAAGTCGCGCGGCACCTTCGTGATGGCCCGCACCTTCCTCGACGCCGGCCTCGAGCCGGAAGCGCTGCGCTACTACTACGCCGCCAAGTCCGGCGGTGGCGTCGACGATCTCGACCTGAACCTGGGTGACTTCATCGCCCGCGTCAACGCCGACCTGGTCGGCAAGTTCGTCAACCTGGCCAGCCGCTGCGCCGGCTTCATCAGCAAGCGCTTCGACGGCCAGCTGGCCGCGCAGCTGCCTGATGCCGCGCAGTACCAGCGCTTCGTCGACGGCCTGGCGCCGATCCGTGAGGCCTACGAGCGCAACGACCCAGCCGCGGCGATCCGCCTGACCATGACCCTGGCCGACGAAGCCAACCGCTACATCGACGACGTCAAGCCGTGGGTCATCGCCAAGCAGGAAGGCGCCGACGCGCAGCTGCAGGCCGTGTGCAGCCAGGGCCTGAACCTGTTCCGCGTGCTGGTCACCGCATTGAAGCCGGTGCTGCCGGCCACCGCCGCGCAGGCCGAGGCCTTCCTGGCCGCGCCGGTCAACGACTGGACCGAACTGGCGCAGCCGCTGCTGGGCCACCGCATCACCGACTACACCCCGCTGTTCACCCGTATCGACCCGAAGAAGATTGACGCCATGATCGACGCCTCCAAGGACACCCTGCAGCCGGCCGCTGCCGCCGCCCCCGCCGCCAAGACCGAAGCGGTCAAGCCGGCCGCCTCGGCCCCGGCCAAGGACGACGCAAAGAGCGCCGACGCCCCGGCCTACATCGGCATCGACGATTTCGCCAAGCTCGACCTGCGCATCGGCAAGGTGCTGGTCTGCGAGTTCGTGGAAGGTTCGGACAAGCTGCTGCGCTTCGAACTGGACGCCGGCGAGCTGGGCAAGCGCCAGATCTTCTCCGGCATCCGCGGCAGCTACGGCGAGCCGGAAACGCTGGTTGGCCGCAGCGTGGTGTTCATCGCCAACCTGGCCCCGCGCAAGATGCGCTTCGGCCTGAGCGAAGGCATGATCCTGTCGGCCGGTTTCGACGGCGGCGCACTGGCGCTGCTGGACGCCGACAGCGGCGCACAGCCGGGCATGCCGGTCCGCTGATGCCCGCAGCGGGCGTGGTTGCGGCCACGCCCGCCGGCAGCACCGGCCACCGGAGGCAACGCAATGGGAGGCAACGGAATGGAACTGGCGCTGTTCGACTTCGACCACACCGTGACCACCTGCGATACCTACGGCCGTTTCCTGCGCCGCGTGGCCACCGCCGAACAGCTGGCGCAGGCCTGGTGGAAGGTCGGCCCGTGGCTGCTCGCGTACAAGCTGAAGCTGATCTCGGCCGAACGCATCCGCGCACGCGTCACCCGCCTGACCTTCAGCGACCGCCACAGTGACGACATCGCCACGCTGGCCGCCGGCTTCTCGCGTGAGTTCCTGCCCGATGTCGTGCGCCCGGAAATGCTGGAGCAGATCCGCTGGCACAAGGAGCAGCAGCACACCGTGGTGATCGTATCCGGCTCGCTGGATCTCTACCTGCGGCCGTGGTGCGAGCAGCTGGGCCTGCAGTTGATCTGCAACCGGCTGGAAAGCCAGGACGGACGCCTGACCGGTCGCTACGCCGGTGGCGACTGTGGCCCACGCAAGGTCGAGCACATCCGTCGCCAGTTCGATCTGTCGCGCTACGTGCGCATCCACGCCTACGGCGACAGTGCCGAAGACAAGCCGATGCTGGCGCTGGCCCACGAGCGCTGGTTCCGTGGCAAACCCCTGAAATGACCCCAACGCGCAGCCTTCGCCACGCATGAGCCTGATCCCGCCCCTGACCGAACGCCTCGACCGCCTGCTGCCGCAGACCCAATGCGGGCAATGCGGCTACGACGGCTGCCGCCCGTACGCGCAGGCCATGGCTCGCGGCGAAGCAGGCGTGGACCACTGCCCGCCGGGCGGAGATACCGGTGCGCGCGCACTGGCGCAGGTGCTCGGAGTACCTGCCATTCCCTTCGATCGATCGCGCGGCGAGCACAAGGCGCCGCAGGTGGCGTTGATCGTGGAAGCCGACTGCATCGGCTGTACCAAGTGCATCCAGGCCTGCCCGGTGGACGCCATCGTCGGCGGCGCCAAGTACATGCACACGGTAATCGCCGATCTGTGCACCGGCTGCGAGCTGTGCATCCCGCCATGCCCGGTGGACTGCATCGAGCTGGTGCCGCTGTAACGGGGTCAGATCCCCTTTCCTGAGCGAAAAGGATCTGACCCCATTCAATCGTTACGGTACTGCCGCCGTCACCACGATCTCGACCTTCCAGTCAGCGTGGGCCAGCTTGGCCTCGACTGTGGCACGTGCCGGGGTCGCGCCTTCAACCACCCACTCGTCCCACGCCTTGTTCATGCCGTCGAAATCGGCGATGTCGGCGAGGAAGACTTCCGCACGCAGCACGTGCTGGCGATCACTGGCCACCAGCGCCAGCAGCTTGTCGATCTCCGCCAGCACCTGCCGGGTCTGGCCGGTGATGTCCTGGCTGGTGTCTTCCGGAATCTGGCCGGAGAGGTAGGCGACCTTGTTGTATACGGTCATTTCGGACATGCGCGGTCCGACGTCGTAACGCTCCATCATGGGCGTGGCTCCTGCGGTTGATCAGGCCTGCATTGTCCTCCAAACCGGTCGACGGTGGGTGCACGGGTACCCTCCGCGACACGTCACTACCGGGCTCCGACGGTCCCACTGGTCAAATGACGATGACAGGCGCACGATGCGCCACGCCCGCGTTGACACCGCCCTCGCCCCTCCTGCCGCACCCTTGCGCCGATGACCGCCCCCGTCGATTCCACCACTGCCCCTTCCACGCCAACCTGGAAGCGGGTTGCCACCATCGTCATCCCGCTGCTGATCCTCGCCCTGGCCCTGCACGGCCTGGCCAATGAGTTCGACGAGCACGGCTATCGTGCGATCCGCCAGGCGTTCCGGCAGCTCAGCGGCACGCAGATCGCGCTCACCGTGGTACTCGGCCTGGCCAGTTACGCCTGCCTGATCGGCTTCGATGCCATCGGCCTGCGTCGCAGCGGCATCCGTGTGCACCCCGCGCGCGTCGGCATCACCGCTTTCCTTGCGCACACGCTGGGCCAGACCGTGGGCTTTGCCGCGTTGACCGGTGGCGCGGTGCGCCTGCGCGGCTACCGCAGCGCCGGCCTGGACCTGGCGCAGATTGGCCAGGTGGTGCTGATGAGCACGCTCGGTTTCGTATTCGGTGCATGGCTGTTGATCAGCGTGGCCCTGTGCATGGAACCGGCGGCGGCAGCGTTGGCATTGCCCTTGAATCCCGATGCCGTGCGCATCGTCGGCATCGTCGCCCTGCTCGCCTATCTCGGCACCGTGCTGCTGGTCGGCCGCGAGGGACGGCAGTTCAGCGTGTTCGGTCACGCCTTGTGGCTGCCCGACCGCCGCACCATGATCGGTGTCACCGTACTCAGCGTCATCGAGCTGGTGCTGGCCAGTGCCGCGTTCTACGTGCTGCTGCCGGACTCCACGCCGACCGGCCTGCCGGGCTTCGTCGGCCTCTACCTCGTGGCAGTGCTGGCCGGCCTGGTCTCCACCGTGCCCGCAGGCCTGGGTGTGTTCGAGTGGAGCCTGCTGAAGCTGTTGCCGCAGGTGGCACCGGCAGCGGTGCTGGCGGCAGCGCTGATCTACCGCGTCACCTACTACGTGCTGCCGCTGGTGCTGGCCACCCTGCTCGCCCTTGCGCCCGCCCTGCGTCAGCCGCTGCAGGCCAGCGCCGGGGCAACCCGTGCCGGCTGGAACGCGCTGCGCCCGTGGCTGCCGCAGATCATCGCACTGGCGGTGTTCAGCATCGGCGCCGCGCTGGTCATCGACGGCACGCTGCCGACGCCGCGCCGTCATCTGGTCAACGCCTCGCTGCCGATCCTCGAAACCTCGCACCTGATCGGCAGTCTCAGCGGCGTCGCACTGCTGCTGATCGGCCAGGGCCTCGCCCGGCGCAGCCACGCCGCGTGGATGCTGGCGATGGCGGTGTGCGTGATCACCCCGCTGCCGCTGTGGCTGCGTGGTGGCCAACTGTTGATCGCCCTCTCGGCGGTGCTGGTGGCGATGGCACTGTGGGCCGCACGTCGCGAGTTCTACCGCCAGGGCGCGCTGCTGGACGAAGCCTGGTCGTGGCCGTGGCTGCGCAACCTCGGCCTGGTGCTGGTGGCGGTCACCTGGCTGCTGTTCTTCACCTACAGTCATGTCGAATACCAGAACGAGTTGTGGTGGCAGTTCGCGGTGTCGGGCAACGCACCACGCGCGCTGCGCGCGTTGCTGGTGGTGGCCATCGCGCTGGTGATGTTCGGCCTGGCGCGGCTGCTGCATAGCACGCGCAGCCCACTGCCGGCCGCCGACGAAGCCACGCTGCAATCGCTGGCACCGGTGCTGGCGGGTGCTACGGACACCCAGGCCTGTCTGGTACTGACCGCCGACAAGGCAGTGCTGCGTGACGACGCCAGGCTGGGCTTCGTGATGATGCAGCGCTATGGTGGCTCGCTGATCGCAATGGGCGATCCAGTCGGCCCGCCGGACGTCGCCCGTGCACTGATCTGGCGCTTCCGCGAGGAAGCCGACCGGCTTGGCCTGCGTCCGGTCTTCTACCAGGTCGGCGAGACGTACTGGCAGACCTATCTCGACCTGGGCCTGGGCCTGGTCAAACTGGGCGAAGAAGCGATGGTGCCTCTGCACGACTTCGGCCTGGAAGGTCGCGAACGTGCAGACCTGCGCCAGGCCTGGAACCGGGGCAAGCGCGGCGGCCTGTCCTTCCGCGTGGCACCGGTGGAGGAGATTCCCAGCCTGCTGCCGCGCCTGCACGCAATTTCCAATGCATGGCTGGAAGACAAGGCCGGCGATGAGAAGGGCTTCTCGCTGGGCAGCTACGACCCGGATTACCTGGTGCGCTTCCCGGTAGCGCTGGTCGAGGCCGAAGGCCAGATCGTGGCGTTCGCCAACCTGTGGCAGGCACCGGCCGGCGCCGAGCTGTCGGTCGACCTGATGCGCCACGTCAACGAAGCACCGAAGGGCACGATGGACTTCCTCTTCATCGAACTGTTCCTGTGGGGCCGCGCGCAGGGTTATGCGCGTTTCTCGCTGGGCATGGCGCCGCTGTCCGGGCTGGCCCAGCATCGCCTGGCCGGTCGCTGGAACCGGCTGGCCGGCCTGCTCGCGCGGCATGGTGAGCGCTTCTATGGCTTCAGTGGCCTGCGCCGCTTCAAATCGAAGTTCGATCCGCAGTGGCGGCCGCGTTACCTGGCCGCACCGGGTGGCATGCACCTGCCGGCGGCGCTGCTGGATGCCACGCGCCTGATCTCGCTGGATCCGCGGCGGAATTGAAGCCGCGATGCGTCGGGCATGGCTCGACGCTACCCGGCTCGTTCTGGTGGGTGCGAACCGTTGGTTCGCACGCGCTCCGGTTTACATGCCGCCCTTGAGGATCACTTCAGCCAGGCGATCGTAGTCACCCCCGAAATGGTGATCGCCCGGCAGCTTCACCTTCCTCACGCCGTCATTGGCCGGCAGGTCCGGGCACAGTGCGTCCTCATCCTTGTCGCCGTACACGCACAGCGTTTTCTCCGCCGGCAGCCTGGCCACTTCCGGCGCGATCGGCAGGCCGTCGCCGCCACCGCCCAGCCAGTTGCTGACATGGAATTCGAAGTCGGCCTTCCTGCCCACCGACAGCAGCACGATGCGCTCCAGCGCCTCGCGGGTACCGGCGTCGAGCTGGTTGATCGTGGCCGGCAGCACGTCGGCGCCCTGCGAGAAACCAATCAGCATCACCTTGTCTCGGTGCCACTGCTGGCGGTAGTGGTCGATGATCTTCTGCAGGTCGCCCGCAAAGCCCTTCGGTGTGCGCTCGCTCCAGAAGTAGCGCAGCGAATCGATGCCGACTACCGCCACGCCATGCTCGTTGAGTGACGACGCCACGTTCTTGTCCAGGCCAGCCCAGCCACCGTCGCCGGAGACGAACACCGCCAGCGTATCGCCGTTGCCGGTCGCCGGCATTTCCACCACCGGCAGGCCCTTCAGTGCAGCAGGCGGGGGGGCCAGGCTGACGCCGGCCTGCGCGCCGATCACCCGTGCCGCAGCCACCAGGCCCGGTGACGCATCACCGCGCGCTGTACGCTTGAACTCGCGCGCCATGGCGACCTGCTGCACGAACTGGCTGGCCTCCCCCACCTTGCAGCCGTGGTCACCGGCCGCACTCAACCACGGGAAGTTCAGCTCGGTAGGCTGAAGTTTGTTGTGCTTCACACCATCGCCGCAGACCATGCGCTGGTGGTTGTGGTCCGGGCAGAAGCCGGTGGTGAGTACACCGGCGAACACCTGGGTATCGGCCTGCGCCGCGAGCGAATAGGCCATCTCGGCACCTTCGCCATCACCGCCGACCAGCGGCAGGTGGTAGCCGGGCAGATGCAGCGAGGCCTGCAACCAGCGTGAGAAATTCTCGACGTCACCGGAACCGAACGAACAGGTCGGGTCCCCCTCGCGCTTGAGCACACCGCGCAGGTGCGCAATGTCCACTGCCGCGACCAGCGCGCCATCGGCACGCAGGGCCTCGATCGGCAGGCGGCTGGTGTCACCGCCAGCCGTGGGTTCATGGAACCAGATCACCACCCGTTGCGGCGTGCCGGCCGGCATGTGCACCGGAATCTGCTCGAACCGCCCATGGCTGAACTGCTGCGGGGTCACTGCCGCCGTCGCCGGCAGCGCGGCCAGCGCCAGTACCACACCCATTGCCCTGCCCAGCCCTGCACGCTTCATATCGCATCCCCGATGGAATGCGCACACGATACGCCGCCGCCGCGTGCACGGCACGTACCGGCGCAGGCCGTTGGGGATTCAGTGGGCCGCGGCCTGGCGGCTGCGACGGTACAGGGCCATCGCCAGATACAGCAGCCAGCCAACGATCACCGCGATCACCACTTTCTGTCCCAGCCCACGCGGTGGTCCACCACGCCACAGCACATGCAGCCACAGCAGCACGAAGGCCAGCCATGCCCAGCCCCAGAGCAGGCCCGCGGCGGACTGCCAACCCGGTTCGCGGCGCAGGTACCAGGCCTGCAGCAGCATGCCGACGCTGGCACACAGGAACGCCGTGTTGGCTGCCAGTCCATGGATGAACGGTGCCAGCAGCGGCGTCGCTTCAGGCAGCCAGCTGTCGCCGATCGCCACCGTCGCCAGGCCCAGCGCGGAAACCGTGAACAGCAAGGGGGCGGCCGCACTGCGCCGCGGGCCGATGCTGCCGCGATACAGCGCAATGCCAAGTGCGGCAATGGCCAGCGCCAGCAGGCAGTAGGCAGCACGCAATGCAAGCCCCCACGGCCCGTGCAGGTACAGGCTCAAGGTCGCCCGCACCCAGTCCAGATCACTGCGCGCGACCTGGGTCCACAGCGCGGTGGCCACGAACAGCAGCAGCGCCACCAGTGCCAGCACCGCCGCCGGGCGCGCACGGCTCATGGTGCGGCCTCGGGATGCCGCGCCTTCCACTCGGCCAGTGCCTTGCGGTAGCGCTGCAGCTCATCGGAATACAGGTCCAGCACGCACAGCGGGCAGCCACTGCCGCAGCATTCGTTGGGACCGGGCTCTTCCGGTGGCAGCGGGCGGGGATCGGGATCAGGAACGGACACGGTCGGAAACAACAATCATTGGAAACAGGCCACCAGTGTAACGGGCCAGCTCAACCACCCAGTTGGCGACGCAGGTTGTCACGCGCGGCCGCGTCCAGGCGCTGATGGAAGAACTCACTGAGGAAAATCCGCGGTGCGCGCAGCAGGCCCTGCAGGAATCGGCGGCGGCCGGCACGGTACAGGAAGCCGGGCACCACGCCCTTGTATTCTTCGGCCACGCCACGGTCATAGGCGGCGAACACCGGCTCCGGTGCAGCCAGGATCGCCATGTCGCAGTCCAGGAACAGCGCCGCCTCGGCATCCACATCCTCCGGACCCAGCGCGCCATGGCGGGCGGTCAGCAGGATCAACTGCTCCACGCGAGCAGCGTCGACACCGGCAAGCTCCGGCGCCTGTGCGATCGCCTGCAGGGCCAGCTGCGCCGAACGCGCCTCGTTGTCCTTGCGCCCCGCCTGGTAGATCGCGTCGTGATAGAGCACGGCCAGATAGATCTCGGCCGGCTGCTTCCAGCCGGGGCCATCGGCCACCTCCTGGCAGTGCTGCAGCACCGCGCGCACATGGCCGAAGTGGTGGTAGGCGCGTGGCGGCGTGGCATAGCTGTCCTGCAGCGCCTGCCACTGCGCCGGGGCAAGCGTCAGCGGTGAGAAGTCCATGCCCGGATCATCCCGCCTGTGCCGGCGCCGGGCAAGCTGGCGGTTTTTTCACCACGCACTCACAACGCTTGCCAGGCGAGGCCCGGAGCCAGTTGTCCACAGCTTTGTCGCGCGCTGGTCCACATCGGTTGTGGATGAACGCTGCGCCGACCAACGGTCGCTGCAGCTGGACATCCATGGGAATACACTCGCCACAGGCGGGAGCGCCCGCCGCTGCCGGGAACCGTCATGTACCGTTCTGCCGCCCATTGCCTCACCCTTTCGCTGCTGGCCTTCTGTGCTCCTGCCTTCGGCGCAGGCCAGGCACCGCCCGCCGATGTGGTGACGACCCCGACCATCACCGTGTCGGCCGCACGCGTGCCGACCCCGGAAGAAGTGTTCGCCATTCCCGCGGACCTGCGTGCGATGCTCCAGAAGCAGGTGATCCAGCGCAGCTACTCCCGCGACCAGCGCCTGCAGGCGCTCGTGGAGATGATCTTCGACCAGCACGGGCTGGACCTGCAGTACGACGCCAATGCGACCTACACCGTCAGCGATATCTGGCAGCACCGCCGCGCCAACTGCCTGGCCTTCACCCTGCTGTTCGTAACGCTTGCGCGGGAGGCGGGCATCCAGGCCCGCGTGCAGGAAGTGGGGCAGGTGGTGTCCTGGTACCAGGACCAGGACGCGGGCGTGGTCTACAGCGTTGGTCACGTCAACGCCGGCGTCGATGTCGGCGGCCGCTTCGGTACCGTCGACCTGGATCGCAATGTGCTCTATGACCGCCGCGGGCCGGTTCCCGTCAGCCGTGCGCGGGCATTGGCGCATTTCTACAACAACCGGGGTGCGGAGCGCCTCGCCGACGGGGACTTCGGCGGCGCCCGTGCATTCTTCGACGCGTCCCTGGCTCAGGACAGCGGATTCGCTCCGGTGTGGAACAACCTCGGCGTGCTCGACCACCGCGAAGGCAACAACGAGGCGGCGCGGCAGGCGCTGGATCGATCGCTGCAGCTGGACGGCCGCCAGGATGCCGCACTGACCAATGCCTCCGCGCTGTTCCGCAGCCTGGGCTTGACCGCGCAGGCGCAGTCACTTGAGCGCCGGTTGAAGTCGGTGCAGCGGGAAGACCCGTTCGCGCAGTACATGTTAGGCGCCAAGGCCGAACGGGCCGGCCAGCTGGACCAGGCGATCCGCTATTACCGGCAGGCCGTGCGCCTGTATGACACCGCGCATCAGTTCCACTTCGGGCTGGCGCGGGTCTATTTCCTGGCTGGCCAGCTCAAGCGCGCCGATCGCGAACTGCTGCGTGCACAGGAACTGGGGGGCGCGCCGGAGCAGGCGCGCTACCAGGCCAAGCTGGACAGCCTGGCCCGCTGGCGCGCGCAGCAGCAGGCCAGGCGCTGAAGGCGGTCAGGCCTTCTTGAGGAAGCAGGTCTTCAGGACCAGGCCCTTGATCTTGTCCGAGTTGCCTTCGATGTGCTCGGCATCATCCTCGACCAGGCGGATGTTGCGGATCACGGTGCCCTGCTTGAGCGGGATCGAGGAGCCCTTGACCTTCAGGTCCTTGATCACGGTGACGGTGTCGCCGGCCTGCAGGGTATTGCCGTTGCTGTCACGCACGACCAGGGCGGACCCGGCGCTTTCCTCGGCGGTCCATTCGAAACCGCAGTCGGCGCAGATCCACAGCGCACCATCGGCGTAGGTGTTTTCCAGGGTGCACTGCGGGCAGGCGGGGGCAGAAGACATCAGCAAGTACCTCAAAGTGAATCAACAGCCGCCATTGTAACCGGCTGGCTTCCCCGGCCCTTTTCCGGGCAGGCTCCGGCTGCCCACTGGACCCGGACCAGAACAGCACGCCCGCTGGAACTTGCAGTCGGCGGCGAACTGCAGCAGAGTGCGCGGCCCCTGATCGCCCCCGGAACTCCCCATGCGCCTCGGCATCGACTTCGGTACCAGCAACTCCGCCGCCGCCATCGTGCATGAGGGAAAACTGCTGCCGATCCGCTTCGGCGATGCCGAGCAGTTCCGCACCAGCGTGTACTTCCCCGGCGTGGTGCCCGATCCGGACGACTTCCAGCTCGATGACGGCCAGGAACACCAGCTGCAGCAGATGATCGACAGTGCCGCGCGCGCAGCCCGTGCCGCCGGCCAGGAACGCACGCCACAGGCACTGCGCCGCGAAGCCCTGCGCGCACTGCGCCGGGAATGGATGGAAGCCCGCGCCGGCAAGGAACGCAGCGCCAGCGACCTGCTGCAGAACGCGGTCTACGGCGATGACGCGCTGGAAGCCTATTTCGAGGAACACGAAGGCAACCTGGTGCAGAGCCCGAAGTCGATGCTGGGCTACAACCTGCACCCGCGCGCGAAGCAGACCATCACCGGCATCGCCGCGCACATCCTCGAACACATCCGCCTGACCGCCAGCGCCCAGCTCGGCCAGCCGCTGCGTGCCGCCCTGCTCGGCCGCCCGGTGCAGTTCCGCAGCTCGATCGGTGCGGCCGGCAACGACCAGGCGCTGGACATCCTGCGCGAGGCCGCCACCCAGGCCGGCTTCGACCAGATCGATTTCCTCGAGGAACCGGCCGCGGCGGCCATGCATTACCACGCCGAAAGCCGCGAGCGGCACCAGGCGGTGATCGTCGACATCGGTGGCGGTACCACCGACATCGCGCATGCCGAAGTCGGCGGCGACGATGCCCCGCGCATCCACCGTGCCTGGGGTATCGCCCGCGGCGGTACCGACATCGACCTGGCGCTGAGCCTGTCCAGCTACATGCCGCTGTTCGGCCGCGGCATCACCCGCGTGCCGGCCCACCACTATGTGGAAGCGGCCACTGTGCAGGACATGACCCGCCAGCGCGAGTTCCGCCTGCACAAGTACGACCATGTGGACGCACCGTGGGGCGACCGCCTGCAGGCGCTGCAGGACACCGGCAATACCGCCCGCCTGTACCGCGATGTCGAACGCGCCAAGATCGCCCTGAGCGCTGCCAGCGAGCACCGCAGCACGCTGGACTACATCGCCCGCGATCTGCATGCCGACAGCAGCGCCGATGGCCTGGCCGCCGCCGCCCATAGCTACCTGGAGCAGATCCGGGAACTGCTGGCGCAGGTCCGCAGCGACATCGGGGGCGACCCGGATGCGGTGTTCCTGACCGGCGGCATGTCCCGCGCCGGCTACCTGCGCCAGGCCGTGGCCGAGGCCTTCCCAGGCGCCCGCATGGTCCACGGCGAGCCCTCACTGGGCGTGGTCCAGGGCCTGGCCTTGGCGGCAGCCAGCCAGGATTAACAAAACGTTACGCGGTCTAAGTTACTCTTGGTCGGCTAGAACTCCGCTGCACCTTCCACCGGCCACGCCGGTGTGTGTCCACGGTGTAGCCTGGCCCGCCCTGCGGGCCTAGCGGCCATGCCTTCCTGGCTCGTTCATGGTCCGCGCTGCACCTGAGCCGCCATCGAGACCCGCTTTGGGCACCCGCCAGGCCCCTGTGGCCTTACAACCTGACGCAGCACCTGCACCCATCGACTGCCGCCGTTGTGACGCGGTCTGTTGCCGGCTGCCCGTGCTGCTGCAGCCCGGCGACCACGTACCTGGCCAGTTCCTGTCACGCGACACCCACGGCCGTGCCGTGATGGCGCGCAACGAGGAAGGCTGGTGCGCGGCGATCGATCCCTATCACCTGCGCTGCACGATCTATTCGCAGCGCCCGGCGATCTGCCGCCAGTTTTCGATGGGCGGCGATGACTGCCGCCGCGAGCGGCAGGACTACCTGCGCCAGGCCGATGCCTGGGCGCTTTCCTCCCCTTCCACCTGACAGGAGCAACCATGCCCCGCAAGGCAAAGACCCCCGCGAAGGCCAGCAACAGCATCCGCAGCGAACGCAAGGGCGCGGCCGCCAGCACCGTGGTCAGCAGCGATTCGATCGCTTCGGACCTGGCAGCGTTCCGCAAGGCCGGTGGCAAGATCGAAGTCCTCGGCACCACCTGGGCGCTGAAGAAAGCCAGCTGACCCAGCTCCGACCGCGGCGGCGCTGCCGCCGCGGCCTGCAGGACCGTGCTCAACGGTCCAGCCGCACCCGCACACTGCCCGAATGCGACTGGATGCGGATGTCTCCATCACCGCCGCCCAGACGCGTATCGAGATGGCTGCCCGGCCCATAGCGCGGCCGCTCCACCTGACCGGCATCGCTGTTGATCGAGCCGCTGAAGCTGTTCACCGACAGCTGTGCCGACACCGTGCGCGGCAGGCTCAGCGTGACCGAGGCACTGACCGATTCGACATTGATGCGGCCGCCGGGCGCCAATCCGGCTGCTGCCAGGTCGATGCTGCCCGAGACGGTCTCCACCGCCAGCCGCTGCACGCGCCCGGCGTCGACCTCGACCCGCCCGGACACCGTCTGCGCACCGATATCACCGGATACCCCACCGCCGGCCTCGATCCGGCCACTGACGGTGTTCACATCCAGCTTCGGCGTCTGCAGGCGTGCGCTGACGCTGCCACTGACCGTGTTGAGCTTGCTGTCGCCACTGCGGCCAGCTGCGCTCAGGCTGCCGCTGACCGTATCGGCCTGCAGCCGTCGCACGTCGATGCCGCTGATGTCCTGGCTGGCGCTGACCGTGCTCAACAACAGTTCCACCGAGCGCGGCACGTTCAGCACCAGAGTTGCACCGCCGTTGTTGCTGCGGCGCGGATATTCGATCTCCCAGCGCACACGGTTGGCACTTTTCTCCTGCCGCAGCTGCAGGCCGTCGCTGAGCGTGCCGGTGAGCTGCACGTCATTGCGGTCCCAGCCACGCACGGTCACCTTGCCGGCCACGTTGCTCAGCTCGATGCGACCGCCCGCAGCCAGGGTGTGGCGCTCGTCGATGCGGGTGTCGGCCAGCGCTACGGCAGGGGCCAGCAGCAGCGCGACACAGCAGGAAATCAGGGTTCGGGTCATGGGGGTCTCCTCAGGTCGTCAAGCCGGACTCGGCGGCATAGGCCGCCTGCCGGGTCAGTTCCAGCCGCAGCGCATAGGTGCGCTTGAGCTGGCCAAGCAGGTGCGGCGCACGCGGGTCCTGCGCCAGGGCGGCACGGATCTGCGCCGCGCTTTCATCCAGTTCGTGCAGGGCCGGCTGCCATTCCGGCGCCCGTCCATCGGGCAGCGAAGCAACGGCCTGCTGGTACTGCTCGGTCATCGCCGCCGCCTGCAGCTGCAGTGCTGAAGGTACCGGTACCTCCGGCTGCGCATGGCGCCACGGCGCCACGGCGTAGACCGCCAGGCTGGCCGCCAACGCCGCACCCGCCGGCAACCACCAACGCCGACGCGAACGGATCGGCAGGGCCACCACGTTGTCGCCCGGTGCAGGTGCCGCCTGCGGCCCACGCGGCGGCAGCTGGGCCGAAAGGCGTGCCCAGCCATCGGTAGGTACGTCGCGCTCGCTTGGCAGCGCGCGTAGCCGTGCCAGTAGATCGTGGTCGGAATCGTGGTCGTGTGTATTCATGTCATGTCTCCCAGCCGTGCGCGCAACAGGCCGCGCGCACGATGCAACTGTGCCTTGGAACTGCCGACGGCCATCTGCAGCTGTTCGGCGATTTCCTGGTGTTTCCAGCCTTCGATGTCGTGCAGTACCAGTACCGCACGTGCCCGTGGCGGCAGCGTCGACAGCGCCCGTTCGAGGTCGCGTTCGGTGCCGGCACAGCGGTCGTGTACCGCCAGTTCCTGCAACCCTCCGTCCACTTCGTCGAGGCTGTCATGGTCCTGCCCGCCGGCACGCCCGCGCAGTTCCATCAGCGCGGCGTTGACGCCCAGCCGGTGCAGCCAGGTCGACAGGCTGCTCTCGAAACGGAAGCCCGGCAGCGCCTTCCATGCCTGCAGGAACGCTTCCTGCAGCGCGTCCTCGGCGCGTGCCTGCTGGCCGCCACACAGCCGCCACAGCACAGCGAATACCCGGGGCGCGTGGCGCCGGTACAGCAGTTCATAGGCCGCGGTGTCTCCGGCGGCTGCCGCCCGCACCAGGGCGGGTTCGTCGACGGCGTCGTTGGCGGCAGGCAGCGCGGGCATGGTGGTGTCGAGCATATCGCTTGGATGCGGCGACCCGGAAAAAGGTTTAGAGCCCATCCATGATCGATGCCATGCAACCTTTTTGATGGCTGCTGCATCCATGGAAGGTCCTTCGCGAAATTGCCGTCCAGGAGTCCTGCCATGTCCAGCCCATCCTGCGCCGCCCTGCTGGTGATCACCGCCTGCTTACTGTTGCAGGCGATGGGCCTGTCACTGCAGCTGCGTCCCGACAATGGCCGCGCCTGCCTGCAGCAGCACCGCCAAGAGCTGGTCTGCCTGGCCTGGACCCCGGCGGTCGAATCCCCCGCACGCGCCGGGTAACATCGGGGGCCGTTTCCCCCTCCGTAGTCGCCCCATGATGTTGTCGCTGAAGGATCACCTGCCCGCCTGGACTCACCCGTGGCTGAACTACGCCGGCGTCGCCGTGCAGATCGTACTGGTGCTGCTGGTTGCGTGGCTCCTGCGCGTGCTCGCCCGTCGCCTGATCCGCCGCTTCGCCGAGCACTACACGCTGCCGCCCGAAATGGTGATGGGTGCACGCCGGATCACCAGCTTCGTGGTCTATTTCAGTGCCCTGCTGTACATCCTCAGCCTGCTCGGCGCGAAGCCGTCGGTGCTGTGGACCGCCTTCACCGGCTTCGCAGCCGTGGGCGCGGTGGCCTTCTTCGCGGCGTGGAGCGTGCTGTCCAACATCTTCTGCACGCTGCTGATCTTCACCACCCGCCCGTTCCGCCTGCACGACTACATCGAGGTGCTGGAGAACGGCGAGAAGCCGGGCCTGAAGGGCCGGGTGATCGACGTGAACCTGATCTACACCACACTGCAGGAGACCGGCGACGGCCACGAGGGCACGGTGCTGCAGCTGCCGAACAATCTGTTCTTCCAGCGCACGGTGCGCCGCTGGCGTGATCCGGCGCAGGCACCCGGCGGCATCCAGGGCGATGGCTGAGGGTAGGTTTTTCTTTGCAGGGCTGCGCCCTGCACCTGCCGAAGCAACGTCAACGTCAAAGGCGGGCATTCCGTGGGTTGGCGGGCTGGGTCCGGTTGAGGGGGACGCTGCAAGTACCTCCATGTAAGCTCGGTCGCCGCATCCATGCGGCTCACGCCCCCTCAACCGGACCCACCCCGCCTTCGACAGTTTTCCGCGAGCTGTCGGAACGGCGTTCTGCTTTGGTGGGTGCCGACCGTTGGTCGGCACGAATGAATTCATTCGATATCTGACAGATGTGCCGACTAACGGTCGGCACCCGCCAACAGCGCACGGAATCTGTCAGAGGCGGGGCGGTGTGGGTGGGCAGGACCGTTGGCGCCATGGATGGCGCCATCGAGCCCCCATGGATGGGTTCACGGCGTGTCCTGCCCACCCACACCGCCCCGCCATCCCAGGGAATGCCGCTCTGGCTTTGGCCGTTGCCGTTGCATTAAGCAGGTGCAGGGCTGCAAGCCCTGCCGAAACCCCCACCAACCATGACTGCAGTCACTTGCCCGGACGCGCCGCGCTGGCGAAAGTCGAGGAGTTGACGTGATCGGTCCGGCCCGTTGCCAACCGCACGCAAGCGAGAGAGAGAAACGCTGTGCAACGACGTGAGTTCCTGGCTTTTTCCGGTCTGGGCCTGGCGGGCCTGCTGCTGCCGCATTCCCGTGCCATCGCCGCCGAGCAGCTGCTCGCCCCGGTCGATACCGCCCAGCGCCGGCGCCTGGCGGACGTGGCGCTCGCCGCCGCGCGCACCGCCAAGGCCAGCTACTGCGATGTACGCATCGGCCGCTACCTCAACCAGTCGGTCATCACCCGCGAACACCAGGTCGGCAACGTGACCAACCGCGAATCGTCCGGCGTGGGCGTGCGGGTAATCGCCAACGGGGCCTGGGGCTTCGCTGCCACCCATCAGCAGACCGAGGCCGCCGTGCGCGCCGCGGTCGAGCAGGCGGCGGCAATCGCCCGCGCCAACGCCAGCATCCAGACCCGGCCGGTGCAGCTGGCGCCGACGCCATCGGTGGGTGAGGTCCGCTGGCAGACGCCGGTCCGCAGGAACGCCATGGCGGTGCCGATCCAGGACAAGGTCGAGCTGCTGCTGGCGCTCAACGCCGCCGCGCTGAATGCGGGCGCCGACTACATCAATTCCACCCTGTTCCTGGTCAACGAACAGAAGTACTTCGCCTCCAGCGACGGTTCTTTCATCGACCAGGACATCCATCGCATCTGGCTGCCATTCACCGCCACTGCCATCGACAAGGCCAGCGGCAAGTTCCGCACCCGTGCCGGTCTGTCCTCGCCGATGGGCATGGGCTATGAGTTCCTCGATGGCGATGCGCGCGGCAAGGTGCAGCTGCCCGGTGGCATCACTGCCTATCGCGATTCCTACGACCCGGTCGAGGACGCCATCGCCGCCGCCCGCCACGCGCGCGAAAAGCTCAAGGCGCCCTCGGTGAAGCCCGGCAAGTACGACCTGGTGCTGGACCCGTCCAACCTGTTCCTGACCATCCACGAGAACGTCGGCCACCCGCTGGAGCTGGACCGCGTGCTCGGCTACGAAGCCAACTACGCCGGCACCAGCTTCGCCACGCTGGACAAGCGCGATGCCGGCTTCCGCTGGGGCAGCGACATTGTCACCTTCTTCGCCGACAAGACCCAGCCGGGCAGCCTCGGTGCGGTCGGCTACGACGACGAAGGGGTGAAGACGCAGCGCTGGGACCTGGTGCGCGACGGCATCCTGGTCGACTACCAGGCCACCCGCGATGAAGCCCATATCCTCGGCCGCGATGCGTCGCACGGCTGCAGCTATGCCGACTCCTGGTCCAGCGTGCAGTTCCAGCGCATGGCCAATGTCTCGTTGGCGCCCGGCAAGCAGCCGCTCAGCGTCGAGGACATGATCAAGGACGTGGAGAACGGCATCTACATCCACGGCCGGGGCTCGTATTCGATCGACCAGCAGCGCTACAACGCGCAGTTCGGCGGCCAGCTGTACTACCAGATCAAGGACGGAAAGATCGCCGGCATGGTCGAGGATGCGGCCTACCAGATCCGTACGCCGGAGTTCTGGAACGCCTGCACCGCCATCTGTGATGAGCGTGACTTCCGCCTGGGCGGTTCGTTCTTCGACGGCAAGGGCCAGCCCGGCCAGGTCTCGGCGGTCTCGCACGGTTCGTCCACCACCCGCTTCAACGGCATCAACATCATCAACACCGCGCGCAGTCTCGGCGCTTGAGCCACCCATCCTTCGACATGGAGAGCAGCCTTGCAAAGACGTGACTTCCTGGCCCTGACCGGGCTTACCGCGGGCGGGCTGATCGTGCCCTCCTTCTTCGGCAAGGCAATTGCCGCCGAGCAGCTGCAGAGCACGCTGGACCTGGGCCTGAAGAAGCGCCTGGCCGACGCTGCGCTGCAGGCCGCGCGCGCGGCCGGTGCCACCTACTGCGATGTGCGCATCGGCCGCTACCTGCGCCAGTTCGTGATCACCCGCGAAGACAAGGTGCAGAACGTGGTGAACACCGAGTCCACTGGTGTGGGCATCCGCGTGATTGTCAACGGCGCCTGGGGCTTCGCCGCCACCAATGCGCTGGGTACGGCCGATGTGGCCAAGGCCGCGCAGCAGGCTACAGCGATTGCCAAGGCCAATGCCGGCGTGCAGACCGCACCGGTGCAGCTGGCCAAGGCGCCGGGCGTGGGCGAGGTGAGCTGGCGCACGCCGATCCGCAAGAATGCGATGGAAGTGCCGATCAAGGACAAAGTCGGCCTGCTGCTGGACGTCAACGCCGCGGCGATGGGCGCCGGTGCCAGCTTCGTCAACTCGATGCTGTTCCTGGTCAACGAGCAGAAGTACTTCGCCTCCACCGATGGTTCCTACATCGACCAGGACGTGCACCGCATCTGGGCCCCGATGACGATCACCGCCATCGACAAGTCCAGCGGCAAGTTCCGTACCCGCGAAGGCCTGTCCTCGCCGATGGGCCTGGGCTACGAGTATCTGGACGGTGCGGCTGCCGGCAGGGTGGTCAGCCCGAATGGCGTGGTCAACTACAGCTCTTCCTACAACATGAAGGAAGACGCCATCGCCGCCGCCAGGCAGGCGCAGGAAAAGCTGAAGGCACCGTCGGTGAAGCCGGGCAAGTACGATCTGGTGCTCGACCCGTCGCACACCTGGCTGACCATCCATGAGTCGATCGGCCACCCGCTGGAGCTGGACCGTGTGCTCGGTTACGAAGCCAACTATGCCGGTACCAGCTTCGCCACCCTGGACAAGCGCGAACAGCATTTCCAGTACGGCAGCGAGCTGGTCAACATCTTCGCCGACAAGACCCAGCCGGGCAGCCTCGGCGCGGTGGCGTACGACGATGAAGGCGTGAAGTGCAAGCGCTGGGACCTGATCAGCAATGGCAAGCTGGTGGATTACCAGACCATCCGCGACCAGGCCCACATCCTCGGCAAGACCGAGTCCGACGGCTGCTGCTACGCCGACTCGTGGTCCAGCGTGCAGTTCCAGCGCATGGCCAACGTGTCGATGGCACCGGGCAAGAAGCCGCTGAGCGTGCCGGACCTGATCAAGGACGTGGAGAACGGCATCTACATCATCGGTGATGGTTCGTTCTCGATCGACCAGCAGCGCTACAACGCGCAGTTCGGCGGCCAGCTGTTCTACGAGATCAAGAACGGCCAGATCACCCGCATGCTGGAAGACGTGGCCTACCAGATCCGCACGCCGGAGTTCTGGAATGCCTGCACCGCCGTGGCCGACGAGCGTGACTACCGCCTGGGCGGTTCGTTCTTCGACGGAAAGGGCCAGCCGGGCCAGGTCTCGGCGGTCTCGCACGGTTCGTCAACCGCGCGCTTCAACGGCATCAACGTCATCAACACCGCACGCAGCCTCGGCTGACCGGTCAGGAGCCCTTACACCATGAGTATCTTCACCGAAGCCCAGGCCAAGGCCATCCTCGACAAGGTCATCGCCCTGTCCAAGGCCGACGAGTGCACTGCCGTGCTGGCCGGCGCGATCAGCGGCAACATTCGTTTCGCGCTGAACAATGTCTCCACCAGTGGCATCGTCGACAACACCGAGCTGGCGGTCACCGTCGCCTTCGGCAAGCGCGTCGGCACGGCCTCGATCAACGAGTTCGACGACGCCGCGCTGGAACGCGTGGTGCGCCGTGCCGAGGACCTGGCCCGGCTGGCGCCGGAGAACCCGGAGTTCATGCCGGCCATCGGCAAGCAGAGCTACCGCGCCAGCCCGACGTTCAGCGAGTCCACTGCAGCGATTGATCCGGCCTTCCGCGCCAAGGTCGCCGCCGATTCGATCGCTCCTTGCCGTGGCCATGGGCTGATTGCCGCCGGTTTTCTCGAAGACGGCCAGGGCTTCCAGGCCACCGCCAACAGCAACGGCAACTTCGCCTACCAGCGCACGACCAACTTCGACTACACCTGCACCGTGCGTACCGAAGATGGCCGTGGTTCGGGCTGGGTTGGCCGCAACCTGAAGGATGCCGCCGACTTCAAGGCCGACCAGGACATCCGCATCGCCATGCGCAAGGCCACCGAATCGGCCGAAGCCAAGGCGCTGGAACCGGGCAAGTACACGGTGATCCTGGAGCCCGCCGCGGCCGCCGGCCTGATCAGCTTCATGATGAACTTCTTCAGCGCACGCTCGGCCGATGAAGGCCGCAGCTTCCTGTCGAAGAAGGGCGGTGGCAACAAGCTGGGCGAGCAGGTCTACGACCCGCGCGTGACCATGATCGCCGACCCGTGGCATCCGGACGCACCGGTGCTGCCGTGGGATGGCGAAGGCATGCCGCGCGAGCGCATGGCCATCATCGAGAACGGCAAGATCGCCAACCTGGACTACTCGCGCTTCTGGGCGCAGAAGCAGGGCAAGACCGCCAAGGCAACACCGGGCAACCTGCTGATGAGCGGTGGCGACAAGAGCACCGCCGAACTGGTGCGCGGCACCCAGAAGGGCATCCTGGTCACCCGTACCTGGTACATCCGCATGGTCGATCCGCAGACCGTGCTGCTGACCGGCCTCACCCGCGACGGCACCTTCTACATCGAGAACGGCCAGATCAAGCACCCGGTGAAGAACTTCCGCTTCAACGAATCGCCGGTGATCATGCTCAACAACATCGAAGAGCTGGGCAAGCCGGTGCGCGTGGCCGGTGATGAATCCAGCTACGTGATGATGATCCCGCCGATGAAGCTGCGCGATTTCACCTTCACCTCGCTGTCCGACGCGGTCTGATGGATCGCCGGGCCTGCCTGCGCTGGTTGGCCGCTGCCGCTTCGGCGGCGGCGCTGCCGGCCTTCGCGCAGGCAGGCCCGCGCAGTTCGCGCTACGACTTCTGGTTCACCCGCCTGCAGTACGACTCCGGCGACTGGGACGTGGACGCGCGCATGCCGTCCAACCTGATCACCTCGCTGATCGACTACACCTCGCTGCGCGTGGACCCGCAGGAACACGTGGTAGCGCTGGCCGACCCGCGCATGCTGGAAGCGCCGTTCTGCTACCTGGCCGGGCACACGCTGGTGGAGTTCAACGCCGCCGAGCGACAGAACTTCGTGCGCTATGTGCGTAATGGCGGCTTCGTCTTCGTCGACGACTGCAACCACGATATCGACGGCCTGTTCGCCACCTCGTTCGAAGCGCAGATGGGTCGCCTGTTTGGTCCCAAAGCACTGCAGAAGCTGCCCAACAGCCACCCGCTGTACCGCAGTTTCTTCCGTTTCCCCGACGGCCCGCCCGCCACCAGCTTCGAGCTCAACGGCTGGGGCGACGACCTGGTGCACGACTACCTGAAGGGCATCGAGGTCGACGGCCGCCTGGGCCTGCTCTACAGCAACAAGGACTATGGCTGCGAGTGGGACTACGACTGGCGCAACAAGCGCTTCCTGGCCGAGGACAACACCCGCTTCGGCGTCAACATCGTGATGTACGCGTTGAACAATTGATAGGACCTGCACGCCCATGACCTCCCCCGACCTCGATACCCTGCTGCCGCGCCTGCACGATCTGCGCGCTGCGCTCGCACGCGCCGTGGTGGGCCAGAACACCGTGGTCGAGCAGCTGCTGATCGGCCTGCTGGCCGGTGGCCACTGCCTGCTGGAAGGTGCGCCCGGGCTCGGCAAGACCCTGCTGGTGCGCTCGCTCGGCCAGGCACTGGAGCTGCAGTTCCGGCGCGTGCAGTTCACCCCGGATCTGATGCCCAGCGACATCCTCGGCACCGAGCTGCTGGAGGAAGACCACGGTACGGGCCATCGCCATTTCCGCTTCCAGCAGGGCCCCATCTTCACCAACCTGCTACTGGCCGACGAGCTCAACCGTACCCCGCCCAAGACCCAGGCCGCACTGCTGGAAGCCATGCAGGAACGCACGGTCAGCTACGCCGGCACCACCTACGCATTGCCCGCGCCGTTCTTCGTGCTGGCCACGCAGAACCCGATCGAGCAGGCCGGCACCTACCCGCTGCCGGAAGCACAGCTGGATCGTTTTCTGCTGCACGTTCTGGTGGATTACCCCAGCGAAGACGAGGAACGGCAGATCCTGGAACAAACCACCGGCGGCACCACCGACGCGGTACCGAAGGTGATGGACGCCGAGGCGGTGATCGCGCTGCAGGCTGCGGTACGCCAGGTGCATGTCAGCCCGGATGTGCTGGCCTGGATCACCCGCCTGGTGCGCGCCAGCCGCCCCGGCGACGGCGCACCGGCGGCCATCAACCAATGGGTGAAGTGGGGCGCCGGCCCGCGCGCCGGGCAATCGCTGGTGCTGGCGGCGAAAGCACGCGCACTGCTGCAGGGCCGGTTCGCCGCCACCCGCGAGGATGTGCAGGCACTGGCCGCGCCGGTGATGCGCCATCGCCTGCTGCTCTCGTTCGCCGCCGAGGCCGAGCAGAAGCGTGCCGACGACGTGGTCGCTGCGCTGCTGCAGGCCGTGCCGTTCCCGGGTTGATCCTCGCGTGAACGCCGATACCCCGCTGACGTTGCCACCGGAACTGCGTGCGCGCCTGCGCATGCTGCGGTTGCGGCCGCGCCTGGCCAGCGGGGCGAGCGGCATTGGCCAGCACGCCAGCCGCAGCCGCGGTGCCGGTCTCGAATTCGCCCAGTACCGTGCCTACGAGCCCGGCGACGAACTGCGCCAGATCGACTGGAAGCTGTATGCCCGCTCGGATCGCTTCTTCGTGCGCGAATCCGAACGCGAAAGCCCGATCACGGTCTGGCTGCTGCTCGACGCCACCGCTTCGGCCAACCAGGTGGATCGCGCGGCACCGCGGCGCACGCGCCTGGACCACATGCGCGGGGTGGCCGCCTGCGCGGTTGAACTGGCCCTGCAACAGGGCGACCGCTTTGGCCTGCTGGCAATCAATGGCGATGGACTGCAACTTGTGCCCGCGGCGAACGGCGCACGCCAGCGGGATCGCGTGCACCTGCAGCTGCATGCCCTGCAGGCGCGCGGCGCCTGGCCTGCTGCTGATCGCCTTCGGCCGCTGTGGGAGCGCGTTCGCCCGGGGGATCTGCTGCTGGCGATCGGCGACGGCTTCGACGACGCCGGCATCGTGTTGCTGGAACAGCTGGCCGGCGCACGCCGCGAAGTGGCACTGTTGCAGATCCTCACCGCCGACGAGCGCGACTTCCCGTTCGATGCCAGCCATCGCTTCCGCGACCCGGAAACCGGCGAGGAACTGCTGGGCGATGGTGCGGCGATCCGCGCTGACTACCTGCAGCGCTTCGCCGACGCACGCAGCGCGTTGCAGTCGCGCCTGCAGGCCAGCGGCATCGCCAGTGCCACCGGCTGGCTCGACCAGCCGCTGGATCAACCACTGCAGGCGCTGTTCGGGCGTGGGGGCGGTGCATGATCCTGCTGTTCCCGTTGGGCCTGGCCGCGCTCGCCGCAGGGCTGTTGCCGTTGTTGATTCATCTGGCCCGGCGCCATCCGTATACGCCGCTGGATTTCGCCGCGCTGCGCTGGCTGCGTGCACAGATCCGGCCGCGCCAGCGCATCCGCTTCGATGACTGGCCGTTGCTGCTGGTGCGGCTGTTACTACTGGTAGCCTTGGCGCTGTTGCTGGCGCGGCCCGCGCTGACCGGCCCGGTGGCGCCCCCCGCTGCATGGACCGTGGTAGCGCCGGAACTGGATGCCATGGCACTGCGTGGAACGGCCAAGGATGGCAACTGGCACTGGCTGGCACCTGGCTTCCCCACCATCGACCAGGCGCCACCCGCCTCAACCGCCTCCCTGCCCAGCCTGCTGCGCGAACTGGACGCGCAGCTGCCTACCGGTACTGCCTTGACCGCGCATGTGCCCGATCCGCTGCCCGGCCTGGACGGTGCACGCCTGCAGCTGTCACGCGATGTGCAATGGCGGCCACAGCCGTTGCCGGTCACCGGGCAGCATCCCGCGGCGCCCTCGCCGCGACTGCGCGTGCAAAGCGGGGCGTCGGCCACAGCCCAGCACTGGCTGGATGCGCTGCAACGCGCGTGGGGCGCACAGGCAGCGCTCGCACCGCTGGCAGCAGATGCCCTGCCCGGACGCGGCGAAATCGGCGTATGGAGTCGCAGCGATGCACTGCCGGCGAATTGGCAGGCGTGGCTGCGCGACGGCGGCCACGTTCTGGCAGCCGCCCAGCCCAGCGCGGAGGCGAACGTGCGGCTGCGCGATGCCGACGGCAAACCACTGCTGTGGCAGCAACGCATCGGCCAAGGCCAACTGCTGTCGCTGCCCGGCGACTGGAATGCCGCCAGCAACACAGCGCTGCGTGATCCACAGTTGCCGCGTGCCCTGCTGCTGGCCCTGCAACCGCCTGCGCCGCCTCGCCTGGGCGATGCGCAGGACCAGGCACCACGCCGGGCCGTACTGCCTGCCACAACGCCCCCCGTGCGTGAACCAACCGCCTGGCTGCTGCTGGCCATCGTGCTGCTGTTCGCCCTGGAACGCTGGATGGCCAGCAGTGCCCGGCGCAGGGTGGCGGCATGAACGCGTTGCAGCGTGCCTGGCAGCGCGCGCGGCGCCGGTGCGCCCTGATCACCCTGTTGCTTGGCCTGCCGTTGGCGCTGGCCGCCACCGCGCTGGCGCTGCGCCTGGCCGGCTTCGATCCGGCCTGCGTGGTTGGCACGCTCGTCGTGCTCGCCTGCGCCGCCGTTGCGACGGCGCGTGCCCGCCGGCTCGACCGTCAGTGGCTGCAGCGGCAACTTGATGCCAGTGGCACCAGCGAGGACAGCGCGGATCTGCTGTTCGCCGAGCCCGCCACGCTCAATCCGCTGCAGCAGCGCCAACGCACGCACGTGCTGGCCACGCTGGAGCGCCACATGCCGGAGCTGCGACCGCGCTGGCCACGCGCGGCGCTGGCCCTGTGCTGGATTGCGGGCCTGACCATCGCACTGCTGGCGCTCGGCTGGCCGCGCTCGAACAGTGGCCCCGCCGCCGTTGCACCCACGGCGCACGACAACGCCATGCCCGCACGTCCGCTGCACCTGCAGTCCACCCGCCTGCGCGTCGACGCGCCGGCCTACACCGGCCAGGCTACGCTCACCCAGAATGCACTGGATGCCAAGGTTGCCGCCGACAGCCGGCTGTCGTGGTCGTTGCGCTTCGACCGTGCACCGGACAAGGCGTGGCTGCAGTTCCACGATGGCCGACGCCTGCCGCTGAACGAGCAGGACGGGCAATGGCAGGCGCACGACGTGGCACGCGCACCGGCGCTGTATCGCGTGGTGAGCGAACCGGCACTGGCCGAGACCCGCCTGCATCGGCTGGACGTGGTGGCCGACCGTGCACCTTCCGTGCGCGTGCTGGAACCGGGGGCCAGCCTGGTGCTGGCCTCGCCCGGACAGCGCCAATGGTCGCTGCGCTTCGAGGCCAGCGACGACTACGGCGTGGCCGTACAGGCAACGCTGTCGATCACCACCACCCAGGGCAGCGGCGAGAACATCACCTTCGTCCGTCGCAGCGTCAGTCTCACCGGCAGTGGCGCGCCGACAGCGCGACGCTTCGCGCATACGCTCGACCTCGCCGCGTTGGGTGCGCAACCTGGCAACGATGTGATTGCTCAGCTGGAAGTACGCGACAACCATGCACCCGTAGCGCAGGTGGGACGCAGCAACAGCGTCATCCTGCGCCTGCCGAGTGCCGAGATCGCGCTCGGTGCCGAACTGGAAGGCCGCATCAAGAAGACGCTGCCGGCCTACTTCCGCAGCCAGCGCCAGATCATCATCGATGCCGAGGCATTGATCCGGCAGCGACGTGGCCTGGCCGCTGATGACTTCATCAAGCGCAGCGATGCGATCGGTGTCGACCAGCGCATCCTGCGCCTGCGCTACGGCCAGTTCCTGGGCGAGGAAAGCGAAGGCGCACCGAAGCCGCCGCCGACCAGTGATCTGCCCACCAGCGATGCGCCCACCGCAGATGACCACGACGACGAGCACGACCATGGCGCGCAGGCCGGTGCGCACGACGACCATGGCCATGATCATGGCGGTACAGCCAACGCAGATACTCCGCCGGTGTTCGGCAGCGCGACCGACGTGCTTTCCGAGTACGGACACACCCACGACCATGCCGAGGCGGCCACCCTGCTCGATCCGCAGACCCGTGCCACGCTGAAGGCCGCACTGGACCAGATGTGGTCGGCCGAAGGCGAGCTGCGCCAGGGCCGCCCGGAGCAGGCGCTGCCCTTCGCCTACAAGGCGCTGGGCTTCATCAAGCAGGTGCAGCAGGCCGAGCGCATCTACCTGGCCCGGGTCGGGCCGGAGCTGCCACCCATCGATGAAAGTCGCCGCCTGGGCGGTGATCGCGCCGGGCTGGCCAGTCGCGAACTGCCGTTGGCCGCGCGCACGCCGCCGGACCCGGCCATTGTCGAAGCCTGGCAGCGTCTCGGCGATGACATCGGCACACCCGATCTGGATGCGCTCGCTACCTGGCAGCAACGCAACGCTGCCTACCTGCCCGATGCACTCGACCTGGCTGCCGCCATCGAACAGCTGCGCATCGAGCCTGGCTGCCGCGACTGCCGCCAGCGCCTGCGTGCGCGGCTGTGGCGTGCCCTGCAGCGTCCGTTGCCGCAGGTGATGCGGCGCAGTGCAGCCGATGCGATGGGGCAACGGTATCTCGACGCGCTGGAGGCAACGCCATGAACGCCCCCGGATCGAGCCTGTGGATTGCGCTGGCACTCGCCCTGGTCGTGGTCATCGCCAGCCTGCGCCAGTTACGTGGAAGCACAACGCACCCAGGCCGCCGCTGGATCGGCATCGCGCTGCAGATCGCCGCTGCCACGCTGCTGTATTTCTGCCTGGTACCTCCTACGCATCAGCGACCTGCCGCTGGCCTGGTCGTGCTCGGCGCCGAGGCCGACAAGGCGGGTGCGCTGCCAGCCAGCGAAGGTCCGCTGCTGCTGTTGCCGGAAGCGGGCGATGTACCTGGTGGGCAGCGTATCCCCGACTTGGCCACCGCGCTGCGCCAACACCCCGCCTCCACGCTCACCCTCGTTGGCGCCGGCCTGGCTGCGCGCGATCGCGACGCGGAACTGCCAGGCGACGTGCGTTGGCAGGCGGCACCCGGACCGCGCGGCTGGGTCGCCCTGCAGCCACCGGCCGACGTTGCTCCCGGCGGACGCTTCGAGGTACAGGCGCAGGCGGGTGGCACGGCAAAGGCGAAGGCCGAGTTGCTGGACCCGGCCGACACTGTGGTCGATCGCGCGGACGTTGCCGAGGAAGGTCGCGTCCAGCTCAGCGGCATCGCCCGCGCCGAAGGCCGCAGCGTATTCCGGCTGCGCCTGCTCGACGCCGAAGGCCACGTGGTGGATACCGTACCGGTGCCGCAGCAGACGTTGCCGGCAGCGCCCCTGCGCCTGTTGGTGCGTGCCAGCGCGCCCGGCCCGGAACTGAAGTACCTGCGGCGTTGGGCCGCCGACGCGGGCCTGCGCGTGCAGGCGCAGGCCGATACCGGTGCCGGGCTCAGCGTGGGCGATGGCGTGGTCCCGATCGATGCCGCAATGCTGGCGCGCAGCGACCTGCTGCTGCTGGACGAACGCAGCCTGGCTGCCTTGAGTGCAGGCCAGCTGGCCGCCGTGCGCCAGGCGCTGCGCGACGGCCTGGGTGTACTGGTACGCAGTGCGGGGGCACCTTCGGCCAGCGCGCGACAGCGCCTGCATGATCTTGGCCTGACCGTTCAGGGCGATGGCAGCAGCCACGCCCTCGAACTACCCAGCGACGGTGACAGCGCAGTCCTTGCCGCGCGCCGTGGCCCGCTTGCCGCCGGCACACTGCCGACCGGCTACGGCGAAGAGGCCGACCGCAGCTCGCACAGCGCCGCGCTGCCTTCACTGGAAGCACTGGCGTTGCAGGCGCCGGGCAGTAACGCGCTGCTGCACGATCGGGGCGGCAAGGCCGTCGGCGGCTGGCGCGCGGCCGGCAAGGGCCGCATCGGCCTGCTGCCAATCACCGACAGCTGGCGTTGGGTATTGGCCGGTCGCGATGACCGCCACGGCGAACTGTGGAGCGGCGTGGTGGCCACGCTGGCGCGCGCACAGGGCAGCGATGATGCGCTGTGGTCGCCGCGGTCGATTGCCTGGACAGGAGAGCGGCAGGCGCTGTGTGGCGTGCAGGCGCCGCTGCAGGCCTTCAACCCGCGTGGTGACAGCGTGCCGCTGATCGTCGATGGTGCGACATCGGCACTGCGGTGCGCCGGTTGGTGGCCAGGTGGCGCAGGTTGGCAGCGCCTGCAGCACGGTGACACTACCATCTGGCGCTATGCATTCGACCCGAAGGACGCAGCTGCACTGCATCTGCAGGCGATGATCGATGCGACCACGCAGGCGCTGGCCCGCAGCATGCCCGCGAATGCACAGGCCACGCAGCCGGTGCCGGGTTCGCGCTGGCCATGGTGGCTGGCCTTCGTGCTGTGCGCCGCGCTGCTGTGGTGGCTGGAACGGCGGCGGTAACTTCGGGGTCGGATCCCTTTCGCGAGCGAAAGGGCTCTGACCCCAGCCGACTGGATCGCAAACAGCATCCACCCATGGCGTGGATATGCTGGCCTGCGCCCTTCAACGTTTTCCCGCGCGCCGGTACACGCCGTTGAAGCGCACGTTCATGCCACCACACTCGCTGTTGTCGGCCACGATCAGCACCTCGCCCAGCGAGTGCACGCGCACCCTGCAGGTGTCCTCGACGAATTCCACATCGGCGCCACGCGGCGTCGCGCGTGCGTCCACCTGGCCGATGTTCGGCCCATACGGGCGCTGCTCCGGGGTGGGGTTGGCGGACGGCCAGTAGGCATCACCTTGCACGTGCAGCTGCCCGCCCTGCACCGAGATGCGCAGACCGTTGTCGCCATCCTTCCAGTCGCCCACCCAGTCCTGCAGCGACGGTGTGCGGACCGGCAACGCCTGCAGCTTGCTGCGGTCAACCCACCCGGCGCTGCCGCCCACCTTGTTCGGGAAGAACGCACAGCGATAGCTCCCCAGGTCGCGCCCGGTCACCAGCGTATCGCCACTCACCACGTAGCTGCGCTGGCGACAGGCCGGCTCGCCCTTGGCCGGGCAGCCGTCCATGTCGCCCAGCAGGTACAGGCGGGGAGCACCCACCACCTTGGCCAGGGCAAAGCCCGATTGCTCTGAAGGAAACGCGCCGTTGCGGCAGGAACCCTCGTCAGCCAGGTCACTGGTGATGGCAGCGAACGGGCTCAGCGTCGCGAGCAGGATCAGGGAGCGCAGCAGCATCCAGGCAGCCTCGAGGGGGAACCGCCGAAGGATACGCCCTACTTCACCGGCGGTGCGTCACAACCGTCCTGCTCCTGGCAGAACTGCAACGCGCGCCGCTGCTGCTCGGCGCTGAGCTCGGGCGGCGGCCGCGCGACCGCCGCCTGGATCTGCGAGGGGCCACCGGTGAGCTTGTTCACACCCTTGGCAGCCGCCATCACGCCCTTCACCACGCCCATCATGATGTAGCCGCCGCCCATGCTGACCTGCTCCGGCGACGGTGGTTCACTCCAGTCGCGGCTGAAGCGGTTGTCGCCGAACTTCACCGGATTCCTGAAGCGGTACAGGTCCAGCGGCTCGTCTTCCGGCTTGAGTGCGCGCACCTCGCCAAGGGTGGTGACGTCGTCCTGCGGCAGGGTGGTGGAAACCGGCGCGGTGGTTGCCGCCGGCGCATCCGCAGCGGCTGCAGGCACGGGCACGGGCACTGCTACCGGCGCTGCCTGCTGCGCCTGCGCGATGCCCGCCAGCAACAGGCTGGCCAGCAGTGCTCCCTGCGTTCCACGTCGTACCACAGCCATCCACCCTGTTGGTTGCGTCCAGTGAACAAGGATACGGATGCGGGCTTCAGATTTCGTTGGCATCGGCAGGGGCATTCAGGGTGTGTCACGCATCATCGCTGCGCGGCCCTGGCGCCGAAGTTTGCAACGAACTTCATTCCCCCCGTGGGATGGAGACGGCATCCTGCGGTTTTCCCGGTAAGGCCCTCGCTGATGACAGCTTCCTCCACACGCCTGCCGCGTCGGCCGGTCGCCTGCTGATGTCGCGCGCAGCAGTACTGGTGGGTCTGGCGGTCGTGTGCCTGATGGTCGTCGCGGGCGTCGCCGAATGGACATCGCGTGTCCGTGCAGGCCTCGCCTCGCTGCGCCGGAGCAGCACGCTGCGGACGCTGGGCGCGGACGAGAACATGGCACTGGCACCGGTGCGCGCGTTGACCGGCTGCGACCATGACGACCAGGTAAAGCGGCTGCGCGGGGTGTTCACCGGGGGGGCATGCTGGAACAACTTCCCGGTTGGTGACGGCCTGCTGGGTGGAGTTCCCGTCCTAGTTCCAAGGCAGGCATGGCCCTACCTCTCGGAAGACAATGAAGCCGAAGTGGTTCTGGACAAACGCGTGGCGGTGGTGGTGCGTCTCAACGGCTTCAGTATCGCTGCTGCACGGCCGGATGCAGCCACCAGCCGCGTCTGTGGCGAACGCCTGGAGACACCCGAAGAAGTCTCGATGCGACGGGGCCCCCGCCTGCGCCCTTCCCCACTGCTGATTGCCGCACTGGCGCTGTGGGCCGCCACCGGCGTCCCGGGCCTGCTCGCCATGCCGTTGCTCGCCATCGCCGGTCTTGCAGCCTGGCTGGGCTTCCCTCGCCGCAACGGCCCTGCGACAGCGCAGCGCGTGCTGCGGGTACGCGGGCGCCTGCGCGTGTATCAGCGTACTGCCCAGACGTCACGGGTGTGGTTGCTGGGCAATGACCGGCGTGTGCAGCTTCCAGAGAAATGGGAGCACGCTGCGGCATTCTCCCGCGGGCGCTCGATGCTGCTGGAAGTGCGCACCTGCGATGGATGGGTACTCGGCGCGGGCACGGCATGGTGCCTGGCCAGCGACCGACAGCGCTATCCGCCCACGGGAGGGTTCTGGCAACTGGCGTGGCTGGGCCTGTTGTTGTGCGTGCTGGTCTTCGGCGCCGCCTGGATGCCGTTGTCGCAGCGCCTGGAACTGGGCTGGCCGCTTGCGTCTGGCTGGCGGGCGGCGGCATTGCTGGCGTTGGGCTGGCACGCGGTGCGGTTTGTGATCTGCATGGTGCAGTTTCACCGCCGCAACGAGGCGCTTGACGCGGACATCGCGCAGCGTCCGGACCCGTGGCACTGAACGGTTCACGCCCTTCGCGCGCGATGTCTCACATCCTGAGACGTGGATGTGGTGCCATGTGACCCCTCGCAATCCGTCCCGGCTCCACTTTCCATGGCCTACGAACTCGCCAAGCGCACCGCCGACGCCGAGCAGAAGCTCGCTACCCGCGACGGCCTGCCCGCGCGCGACGGCGCCCTGCTCAGTGCGCGCCTGCAGCGCCGCTACCACGACCGCATCACCGGCAGCTTCGCCATTCCCGGCCGCGAGGGCCGCTACGCGCCCCTTCCCGATTCAGTGCCGCCGGCCCTGGCTGCCGCGCTGAAGGCCCGTGGCATCGAACAGCTCTACAGCCACCAGGCCGAGGCGTGGGAGGCCAGCCAGCGCGGCGAACACGTCGCCATCGTCACCCCCACCGCCAGCGGCAAGTCGCTGTGCTACACCCTGCCGGTAGTCAGCGCGGCCATGCAGGGCAAAGCCAAGGCGCTGTACCTGTTCCCGACCAAGGCACTGGCCCAGGACCAGGTGGCCGAGCTGCTGGAACTCAACCGCGCTGGCGACCTCGGGGTGAAGGCCTTCACCTTCGACGGCGACACCCCCGGCGATGCACGCCAGGCCATCCGCCTGCACGGCGACATCGTGGTCTCCAACCCGGACATGCTGCACCAGGCGATCCTGCCGCATCACACCAAGTGGGCGCAGTTCTTCGAGAACCTGCGCTACATCGTCATCGACGAAGTGCACACCTACCGCGGGGTGTTCGGCAGCCATGTCAGCAATGTACTGCGGCGGCTCAAGCGCATCTGCGCGTTCTATGGCGTGCAACCGCAGTTCATCCTGTGCTCGGCCACCATCGGCAACCCGCAGGCACATGCCGAGGCGCTGATCGAAGCGCCGGTCACCGCCATCACCGAATCCGGTGCGCCCAGCGGGCCGAAGCAGGTGCTGCTGTGGAACCCGCCGGTGATCAATCCGGACCTGGGCCTGCGCGCCTCGGCGCGATCGCAGAGCAACCGCATCGCGCGCATCGCGATCAAGTCCGGGCTGAAGACCCTGGTGTTCGCGCAGACACGCCTGATGGTGGAAGTGCTGACCAAGTACCTGAAGGATATTTTCGACCACGACCCGCGCAAGCCGCCGCGCATCCGCGCCTACCGCGGTGGCTACCTGCCCACCGAGCGGCGTGAGACCGAGCGCGCGATGCGTGCCGGCAACATCGACGGCATCGTCAGCACCTCGGCGCTGGAACTGGGCGTGGATATCGGCAGCCTGGACGTGGTCATCCTCAACGGCTACCCCGGCAGCGTGGCCGCCACCTGGCAGCGCTTCGGCCGCGCCGGTCGCCGCCAGCAGCCCGCGCTGGGGGTGATGGTGGCCAGTTCGCAGCCGCTGGACCAGTACGTGGTGCGCCATCCGGACTTCTTCGCCGAGGCCTCGCCCGAGCACGCGCGCATCGCGCCGGACCAGCCGCTGATCCTGTTCGACCATATCCGCTGCGCAGCGTTCGAACTGCCGTTCCGGGTCGGCGATGGCTTCGGCCCGATCGATCCGGAAGTGTTCCTGGAAGCGCTGGCCGAAACCGAAGTCATCCACCGCGAAGGCGAGCGCTGGGAATGGATCGCCGACAGCTACCCGGCCAACGCGGTCAGCCTGCGCGCCGTGGCCGACGGCAACTTCGTGGTGGTCGACCGCAGCGATGGCCGCCAGCAGATCATCGCCGAGGTCGACTATTCCGCGGCCGCGCTCACGCTGTATGAAGGCGCGATCCACATGGTGCAGTCCACCCCGTACCAGGTGGAAACGCTGGACTGGGAGGGCCGCAAGGCCTACGTCACGCGCACGCATGTGGATTACTACACCGACAGCATCGACTTCACCAAGCTCAAGGTACTGGACCGCTTCGATGGCGGCGTGGCCGGCCGTGGCGATTCGCACCACGGCGAAGTGCACGTGGTGCGCCGCGTGGCCGGCTACAAGAAGATCCGCTATTACACCCACGAGAACATCGGCTACGGCCCGGTGAACCTGCCCGACCAGGAGCTGCACACCACTGCGGTCTGGTGGCAGCTGCCACAGGCGCTGCTGCTGCGTGCGTTCGCCAGCAAGCAGGATGCGCTGGATGGTTTTCTCGGCGCCGCCTACGCGCTGCACATCGTCGCCACGGTGGCGGTGATGGCCGATGCGCGCGACCTGCAGAAATCGGTCGGCAACGGCGATGGTTCCTGGTTCGCGATCGCCGACCAGAGTGGCCGTGGCCAGCTGCGCGGCAGCGAAGGTGATCCCGGCATCGTCGAGCTGCTGCAGGAGTTCGTGCCCACCGTGTACCTGTACGACAACTTCCCTGGTGGCGTCGGCCTGAGCGAACCGCTGTGGCAGCGCCAGGCCGAACTGGTGCAGCGCGCGCGCGAACTGGTGCAGCGCTGTGACTGCAAGGCCGGCTGCCCGGCCTGCGTGGGGCCGGTACTGGCGGCGCAGGAGGAAGATCACACCTCGCCGCGTACGCTGGCCCTGCGCGTGCTGGACCTGTTCGACGCAGAGGCATGCCAGCACGTACCGGATGTGCTGGTGACCCCGCGCGAGCCGATGGAGCTGCTGGCACCGTGAGCCTGAGCCTGGACAAGCTGCGCCTGCTGCGGAAACAGGCCGGCGACCCGAAGGCGAGCACGCCGCCCGCGCCCGAGCCAGCAGCCGCCACGATGGCTCCGGTGGCCGCCAACGATGCACGTCAGCCTGCAGCAGAGCGTTCGGTGTTCGCCTGGGTCGAGCAGGAGATCCGTCACAAACCCACCGGCGCGGCGGCACCTGCCACGGCGCCGCCCGCGCTGCGTCGGCCCGAGGTGGGCAGCCTGCATCGCCTGCTCGGCATGCGCTCGCGCGGTGGTGCCGCCCCGGCACGCGCCAGCGCGCAGGATCGGCAGCTGCCCGGCGAAGAGATCGCACCGGGCTTGTTCCTGATCGAATCGCTGCAGCCGCAGGCGATCCCGGCACAACCGCTGTCGCTGGATTTCGCCCGGCGCGAGGGCGAACACGTGGCTGCGCGCGACCTGCTGTTCTTCGATACCGAAACCACCGGCCTGGCTGGCGGCACCGGTACCCGTGCCTTCATGATCGGCGCCGCTGACTGGCACGTGTGCCCGCAACGCGGCGAAGGCCTGCGCATCCGCCAGCTGCTGATGTCCACCATGGCTGCGGAAGACGCGATGCTGGCTACGTTTGCCAGCTGGCTGCAGCCGACCACCGTGTTCTGCAGCTACAACGGCCGCAGCTACGATGCGCCACTGCTGAAGGCACGCTATCGACTGGCCCGCCAGCGTTGCCCGATCACCGCACTGGATCACGTCGACCTGCTCTATCCCACGCGCCGCCGCTATCGCGGCACGTGGGAGAACTGCAAGCTGTCCACCATCGAACGCCAGCTGCTGCGCGTGGTGCGCGAGGACGACCTGCCGGGCTCGGAAGCACCCGGCGCCTGGCTGCGCTTCCTGCGCGGCGGCGATGCGGTGAACCTGCGGCGGGTCGCCGACCACAATCACCAGGACGTGGTGACGCTGGCCCTGCTGCTGCAGCGGCTGGTGCGCGAGGAACAGCGCGAGCGCGAGACGCTGGCATTGGTCGGGCAGTAAGCGTTGACGCGGCCTGACGGTGGCAGCGGTGACACTGCCGCCACCATCCATGCCTGGAGCCCGACGATGCGCCTCAATCCCCTGGCCTTGCTCGCCATCCTGCCCTTGGCCGCCTGCAGTCACGCTGGCAGCAGCACCTCCCACGATCCCGCGCCGACGCCGACGCCGGCGCCCGTGGCCGATACCGCGCACGAATGCAAGCCGGAGGCGCTGGACGCCTTCACCGGCAAGACCGCCGACGAAGCCACGATCAAGAAGCTGGTGGCTGACAGCGGCGCGCGCGGTGCGCGGGTAGTCAAACCCGGCATGGCGGTGACCATGGACTTCCGCCAGGACCGCGTGACCGTGCAGGTGGACGCGCAGAACAAGATCGAGCGCGCCAGCTGCGGTTGATGTCCCAAGGTAGTCCCGGCCGCTGGCCGGCACTACCGATCAGAGGCGCTCGGCCTTGCCGCTGGCCAATGCGCGGGCGATCACCAGCTGCGCCTGCTGTGCCGCCCGCGCGTGCACCTGCGCCTGGCGTTCGCCCAGCGCGGCCTGCTGGCTGCCCAGCGCCGCCTGGCGGCTGGCCAGTTCGGCCTGCTGGCTGGCCAAGCGGTTCATGTCGCGGGTGCGGCTGGACTGTGCGGCCTGGCTGCGGGCTTCCTGCATCGCGCGACGTGCCTCGGCGACCGCCTCACGGGCGGCTTCACGCGCAACTGCGGCGTCGCTGGTCGCCCCGCGTGCCGCCTTCGCGGCTTCGGCGGCGGCTTCGCGATTGATGTCGTGCGCGCTCATCGCACTGCGCGCAGCCTCGACCGCCACCAACGCGATACGGCGCGCCTCCTCACCCTGCAGCCGGCCCATCTCGCCCATCTGCTTGCCGAGTGCGCTCTGCTGGCGACCAAGCGCGCTCTGCTGGCGGCCCAGTGCGCTCTGCTGCTGCCCCAGGTCGGACGCACCCGCGTAGGCACGCTGCAACGACTGGATCAGCATCGGGTCACGCACGATGTAGCGCTCACTGCCCTGGCGGAACCACAGCGCCGGTCCCTTGCCGAGCTGCTTGCGGGCCAGCGTCACGTCGTCGATGCCGCCGTTGGCGAAGGTTGAATCACCATCGACCAGCACGAACGCCTGCGGCGGCGACGTGCCCAGATCCAGCCGCCCGTAGGTGGTGATGGAGGAACTGCGCGAGGTGCTGCGGCCGCCGTCGATGCCGGGGTCGACGTCGACATCCACGTCGACTGCCACATCCGCATCGTCCGGGCCGGACAGCTCCTCGACGTCGGCGGCCTCGGCGGGCGGCGCAGGGGCCACCGGCACCGCCGGCGCGCGCGCCGACATCGGCGGTGCAGGCGGAACCTTCGGCGCCGGCGGCGTGGGCACCACGGCCTTCGGCGCAGCCGGCGGCGCGGACGGTGCAGGCGGCACCGGCGCTGCGACCAGCCGCATCGGCGCCACGCCCACCACCACCACGATGGCCGTCAGGGCCACCGCCAACAGGCGCGGGCAGGACCGGCGCGACTGCAGCGAGAGCAGGCGACGCTTGAGGCTGGTGGCGCTCGGTGCGGCACTGGCCACACCCAGGTGCGGCTGCGGGGCCACGCCCAGCTGCAGCAGCAGGCGGCCATAAGCCTGGCGGCTCGCGCCGTGCTGGCCGACCACGGCCGCATCCACCGCTTCCTCGCGGGCCTGTGCGTATTCGCGCACCGACAGGCGCAGCAGCGGGTGGAAGAAGAACAGGTGCTGCGCCAACGCGGGCAGCAGGCCCCACTGCAGGTCACGCCGCTGCAGGTGCTGCAGTTCGTGGGTCAATGCCAGGTCCAGCGCGTCACCCTGCAGGGCATTGTCGCCGGCCGGCAGCAGCAGCACCGGGCGGAACGGCCCGACCAGCTGCGGCGAGTCCACCTGCGTGCTCATCCACAGCCGCGGTGCAGGGCGCACGCCGTGTGCGTCGGAGGCCAGCTGCAGAGCCTGCACCAGCGCTTCGTCCTCGCAGGGATAGGCGGCAGCCAGCAACGCCCGGCAGCGGCGCCACTCACTGAAAGTGCGCAGGGCCGTCAGCAGTACGCCCGATGCCCATAGCGCAGCCAACGCGACGGCCCACCACGCCACTGCCGGCACGTCCGGTGCAGTCATCGGCATTGTCGCCAGCAGCTCCGCCGAGGCTTCCGGCACCAGTGGGTAGACCAGATCAGCGGCAACGTCAGTGGCGGTCATCGCCACCGCCTGCGGTGCCGGCAGCCAGGCCAACTGCAATGGCTGGCTCCAGAACAGGCCGAGCACGGCCTGCAGCGAGACCAGCCACCACAGGCGGCAGCGGGTGGCCGCCGACAGCGACGGCAGCGCGCGGCACAGGCCATACACCAGGGCCACCAGCAGCACGGTCTGCAGGCTGGTCCAGCCCAGCCGTTCCAGCATCGGGATCAGCATCGTGGTGTCCATGGCTCAGCCCTCGTGGCGACGCGATTGGAGTTGGGCAACCAGCGCTTCCAGCTCGGCCAGCTCGTTGTCGCTGACCTGCTGGCGCTGCGACAGGTAGGCCACGAACGGCGACACCGACCCCTGCAGGGTGTTGTCGACGAACTGGGCCACGGCACCCTGCAGCACGCTCTGCGGGCCACGGGTGGCCTGGTAGCGGTACACGCCGTCCTGCTGCCGGCGCTGAAGATAGCCCTTCGCCCGCAGCCGTTCCATCATCGTCAGCACGGTGGAACGGGCCAGGCCACGGGCCTCGCCGTAGCCGCTGGCGACCTCGCCGACGCTGGCCGGCGCATGTTCATCGATGTACTGCAGCAGGGCCAGTTCCTGGTCCCCGATGGTCTTGCCACGCATGACACCACTCCCTTGACTACACGTGTCGTCACTGTCAGCTTGACGACAACTGTAGTCAACCCCCCGGAAGTCATGGGCCGACGAACGGTAGCGACGCGACGCTGATGCAAGCCAAATCCAGCATCAAGGGATAACGGGATCCAAAGCCACGTGCTCAGTGGCTCTCCGGTACCTGTCCGGATGATTGCGCAGCCTTCAGCCTGAGATTGCTCGCTCGCACTGGGGTCGCCAGCACGACGTCGGCGTTTTCAACCACCATCACCCGATCTGCCCGCTCTATTGTCTCGGGGCGATGGGCGACAATGATCCGCGTCAGACGAAGTCTATCGACAGCATCATTTACCAGACGCTCATTGGCGACATCAAGATGGCTTGTCGCTTCGTCCAGAAACAGAACGCTGGGCTCACGGTAAAGCGCCCTGGCAAGAATAAGCCGCTGCTTCTGCCCGCCGGACAATGTGCTTCCCATGTCGCCTATCAGGCTGTGATAGCCCATGGGCATGCCCATTACATCGTCATGGATCGCCGCCAGCCGCGCCGCGTGCTCCACACGCTCCTGTTCGGCAGCTCCCTGAAAGAAGGATATGTTCTCTGCAATGCTGCCGGCGAAAAGCTGGTCATCCTGCATTACCGCGCCGATGGCTTCACGCAGGCGCCGAGCGCCAGCGCCGCGCAGCGTCTGTCCACCAATGCGGATACTTCCCTCCGTAGGCTCAAGAAGACCGAGCATGAGCTTCATGAGCGTTGTCTTGCCGCATCCTGATCCACCGATGAGCGCCAACGATTCCCCTGGCTTCACAACAAAACTGCAGTTGCGGAATATCCAGGGCTCACCGTTGCCATAGCGGAAGGAAAGATTCTCAACCTCCACGCCCATCTCACCGGGCAAGGCCGGGGCGATTCCCTCTCCGCAATCCTCGGGCTCGGACAGTACGATGTCCGACAGACGTTCACCATGCAGGCGCAGCATCCGGAACTCAACCCACTTGTCGACGAGATTGCCGACACGCTGCGAAAACTGCTCCCGGTATGCGAGGTAAGCGATCAGCATGCCGACGGTGAACACATTTGACATCGCAAGCAACGCACCGATCCAGATCACGGCGATCCGCTCAATGCCGAACACCAGCTGGTTGATGCTCGTAAAGCCCAGGCCCATCTGGGCCAACCTCAACTCTTCGTTGACGGTGTCAACCATCAGATTCTCGTGGGCAGCACGCCGCTGCGGCTCCTGACCCGCTACCTTCAGGCTCTGTATACCGCGGAGTGACTCGAGCAGATGCGTCTGCTGCCGGGCACCGACCATCAGCTGCTGCTCGGTCCGATTACGGAACTCACGGTAGGACAGAGATCGGGCACCCGCATAGACGGCCACGGCACACAGCGTCACCATCGCCAGTTCCCATGAGTAGATGAGCATCAGCGCGAAGGTCATGATCGCCATGAGACCGTCAATGATGCCCTCCACGAAACTGGTGGTGATGACCGTCCTGATCTCACGGATGGAGCCAAGGCGTGAGGTGATGTCACCAAGGTGACGTTTCTCGAAGAATGCCAACGGCAGACGCATCAGGTGGGCGAAAATATTGTTCGTCCACTGCAATCCGAAATGCGTGGAAAGATAGACCACAGACCAGCCACGCAGCAGGTTGATTGCAACCTGCAGAAGCAGGGCGATGCCAAATCCAATCCCGAGGACGGTGAGCATGTCACGATCCGCCGAGACAAGTGCCTGATCCACCACCCATTGCAGCAGGAATGGCGCCAGCACGACGAAAACCTGCAACGCCAGCGACAGAATCAGAACCTGGGCCAACGAGCGCCACATGCCGCGCACCGCGCCAGTCAATTGCTGCAGGCTGATCGCCGGTGCGCGCTTCACGGGCTTGAGCTCGGCCGTCGGTGTCAGCTCCAGCACAACTCCGGTAAAGTGCTCCGATGCCTCGCGGTAGCTGAGTTTCCGCTCACCGACGGCGGGATCACAAATGACGATCCCTGATGCACGCACCGTTTTCAGAACCACGAAATGGTTCATGTCCCAGTGCAGTATGCACGGAGTCGTCAGCTTCCCCAGTTCTTCGAGTTCGACTCGAATCGCGCGCGCCGAAAAGCCAATCTGCTGGGAGATCTGAACCAGCCGATCCAGACGCAGCCCTTTCAGCGAAAGATTAAACCGCTGGCGCAGCACGGCCAGCCCACCGTGCTGGCCATGGTGGTCAGCCACCATCGCCAATGCGGCCAACCCGCATTCGGCGCTTTCAGACTGCAGGATGACCTTCATGTGCGCAGCCGCTTGGATTGCCGGGAAAGGGGCATGACGGACGACACGATCACGTCAGCTGTCACTGTCGCGGTGCCCAGGGCGCTCAGGCTCCATCGGCGCATCTCCGGAAATCCGGAAGAGCGTCAGTCGTCCCTTGGTCACACCAGCATCGCCGCGCGCCTCGATGTCCGAGAACGAGACCAGGACAGACCCATCCGGCATTCGATGCGCGGAAGGAGCGAATGGATTGTAGGCAAGCCGTTCCGTCAGGAGCTGCTCGGGACCTGCCCTGCCCTGCACATCCACTGCGCGCCTGTACAGATCGAAACTGACGGGAAACCGCGCTGTGGCGCCCTTGTAGGAAGGGTAGACATAGTAGATGTCCACGCCGCCGTCCTGTCGAGGCAGCGCGAACCCGTCGTGGACATCCGGCTTGTTCGGAGACTTTGCTGGCGAAAGCTCCACAGGGCCGGACCAGGTTCTGCAGTCGGGGCTGACGCTGTACAGCGTTGTCATGTAGCCACCTTCGGGCGCCTTCTGATAACTCATGAAGCAGCCATGCTGGCCCAGCGGCACCACGCGCGGATACGCCACGGGTGTCGATGCCGCCCCCTGAAACTCCGATGGTGATCGGGCATTGCGCATCGACATCCAGCGAGGACCGGTTCCCATTCCACGGAATGTCAGATAGAGATCGCCTTCTGCCTGCACCCATCGAGGTGCCTGGACCAGCTGGGTCAGTCCCGGGACATCCGGCAGCCGCTGTGGCGCCCCAAACCCCTGCGGCGTGGCCCGCGCGCGCCAAAGCGTGATATTGCTGAAATCAGCGTCACTGCCTGCAAAGTAGAGCCACGCATCGTTATCGATGTGAACGAGCACCGGAGCATCCTCCAGCACTGAACCAAACGACAGCGGCTCAGGCTGGTCCATGAGGCGACCATCAGAGGACCGGATCTGCATCAGCCGTGATGAGTCCATGTCGCCGCGGAGATACTGCGCATACACCACTTTGAATCCGCCGGCGGGCGCACTCAGTACCGCGATCTGCCGATCCACGCCGTTAGACACTGGAGACCGCCAGGTGCCCGCGGGGCCGACAGGCAGTTCCGTGGCCTTCGGAAGCACCATTGGCTTCGATGACACTGGATGTTGCGCAACCGGAGGCAGGCTTGGAGCAGCATCGGCCAAGGCGGGGGCGACGGCTGCATGGAACAGAAAGAAGACCGCGATCAGGCATCTAATTGGCATCTGAACACCAGATATTGCAGGCATACTTGCTCCCGCGGGTCACCGGTTGGCCCGCATGCAGCGCACCCGGATTGACGCTTCGCTGTTGTCGGCCACGGTTACGGAACATGAGCAGGGCGCCACGAAGAGGGCGCACACTCAGGTCGAAGGCAGGAAAGAGGGTTTCCCCGCCTTCGAACCCATCGTTGAGGTACGCAAGAAGTGTCCATGCGCGCGTGGACTGATCTGGCAGTCCTGCATCCAGGGGAACATCATAGTGTGGGGCGAACTTCTGTCCCATCTCATACCTGACGCACTGGATCGGCTCGAACAACGTGCTCGCACAGCCAAGCAGCTCCGCCGCGCGATCGGTGATGCGGGCACACAGGTCCCCCGAGCAGGCCGCCGATTCACTTGTGCGGCCGCTGGACATGACCTCACTCTGCAAGCTGCCATCCGCACTGACCATGCTCTTGCGGAACGCAGGTGACGCGCTGGCCATGAGTTCCTCGCATTCGTCCACCGTCATGAAATCCTGGATGAGTTGAATCTCAAGATCTGAAAGCAGCGCTGCGTCCCTACCTACGCGGCAAGGCCCACGGACAGCAGCCTCAAGGGTGAGAGCTACGCCTGTCCAGCGCTTGGAAAACGAACTCAGGCCGTCCAACTGCCATCCTAGGCGGCCGCTGTAGTAGACGATCGCATGATCGTCGATGCGGCTCACTACGACGAACTCCTGGCGTGTACCGGACCGCACTTGGGCCAGGGCGGGAAATCGCAGTTGTGCCAATCCGCCGAGGTCGGTGCGAACCGCGACACTGACGATGCCCAGATCACCAAGGATGCCTGCAGCTCGCTGCAGGGAGAAAGTTTCCGTGTACCTGCGGGGTGCGCCCAGCAGCGCGACGTCAGAAGACTGCACTGAGCACCCCGCGAGCCGAGCGGCAACGTCGATGATTGCCAGGTGCGGGCAATGGCCCTTCAGGATGGAATGCTCCAGCTGCATTGCGCTTCAGCTCCGTTCTCCGGAAAAGCGAGGCCGCGACGCCCACCTTGACGGCCAGGCATCGCAGCACTCGCCGTATTCAGTTACTCAAGGACCGGATGCGTGGTTCCGTTGTCACTGGCCGGCGTCGTCTTCACCGGCGGGAGCGTCGGAATTCCATCGCCATCGCCGCCGCCTACCTGCTCCATTTCTTCCTGGGAAAGAATGTGACCAAGCACGCGCGACTCCAGGTCCTTCTTGATATCTTCGTTCTTCATGCCATTTTCTCCTCGATTTTCGACAACAGGAGTGTTGTCGGTGGATCACGCCAGGCGCCTGACGCAATGGGTTGACGTCCCACCTGCCGGGGTCAGGACGTAATCACTGAAGTGCTCTCGATGAATTCCGAATAGGAGATCCGGCGATGCGCATGTCCCATGTCGTATCGCCACTGCAGCGACGGTGCACGGATGAACTCACAGAACATGTCCAGCATCGGCAATCCAGGGCACCACTGTTCGACGAAAAGGAACTGTCCGGCCTGATTGATCTCAAGGAAGATCCAGCGCCCATCGTCCGTAACGAGAAAATCGAACCCCGCCGCCACGAGGCCGAGCGCTTCCATCAGACGATGGCAGCGTTGCTGCAGGTCGAGCGGGACATCCACCACTTCGCAGGTGTCAATCGTGCCCTGGCTGCGCCGCCAGTCGAGACTGCCATCCGTCGGCTGCTCGATACGGATCGCAGCGCACTGGCGGCCGAAAAACTGCGCCCTGACTTCGAAAGCATATTCCACGCGGGCCTGATAGATGCCTGGGGCGGCGCGCAGCAGTGAATCCGCCGGGAGATCTGCTTCGCTGACCTTGGCGGTGTAGGTCGCGCGTCGAGCAGAATCGGACTTCCAGACATGGCCGCGTAGCGGCTTGTAAATGCACTCCGCGTGTTGGGCAAGGAAACCTCGGACATCCTCAGGTGAGCCGCTTATCAACGTGGCCGGAAGCTGGAAGCCAAGCTCGGCCGCGTGCTTCAGCTGATGGATCTTGTTTTCGGCCCGGACAAGGGCATCCAATGGATTCACTGCCGGGACAAGCTCCAGGGATCGATACAACCCCTCGCGCATCAGTTGCGATTCGCCTCGGGCGAACACCTCATCCTCTGGTTGAACGCCAGCGTTCTGCAGCGCCTCAAACGGGCGGCGATGCCACACTGCCGACAGCTGATCAAGGGCTACGGTTTCTCCGTCGATCGCGAGCGTGGCACCACTTTGCGCAGCCCCTACGCGGATGCTGAAGGCCGTTGTCTGGCAGAACCTGTCGCTCGCCAGATGAAACACGGTCGTTCCTTTGCGCCGCAAGCCCCAAACGACGGCCTTGGCGTGTGTATCGTGCGTTCCAGCATTGATGAGAACAGTCATGCTACTGATCGCCTCGTCGGTCCGAGAAATTTCCGTCCATCGAACCGGTTCGCTGCATGCGGCCCGTCTGCATCGACGTAATGCAGGAAGAGCTGGAGCCAGGTTCCCTCTGGCAGGCATTCGCGCCAGTGGGGCAGCTCACGTCCGGAGAACAGGAGCCCATCACCTGGAGCCAGGTCGAACGCCTGCACACCCTCCTGGGTCTCAATCATGATCGGCCAGGGCGCCCGTGTACCTTCGCTGCCAACGGTCAAGGTCAGCGTGTATTCGCAGGATGTGCGGTCAGTGTGTCTGCGCAGCCTCGATTCAGGCGTGTAGAAGCGCAGGAACGAGTAAGTGGCATGCAGCCGCTTTCCTACACAGTCTTCCACCTCAGGCAACAGTTTGGCCAGCAGCACCTCGCCCATGGCGTCGGCATATCGCCCCAGCGACGCGGTTTCTGTTTCCAGCTCATAGTACTTCGGCATGCGCGCATAGCTCTTCGCATACTGGAAGTAGAGATCCATCACTTCTGCCGCCACCAGCTGCTCAAGCCGCGCAAAACGGTCAACTGCAAATTTCCGACGGATGGATGAAGCGTTCAATGGAGTTCCTCCACTGTCGGCCTGCCAGGGGCGGCGGGCGCCTTTCCAGCCGCCGCGTACCCAGCAAGGAGCGAGCGCAGGCCAACGCTCAGCGGAAGGTCTGGATATGCGCTCACCCATGCGGACAGTCGCTTCAGGAACTGCTCGCCGCATCCCTGCTCGATGAGGTTGGCGGATTCGATCTCAAGCAACGCCGCACAGACATCCACGCCCGCACTGAAGCTTTCGCCGCTTGTTCTGTGGCGAATGATGCCGGTACCCAGCGCTTCGAGGAACGCACCGGGCCGATCACTGACGCAGAACAGATACACCAAATGCTCGGCACGTTCGCCCAGCATCCGACCCACCAGCGGCCGATCACTCCACCCAAGACGCTTGAATCCGAACACGTTCGTTCCGTAGATGCTGTGGAACATGCCAGCGATGCATACCGCCTCGTCGCATCCCCACTCCCGCAGAATGCGGCCCGTTCCTTCCAGATGATCCTTCAGCGTTCGCCCCGAGTGCGGCACCTGGTCAGCGCGCAGGAGTGACAGGTACTCCTGCAGCATCTGCAGGGAGGGCCGCTCCGGCATGTTGGCGACGGGCAAGGTCATTGTGCGAGCTGGGTCTTGAACACGACGGTGATGCGCAGCTCGGGACAGTCCCGGCTGGGTGAACGTGCAACGTGTGGCGTGGCGCCCCGGAACACCACCAGGCGCCCAGGTCGCGGGTAGACAGCATGGGTGATGTCACCCGTCTCCGGCACCACGAAAGCTGTCTCGCCCGACCAGTTGGGATGCCAGATTCCGTGGGCGTAGTAGACGACAGTGAAGTAATTTTCCTTGTCTGCATTGTCTGTATGAACATAGCCCTCCACGCCGTAGGTATGGGCATTGGCGTACACACGAAGGGGTTCATGGCCGGCCAGCACCGTCTGCGACAGGCACTCCCACAGCTCGTGGATCGGTCGTGCAGCTTCGTTTGCAGCAAGTTCGGCCAGGCACCCCTGACGGCTTTCCTTGTCGCCTCCGGCAAAATGCGCATGCCAGAAGCTGAAGCGGTCTTCAGACTTGACCGACTTCCATCCATACGCCCAGATGGGTTTACGGACCAGTCGCAGGATGTCGCGCCGAAGTTCGTCTGGTACCAGGTCATCGACAACATCGACATCGCCCAGATCCGGTACGCTCCCAAGCCTTTCCCGCTGCTCTAGTTCCATCGCTGCTTCCTCTGCGTGTCCGCCCGTTCGGTTTCAACGGCAGGACGGGTTGAGTGGAGGTGACCTTCTCTAGAAGATCCGTTTGCTTCGTGCGACCAGTGGCGCAAAGATCCATTCGGCCAAGCTGCTGCGCTCGCCAAGGATGTCAGCTTCAAGTGTCATGCCGGGCTTGAGTCGCTCGATGCGACCGTAAGCGTCCATCTCCTGACTGGAGAGTGCGACGGTGACCCTGTACATCGGTTCGCCTTGGATCGTCGAGCCGGGCATCAGCATTTCCAGCTCTGTCCCAGTAAGCGCGCTGCGGCTGACGCGCTGCACTGTTCCCTCATGGTGACCGAATTTCTGATAGGGGTACGCCTGGTAACGCAGCAGTACGCGATCGCCGGGATCAATGAAGCCGATGACACGACTGGGCACCAGCAGGCCAGCTTCCAGACGGCCGTCTTGCGGCAGGATACTCAGCAGAGGTTGGCCCATGGTCACCGACTGGCCCGGCTTCAGCACCTGCGTGACAACCGTTCCATCCACCGGCGCGGTAAGCACCAGCTCACCTCGTGCGAGCAGCTCGACGTGTTCCTGTTCAAGTTGGGCCAATGCGCCCCGCAGACCGGCTCTGGTGGCTTCACGCTTTTGCGGCAGCGAGCGCATGGCCTCCTGCAACTGCGCTATGAGTCGTTGTGTTGTGATTGCCTGGCGCTGCAGGGCCTGCACACTGGCATGCTGTTCAAGCGCCAGTGTCTGCTGCTGCTTGATCTGCAGTTCGCTTACGTAACTGCCTTCGCGCAGTCTCTCCAGCCGCGAGAGTGTCTCTTCGGCCAGTACGACCTGCCTGCTTCTTGTCTGGATTTCCTCCTTGAACTGCGCCAGCTCGCGTTGCGCCGCAGCCACCTGCGCAATGAGACCGTCACTTTGTGCATCGAGCTGGGATTGATCCGCAGCCTGCACATCCTTCAATCCCTGGACCCGCTCGCGGATGCGCTTCTCCAATGCGGCGGAGGTATCACCTTCGCCAACCGTTGCCCTTGGCACGGTGAGCACGGCAACCACCTGACCTGCACGCACATTCTCTCCCTCACTGACCTTGAGAAGAGAGACGACACCGCTTGCGGGTGCCATGACAGTGGACATGCCTTCGACAGGGACAAGCTGTCCCATGGCCCGGGCACGCTTTGTATAACTGCCAAGTGCAATGAAGAGAATGACGGAAACAGCTGAGCAGGCAGCGAAGGCGGTAAACAGCCAAAGCGGAATCGGCTGCACCATGTTGATGCGGCCCAGCCAACGATTTCCCTTCGCCTGCATCACTTCCCTGCGAAAAAGATGTCGTGACATCGGGGCATCCTTTCCCGTTGCGTTGGGCCTTTTTATCGATCATCGAGCGCATCACGTCAACACTTGAGTGAAGGCAATTGCGACATCGATAACCTCGTCACATTTCGCGTGTTCATGAAAATGATCCAATGCATTCACTCCTTCTGTGTGTGAATTTGCGGATTCCGCGTGTCCGCGCGATCACGTTCTCCACATCAAAAGTGCGCATTGCGCTGCGAGTATTTCGCAACAGCGCCCTGAACATCTGCAAGCAAGCAGGCGCGCCCGGCCGCCACCTCCAGCCACATGTCTGCCAAGGAATCCCCTCGAAACTTCAATTCGATGCTGCAGATCAACTGGATACTTCAACACTGGAAGCCCAGGATGTTGGCGCAACATTTCAATCAAGGACGACTGGCGTTGGCACTATCGAGCATCGCCTGATAAGGGCCAAGCGCCATCTGCGATCGACGCTTGTCCAGACCGTCAAGATCGGACGTAGGCTGCAGCACGTACACGCCGTTCTGAAGGGTCATCTGCGTGCCGTACAGTTGCGGCTCGCCTTCTGCCAGGGGAAACCCGGTCAGCCAGCATTGCATACTGGCGTCGCGACATGCCGCGTGACTCCATCAATGGTTTGGCCAGCTCCAACGCACGCCTCTGGAACGCTGGATCCTCATCCGCGTGCTGGACCAGGAGGAAGGCCCTAGAGACACCATCAATGCCCGCCATGTCCCGCGTCGGAAAGCCTACGCCTTCGAATACCTGCTTGATCCTTCACAGGCCTTCTCGATCGGAGGCAGCGATCTCCTCCTTGAGCAGCTCGACCTTTGCTGAAACGCCCTTGCTGCGGGCAGCGCTTAGCGCTGCCCGCAAGGATTGATCGGGCTGGATCAGCTCACCGAGCAGCGTCCGGATGTCGGGCCAGGTGTACGTCGCCGGTGGCTGTGACAAGGTCACTTCGTAATCGATGCCGCCCGAGGCCAGGTCCTCCTCCAGGCTGGGCAGACCGTAGAAGTCACGGAAGAACAGCAGGGAGCCCAACGAGGCTACTGGCGGATCAACCGTAGCCACATCATCGAGCCGCTGCTGCAGGGTGCCGTACAGTTGGCTGGAATTGTGGGAAGCATGGATACGATCCGCAAGCCGTGCATAGATTGCAGGACGGATGTCATCGCCGACTTGCTGATCAAGAACGCGAAGCATGTACTTCTGGAACTCGCAATCCAGGCCAGAGCGCTCCAGCAGCTTGGCGGCCGCATCAATCAGGGCTGGCCCCGAGGTGCGATAGGTGGGCCAGCCCTGCTCGACCAGCACCGCCTTGAATGCATCCAGTTCATCGCGAAGCAGCATTCGGCCATCAGAGTTTCTCTGGAGCTCCAGTATCTGGTCGCGTGAGTGCTCCGGGTAAGGGCTTTTTCCATCAAGGCCGATGTCAAAAGTGCTTGCTTCCATGCAGAAGGGTGCGAAAGCCAGCAGTAGCGCAAGGACACTGGCCAAGCGACTGAAGGGTCTGCCGAGGCTGATCATCGTGCAGGGAGTGCGAACTCCGTTGTGATCTTCCATGTGGCGTTTCTGCCCGGTGGGCCGAGTATGCAGCTCCCACGCGCCAACCGCAGCGGTTCATTCCGCGCATCGCCGATCTTTACGCATCTGCTGCAACAGCGCCCTGAACACCTGCAAGCACGCGCGCCCGGTCGGCCACCCCAGCAACATGCAACACCCGAGTGTGCGGCAGCTCCAGCGTAGAGTGCTGGGCAATGGCGCAGAACGCCGACACCTCCGCCAGGGTGTCGCGATCATGCCAGGTGGTCATCACGAAGTCGGCGCACTCGACCTCCGGCGATGCCATGTCCACCGCATCATCCCAACCGCTGCACTCGATGCCCCAGGCCATCATGTAGCGGCAACCGCTGCGCACCAGCCAATCGCTCATCGGCGCCTGCCAGTCCGCCTCCACGGCGGCTTCGACAGCAACAATGGCCCGGCAAGGGGAGCAGGCCCGTTCGGGCGGTGTGGCGCCCGGCGGCAGCCACAGGTATTCAGCGGTGCCGTCCATGCCCACCCCATCCTCTGTTCGCATGCGCCGAGGATAGCTGCCGGCCAGCGGCCGGCACCGCCGCCGCGTCAGCCGCGCGGACCGCCCATCACCGGCAGGATCACCCCGCTGATGTAACTGGCACAGACCGGCGAAGCCAGGAACACATAGGCGGGCGACAGTTCTTCGGGTTGTGCGGGCCGCCCCATGTCACTGTCCTTGCCGAACTCCGCAACATCTTCGGCCTGCTTGTCGGCGGGGTTCAACGGCGTCCACACCGGCCCCGGCGCCACGCAGTTGACCCGGATGCCACGTGGCAGCAGCTGGCTGGCCAGCGCCTTGGTGAACGCATGGATCGCGCCCTTGGTGGCCGAGTAGTCGATCAGCGCCTTGCTGCCGAAGATTCCCGTTTCCGATCCTGTGTTGATGATGCTGGCACCCTCGCCCAGGTGCGGCAGCACCGCGCGCGCCATCTGGATGTAACCGCCGATGTTGGTCTGCAGGGTTTCCTGCAGATGCGCGTCTTCCAGGTCTTCCAGCCGCTCGCAATGCAGCTGGAACGCGGCGTTGTTGACCAGGATGTCGATGCCGCCGAACGCCTTGGCCACCTGCTTGACCGCCTTGTTGCAGAAGCGCGGATCGCGCACGTCACCGGCGATCACCACGCAGCGACCGCCTTCGCGCTCCACGTGCTGGCGGGTGATGTCCGCGTCCTCGGCCTCGTCCAAATGCAGTACCGCCACATCGGCGCCTTCGCGTGCGAACAGTACTGCCACCGCACGGCCGATACCAGAATCGCCACCGGTGATGATCGCGCGCATGCCCTGCAGCTTGCCGCTGCCGGCGTAGTCCGGTGCAAGGAAACGCGGCGCCAGCTCCAGTTCGTGTTCATGCCCAGGCTTGGCCAGCTGCTGCGCCGGCATCGCCTCCGGTTGCCGGCGCGCACCGGCCTGGGTCGCGGTCTTCTTCGTTGCTTTTTTTGCCGCGCGCACGTCCTTGGCCTTCTCCTGGTCCTGCAGGCGCCGCTGCCGGGCCGCGACGCGCGCTGCGCGTGGATCGCTGGCGGCCGCCTTACGGGTGGCGGTCTTCACCACGCGCGGGCGATCGGGGGCGGCGACAGTCTTGCTTGCGGTGCTGCCTTTGCGCACCTTGGGCGAGGCTTTGCGACGGACGGGGGCTTTCTTGGTGGTGGCCATGCAGGTCTCCTCGGGAGGGAAAGGGGCTGCCGGCCAGCGGCCGGCACTACCGGGGGCGGCCCTTGCCGCTCCTGCAGTGTCTCCACCCACGCTGTTGGCGGCGGTGAGCGCGCCGTGTCCACGATGTGCACGGCATTCATTCCGCCACCACGTCTGACGTCGCACCCTGCACGCAATCAAACAAGGAACGCCTCCATGAAACTTGCCATCGCCACCGCCGCCGCCTGCTTTGCCCTTGCCGCCTGCAGCAGCACGCCAATGGCGCAGGTGCAGCCGATCGACGGCGTCATTTCCGGGCAGTGCCACAGCGACATGGTGCGCGGCGCACTCGGCCTGGCCGCTTCGGACGCCACCGTGGCCCGCGCACGCGTGGACAGCGACAGCCTGCACGTGCGGGTGCTGCGCCACGACGGCCCGCGGGTGCCACCGGCGCACGAAGGCGGCGACCGCCTGACCATCGAAAAGGGCCGCACCAACAACATCACCGCAATCTACTGCGGCTGAGCCTGCGCGCCCTGCGCAGCACGCGCAGGGTGGCCTGTTCCCACTGGCGCGGCCCGCGCAGGCCGGCCAGCGTGGCCAGTTCGCCGCGTTCCCAGCCGGCGAACACGCACGGGTCGATGTAGGCCTTGCGGCACACCGCCGGCGTGTTGCCCAGCAGCGCTGCCACCTCGCACACCACCGCGCGCTGCGCCTGCGCCAGCGCGCGCTGGCTGGCCGGTTCCGGCAGCTCGGTCGCGGCAAACGCCTGCACCGCCGCCACCGTGCCGCCCCAGGTGCGGAAGTCCTTGGCAGTGAAGTCCTCGCCCATCACCTCGCGCAGGTAGTCGTTCACCGCGCCGGAATCCACCGGCTGCAGCGCACCGTCGTCATCGCGGTACTGGAACAGCGCCTGCCCCGGCAGCTGCTGCAGGCGCCGCACCAGCAGCCCCAGCCTGCGGTCGCCCACGGTCACCTCCTGCAGCTGCCCCGACTTGCCGCGGAAGCGCATGCGCACCCGGCCACCGCGCAGCAGTTCCAGATGGCGGTTGCGCAGTGTGGTCAGTCCGAACGAACGGTTCTGTTGTGCATAGGTTTCATTGCCGACCCGCACCAGGGTATCCGCCAACAGCGCGACCACCATGGCCAGCACCTTTTCCTGCGGAAACCCAGGCCGCTTGAGATCCCGTGACAACCGCCGCCGCAGCGCGGGCAACGCCTCGCCAAACGCAATGATGCGGTCGAACTTGCCGGCATCCCGCTCTTTGGCCCAGTCAGCGTGGTAGCGGTACTGCTTGCGCCCGCGCGCATCGCGGCCGGTGGCCTGCAGGTGGCCGTTGGCGTGGGCACAGATCCACACGGCGGTGTAGGCGGGCGGAACCGCCAGCGCACGGATGCGCTGCAGGGTGGTGGCGTCGCGTATCGCGTGGCCATCAGCATCGCGGTAGCTGAAACCCTTGCCGGCGCGGCGCCGGCTGATGCCCGGCTGGGTGTCGTCGACATAGCGCAGGCCGGCCGCGCGCGCGGCCTGTCGCTCGGGGGTGGAGGGAGTTGGCATGCCTGTAGTGTCGCTGTCGCCATGCCGCGATCCTGTCGATAACACAAGACAAACACGTGAGGGCCGGTTCGCCGCTATGCTCGGGTCTTCACAACCCCTTCCGGAGTCATGATGTCGTTCCCGATTCGCGCCCGTTCGCTCTCCGCCCTGTTGCTGCCGGCCGTGCTGGCCCTGACCGCCTGCCAGGCACCGGCGCTGGATGAACAGGATTCGGCCACGGCCCATGCCCAGCAGGCCGCCGAAGCCGCCAAGGCGCCGGCCGACGAAGCCGGCAAGGCCACCGAGGCGCCGCCGGTCGGTACCTGCGATGCCAGCCAGGTGCAGAGCCTGGTCGGCCAGGCCTACACCGATGCACTGGGCAAACAGGCACAGGAAGATGCAGGTGCCAGCCAGGTGCGCGTACTGAAGCCCAACGACGTGGCCACGATGGAGTTCCTCGGCGACCGCCTGAACATCGAAGTGGACGCCAAGGGCGCCGTCAGCGGCGCGCGCTGCGGCTGACTCCGGCCCCGCGCCGGCACTGGGTTGCCGGCGCGTTCTGTTGCACCTGCAACCGTGTATTGCGGCGTTGCAGCAACCTGTGATCTAGTCGAGGCATCCGGTGGCCTCACGATGCGCTCCAGGGAATGAGCGGGGACGAGTGTCGCCGCCAACCCTATACGCATCGAGGTAGAGATGGCCCCCCGCAACCGCCAAGGGCTTTACGACCCGCGCTCCGAGCGCGATGCCTGTGGATTTGGCATGGTCGCCCAGCTCGACGATCAACCATCGCGCCTGTTGGTTGACACCGCCATCGCCGCGCTTTCGCGCATGACCCACCGTGGCGGTGTCGCCGCCGATGGCCTGACCGGTGATGGCTGTGGCCTGCTGCTGCGCCGCCCCGATGCCTTCCTGAAACTGCTGGCCAGCGAAGCCGACATCGCGGTCTCCGCACGCTTCGCCGCCGGCCTGGTGTTCCTGCCGCACGACGCCGACGCTGCGCAGGCCTGCCGCGCGCAGCTGCAGGCGCAGGTGGAAGCGGTGGGCTGCAAGGTCGCCGGCTGGCGCGAGGTGCCTACCGACGACAGCGTCTGCGGCCAACTGGCACGCGACACGCTGCCGCGCATCGAACAGGTGTTCGTCGACGCCGGCGTCGGCCAGGATGATGCCGGCTTCGCACTGGCCCTGTTCCTGGCCCGTCGCCGCAGCGAGCAGCTGCTGCGCGAACACGCTGACTTCTACGTCACCACCCTCACCCCGGATGCGATCAGCTACAAGGGCATGGTGCTGCCGGACAAGCTCAGCCGCTTCTTCCCGGACCTGCAACGCCGCGAACTGGCCTCCAGCGCCATCGTGTTCCACCAGCGCTTCTCCACCAACACGCTGCCGCGCTGGCCGCTGGCCCACCCGTTCCGCATGCTCGCCCACAACGGCGAGATCAACACCATCGAAGGCAACCGTCGCTGGGCGCAGGCGCGCAGCAAGGTGTGGAAGACGCCCCGCTTCGACATCGCCGAGTTCGATCCAGTGATCTCCATGCACGGTTCGGATTCGCAGAGCCTGGACAACATGCTGGAGCTGATGGTCGCCGGGGGCATGGAGCTGATCCAGGCGCTGCGCATCCTGGTGCCGCCGGCCACGCAGTCGCTGGAATTCAAGGACCCGGATCTGGCGGCCTTCTACGAGTTTCACGGCCTGAACAGCGAACCGTGGGACGGCCCGGCCGGCATCGTCGCCTGCGACAGCCGCTACGCCGTGTGCACCCTCGACCGCAACGGCCTGCGCCCGGCGCGCTGGATGCTGACCGCCGACCGCCACTTCCTGGTCGCCTCCGAAGCCGGCGTGTGGGAAGTGCCGACCGAACGCGTGGTGCGCAAGGGCAAGCTCGGCCCAGGCGAAATGGTGGCCATCGACCTCAAGCGTGGTGACCTGCTCGACTCCGACGCGGTCGACCGCATCAACCGTGGTCGCGCGCCGTACAAGCAGTGGCTGCAGCAGGGCGTGACCTACCTGCAGACCGAACTGATCGACCCCTCGCTGGTGGAAGAACCCTTCGACGAAGGTACCCTGCGCAGCTACCACAAGCTGTACCAGCTCAGCAGCGAGGAAGTGGAGCAGGTGCTGCGGCCGCTGGCCGAGACCGAGCAGGAAGCCACCGGCTCGATGGGCGACGACACACCAATGGCGGTGCTGAGCCAGCGCAGTCGCCCGCTGTACGACTATTTCCGCCAGGCCTTCGCGCAGGTCACCAACCCGCCGATCGACCCGCTGCGCGAAGACTGCGCGATGTCGCTGTCCACCCAGCTCGGCAAGGAGACCAACATCTTCCATGCCGGCCCGGAGACGGTGAACCACGTCATCCTCAATTCGCCGGTGCTCAGCCAGCGCAAGCTGCGCCAGCTGCTGAAGATGGACCAGTACGTGCAGGCCAATCGCCTGCTCGACCTGTCCTACAGCGAAGACGAGGGCCTGCGCGCTGGCATCGAGCGCATCTGCAGCGAAGCCGAACAGGCCGCGCGCGATGGCATGGTGATGCTGCTGCTGTCCGACCGCTACCCGGTGGCCGGGCGGCCGATGGTGCATGCGCTGCTGGCCACCAGTGCCATCCACCACCACCTCTCGCGGCTGGGCCTGCGCTGCGACGTAAACCTCATCGTCGAGACCGGCACCGCGCGCGACCCGCACCACATGGCCTGCCTGCTCGGCTTCGGCGCCACGGCGGTGTATCCGTACCTGGCCTACCAGACCCTGTTCGACCTGGGTCGCCGCGGCATCCTCAAGCTGAGCAAGGGCGGTGAGCAGTCGCAGATCGGCCGCCGCTACCGCAAGGGCGTGTACAAGGGCCTGTCGAAGATCATCTCGAAGATGGGCATCTGTACCGTGGCCAGCTACCGCGGCGCGCAGCTGTTCGAGATCATCGGCCTGGAGCCGGAGGTGGTGGACCTGTGCTTCCCGGATACCGCCTCGCGCATCGGCGGCGCCGGCTTCGCACGCCTGGATGCCGACGCGCGCGAGCTGTGCGCGCAGGCCTGGGACGCACAGCAGGACGTGGATGTTGGCGGCCTGCTGAAGTACGTGCACGGCGGCGAGTACCACATGTACAACCCGGATGTGGTGACCACCCTGCAGCGCGCGGCGCGCAGCGGTGACCCGCGTGCGTGGCAGCAGTACTGCGATGCCGTGCATGCGCGGCCGCCGTCGGCGCTGCGCGACCTGCTGGAACTGGTACCGGCGGCCACGCCCGTGCCGCTGGACGAGGTCGCCCCGGCCAGTACCCTGTTCCCGCGCTTCGATACTGCTGCGATCAGCCTGGGCGCACTGTCGCCGGAAGCGCACGAGGCGCTGGCCATTGCCATGAACCGCCTCGGTGGCCGCAGCAATTCCGGCGAAGGCGGTGAGGATCCCGCCCGCTATGGCACCGCAAAGCGCAGCAAGATCAAGCAGGTGGCCTCGGGCCGCTTCGGTGTCACCGCTGAGTACCTGGTCAACGCCGAGGTGCTGCAGATCAAGGTCGCGCAGGGCGCCAAGCCCGGCGAAGGCGGCCAGCTGCCCGGCCACAAGGTCAACGAGCTGATCGCCCGCCTGCGCTACGCGCGCCCGGGCATCGGCCTGATCTCGCCGCCGCCGCACCACGACATCTATTCGATCGAAGACCTGGCCCAGCTGATCTACGACCTCAAGCAGGTCAACCCGACCGCGCTGGTGTCGGTAAAGCTGGTCAGCCATGCCGGTGTGGGTACGATTGCCGCTGGCGTGGTCAAGGCCGGTGCGGACCTGATCACCATCTCCGGCCATGACGGCGGCACCGGTGCCTCGCCGGTCAGCTCGATCCGCTATGCAGGTGTACCGTGGGAGCTGGGCGTGGCCGAAGCGCACCAGGCGCTGCTGGCCAACGACCTGCGCGGGCGTACCCTGCTGCAGACCGATGGCGGCCTGAAGACCGGCCTGGACGTGGTCAAGGCCGCGCTGCTGGGCGCGGACAGCTTCGGCTTCGGCACCGCGCCGATGATCGTGCTGGGCTGCAAGTACCTGCGCATCTGCCACCTCAACAACTGCGCCACCGGCGTGGCCACCCAGGACGAGCGCCTGCGCGAGAACCACTTCACCGGCCAGCCCGAGCGCGTGGAGAACTTCTTCCGCCTGTTGGCCGAGGAAGTGCGCGGTTGGCTGTCGTTCCTGGGTGCGCGTTCGCTGGAAGATATCGTGGGCCGCACCGACCTGCTGCGGCAGATCGAAACGGCACCCCGTGACGGCGTGCGCGTGGACCTGTCACGCCTGCTGGCCGACAGCCGCTACGAGGGCAGCCACTGCGCCGCGCAGCGCCTGTACGAATCGCCGGACAGCCTGGCCACGCAGATGGATGGCCTGCTGGCGCCGGCCATCGAGCACAAGCGTGGTGGCGAGCACCGCTTCCTGATCCACAACACCGACCGCAGCATCGGCACCCGCCTGGCCGGTGCAGTGGCGCGCGCGCACGGCAACCAGGGCATGGCCGAGGCACCGCTGGAACTGCGCTTCCGCGGCAGCGCCGGGCAGAGTTTTGGTGCCTTCAATGTCGGTGGCCTGCACCTGGAAGTGGAGGGTGAAGCCAACGACTACGTCGGCAAGGGCATGGCCGGTGGCCGCCTGGTGGTGCGTCCGCCACGTGGCGCCCGCTTCGAGGCACGCAGCACCGCGATCATCGGCAACACCTGCCTGTATGGCGCCACCGGTGGCGAGCTGTTCGCCGCGGGTCGCGCGGGCGAGCGTTTCGCGGTGCGCAACTCCGGCGCGCTGGCGGTGGTCGAGGGTGCCGGTGATCACTGCTGCGAGTACATGACCGACGGCGTGGTGCTGGTGCTGGGCAAGGTCGGCCTGAACTTCGGTGCCGGCTTCACCGGTGGCCTGGCCTACGTGCTGGACGTGGACCGCGATTTCGTCGATCGCTACAACCACGAACTGATCGACATCCATCGCGTCTCCGCCGAAGGCTTCGAGAACTACCGCCAGCACCTGCACCGCCTGATCGGCCGCCACCGCGAGCTGACCGGCAGCATCTGGGCGCAGCAGATCCTGGACGAGTTCCGCGATTACATCGGCAAGTTCTGGCTGGTCAAACCCAAGGCCGCCAGCATCGAGTCGCTGACTGAAACCCTGCGACGCGCCGCGTGATGTCTTCCGGTAGTGCCGGCCGCTGGCCGGCAACGTTCCCCCTCGCATTCCAGAGCCCGCCATGAGCCGCAAGCACGCCTTCCAGTTCCTCGACCTGCCCCGCACCATGCCGCAGCGCATTCCGGTGGAACTGCGCACGTCCGGCGACTGGGGCGAGCTGTACGGCAAGTTCGGCAAGGAAGATGCCCAGTACCAGGCCGGCCGCTGCCTGGACTGCGGCAATCCTTACTGCAGCTGGAAGTGCCCGGTGCACAACGCCATTCCGCAGTGGCTGCAGCTGGTGCAGGAAAACCGCATTCACGAGGCGGCCACGCTGTGCCACAGCACCAACCCGCTGCCGGAAGTGTGCGGCCGGGTGTGCCCGCAGGACCGGCTGTGCGAAGGCAGCTGCACGCTGGAAGAGTTCGGTGCGGTGACCATTGGCGCGGTGGAGAAGTACATCGTCGATACCGCGCTGGTCAGCGGCTGGCGCCCGGATCTGGGCGCGGTGCAGCCGACCGGCCACAGCGTGGCGGTGATCGGCGCGGGTCCTGCCGGCCTGGCCTGTGCCGACCGCCTGGCACGCGCCGGCATTGCCGCCGTGGTCTACGACCGCTACGAACAGATTGGTGGCCTGCTGCAGTTCGGCATTCCCAGCTTCAAGCTGGACAAGGACGTGATCCACCGCCGCCGCGAAGTGCTGGAGGGCATGGGCGTGCAGTTCCGCCTCGGCGTGGAGATCGGCCGCGATGTCAGCGTGCAGCAGCTGCTGGACAGCCACGATGCGGTGTTCGTCGGTACCGGCGCCTACCGCTACACCGATGGCGGCCTCGATGGCCAGGATCTGAAGGGCGTGCTGCCGGCCCTGCCGTTCCTGGTGCAGAACAGCCGCATCGTCGGTGGTAATGATCCGAAGGGCCGGCCGATTGCCGGCTGGGAAGACACCATCGCCCTGCCCGATCTCAACGGCAAGCGCGTGGTGGTGCTCGGCGGTGGCGACACCGGCATGGATTGCGTGCGCAGCGCGGTGCGGCTGGGTGCGGCCAAGGTCACCTGCGCCTACCGCCGTGACGAAGCCAACATGCCCGGCAGCGCGCGCGAAGTGGCCAATGCACGCGAAGAGGGCGTGCGTTTCCTGTTCAACCGCCAGCCGCTGTCGATCGAGGCCGGTGCCGATGATGAAGTGATCGGCGTGACCGTGGTCGAGACCCGGCTGGGCGAACCGGATGCCAACGGCCGCCAGAACGCGGTGCCGATCGAGGGCAGCGAATCGCTGCTGGAAGCGGACGTGGTGATCATCGCCTTCGGCTTCTCGCCGACCTTGCCGGCATGGCTGTCCGAGCATGGCGTGGAAGGCCAGTCCAACGGCCGCATCGTGGCCGGCGGCAAGGACCGCCTGCCGTTCCAGACCGCGCATCCGCGCCTGTTCGCCGGTGGTGATGCAGTGCGCGGTGCCGACCTGGTAGTGACCGCCGTGGCCGAGGGCCGCGACGCCGCCGCCAGCATCGTGCGGCTACTGGCCCACTGAGTCCGGCACCAGCAGTACCGCCAGTAGCGCCCGCAGCACGTGCGGCTCCACCGGCTTGGCCAGGAAGTGGTCGATGCCAGCCACACGACAGGCTTCGCGGGTGCTTTCCATCACGCTGGCCGTGAGCGCGATGATCGGCACCTGCGCACGCGCCGGGCAGGCATCGGCGCGGATCGCCCGCGCCAGTGCGAAGCCGTCCATGCCCGGCATGTGGCAGTCGGTGATGACCAGGTCGAACGGCTGCGCCTGCCATGCTTCAAGCGCCGACCGTCCGTCGGTACAGGCGTGGACCTGCAGCCCGAGCGCACGCAGGCGTTGCTCCAGCAGATGCAGGTTGGTGGGATGGTCTTCAGCCACCAGCACGCGCGACGCCGGCAATGGACGCGCGTCCGCAACCGCCGTCGAAGGTGCAGCCGCGGGTGCCTCGCAGGCATCCAGGTCCAGATCCAGCCAGACCGTGGTGCCTTTCCCGGGTGAGCTGCGCAGCTGCAGCTCCGCGCCCATCGAGGTCGCCAGCTCGCGGCAGATCGCCAGGCCCAGCCCACTGCCGCCGAAGTGCCGTGTGGTCGAGCGCTCCGCCTGGGCATAGGCGGCGAACACCGCCTGCTGGCGTTCCTCGCTGATGCCCACGCCGCTGTCGCTCACCTGCAGGCGCAGCCGCTGGCCGCCGTCACGCTGCTGCAGTACCTGCACCTGCAGTTCCACGTGGCCGTGCCGGGTGAACTTCAATGCGTTGCCGGCCAGGTTGAACAGGATCTGGCGCAGGCGCAGGCCGTCGGCCAGCGATCCCGGCTGCATCTCCGGATCCAGCACCACCTGCAGGTGCAGGCCGCGGCTGGCGGCCACCGGCATCAGCAGTTGCTGCACCGCGCGCACCAGCGCCGCCAGGTCAGTGGGCCGCAGCTGCAGTGGTGCGCCCTGCAGACGCTGGCTGTGCAGGACATCGTCGAGGATCTGCCGCAGCATCCGCGCGGCATCATCGACCGTGGCCAGCACCTGCTGCTGGTGTGCCTCCAGCCTGCTGCCCGCCAGCCGTTCGAGCATGCCCAGCAGCGTGCTCATCGGGGTGCGGATCTGGTGGCTCATCGTTGCCAGGAAGTGCGCCTTGGCCTGTGCTGCCTGTTCGGCCTGGCGGCGCGCGTCGGCCAGCGCGCGGGTACGTGACTGCACCTCGCTGACGTCGATCCAATAGCCGCTCCACTCGACGTCGCTGTCGTCGCAGGGCAACGGCCGCCCATGCGAACGCACCCATCGCCACCCTTGTGGCGAACGGGTGCGGAAAGTGACGTCGATCGGGCCACGCGCCAATGCAGCCGTCTCGACACAGGCCATCACCTGGTTGCGGTCATCCGGATGGACCGCGGCCAACAACCGCTGGTGATCGATCCGCGCGGTCTCCACGCTGATTCCGAACAGGGCCTGCACGTCACCGGCGATCTGCGGAAAGCTGTAATGGCCGCCCGCCGACCGACGCGCCTGGTAGACCACCGCCGGCAGGTTCGCAGTCACCTCCTGCAGGCGCTGCTCCACTACTCGGCGGCGCACGCTCTCGCGATGGACCCGCCAGTAGCCGAAGGCATGTACCAGCGCCAGGGCGAGCAGGATCAGCGAGGCCGGCACCAGCCAGCGCAGGGGCGACGATGACGGGGAATTACGCGGCCGGTCCGGCAGCCAGTCCGCGCGGATCTGGTCGCGCTCGGTATCGGTCAGCTGCGACAGCGCCTGCTCGAAGCCGACGATGACATCGGCGCACGCGGGCGTGGTCGCCAGCACCAGGGCATCGTCGAAACCGGCCGGCGCAGCGATCAGCAGTGGATCGCCCTGGTAGCGGCGCAACGCGGCCTCGACGTCGCCGAGGTTGGCGACTACCGCATCGATCAATCCGGTGCCCAGCAGCGGGAGTGCATCGTCCAGCGCTGCCGGTGGCAGCAGCTGCGCACCCACGGCCTGCTCGGCCAGCAGTCCCTGCAGCGGCATCCGGCTGGGGCTGGCCACGGTGCGTCCACGCAGATCTTCCAGGCCCAGCACCGGCGACGCGTCTTCCCGGCGCACGATCACCTGTGGCAGCTGCAGGTAGGGCGTACTGACCACCCATCCAGCGGGCAGTTGCGAGCGGGGCCATCCCAGCAGCGCCTGGGTGCCGGCCGGCAGCTCGTCCCGGTCCACGCTGTCGGCCGGCACGGGCAGCAGCTGCAGTGGCCGTTGCCCGCCCAGCAGCTTCAGATACGCCGCGCCCAGCCCCCGGGCCTCGCCCTGTTCGCTGGACGACAAAGGTGCGCGGTCGGACGGCCAGGCGATGCGCAGCGGTGTCCTGCAGCCCGTGGCGGAGGCCGTGGCAGGCAGCAGCAGGCTGGCCATGACAGCAATGGCTGCCGGGAAGCCGGCGACATTCACGGTAGGCATCCTCATCTCGCGGGCGGAAGGAACGGCCGCGCTGCGGTACCGCTGCCTGCCACGCTATCGACGTGCGGACCGACGGCAATGAAGAAAGTTGTAAAAGCATCCAGATAGGGGAATGCCGACATACACTGCCGCCTTCACCCGTAACTGCGGAGCGTTCGATGCGCATCGGCCTGGCTGCCAACCGTCTTCATCACCACGACGCGCGCGCCGCGCTGTTCCGTTGGCTGCGCAGCAGCGAGGCCGGCCTGCGCGAGCTGGGCGTGTCGCTGCATGCGGTCGGTCGCACCCATGACGCGATCGAACGACAGGGCTTCCTGGCCGGGTACGCGGGCCTGCACCGTTATCCCTACGGTCGCGAGGGTGGACTGATGAAGCTGGTCGCCGAAGTCGTTGGCATGGGTCCGGATCGGACACTGGATGGTGCGATCTATCTGATTGATCCGGTCGATCCGTCCTCGGTATTTCCGGAAGCCACAGCGCTGAAGCGCCAGTGCGTGATTCACGGCAAGCCGTTCATTTCGACCGTGGCCACCGCACGCGACTGGGTCGAGGTGGAGCGCGTCCACGCCGGGCTGGCGGCAGACGGCGGCGCCGACGACCTGCATGCGTTCGAAGGCCAGACGCTGGCACTGATCGCGCACGATGCGATGAAGCCGGCGATGCTGGCCTTCGCCGATGAGCACTTCGATGTGCTGGCCCGGTTCGGTGAGCGGGTGGCGACGGGCACCACCGGCCAGCGTTTGAACGAACTGGCCTGGAGCCGGGGCTGGCCACGTGATACGCCGTGGGTGACGCGCTACCAGAGCGGCCCGATGGGCGGTGATGCGCAGATTGCCGACCGGGTGCTGGAGGGGCGCTGCCAGCGTGCGATTTTCTTCGAGGATCCGCACGTGGCGCGCCAGCATGAGGCGGATATCCAGCTGCTGGAGCGCGCGGTGACGACGGTGACCGATCAGGCGGTGTGCATTACGGCGCCGCGGGTGGCGGCGCGGTGGGCGGCGGCGGCGGCGCTGCGGGCGGGGTGAGGGTTTCGGCCAACGGCTGAGCCCTTCGTGGTCGGTGGGTCTGCACGATCATGAGGTTGGCCGGGATGGGTGGAATTGCGGGGGACGCCGTAAACCCGTCCCTGGGGGCTTGGCCGCAGCATCCATGCCGCGGACACCCCCGCAATCCCACCCATCCCGTCCTTCGACAGTTTCCGGTGTGCCCACCACGGAAGAAAGAAAGAAGAGCAGGAGCGGGTCGCGCGCTGCACGAGCTCCATGGCGTGTTGCCGAAGAATGCGTGGGCAACTGCTGTAGCGCTGGCGCTACAGCAGTTGCCTGAGCATGGCCTTCAGGCGTCGCCCTTCCAGCTGGAAGTAGTCGCGCTGCTCGCGCCAGGCGGGGAAGCGTTGTTCCACTTCGTGCCAGAACGCGGGCGAGTGGTTGGGCTGGATCAGGTGGCAGAGTTCGTGCACCAGCACGTATTCGAACGCTTCCGAGCGGCCCAGCACCAATGCCAGGTCCAGTGCCATGCTGCCGTCGGGGGCCAGTGAGCCCCATTGCGAGGACATCACCTTCAGCCGCAGGCGGCTGGGTGCGCGCGGCAGGGTGGGCAGGTACTTCGGCAGCCAGCGACCGACGTCGGCGCGGGTCTGGGCTTCGTAGAACTCGCGCAGCAGGCGGCGCAGGGTGGCGTCACCGCCGCGGGTCGGCCATTGCACGCAGGCGCCGTGCGCGTCGATCTCCAGGCGCGCATAGCGGCCTTCCTGCCAGCGCAGTGGCAGCAGTTCGCCGCGCAGGGGCAGCATGCCGTCTTCGCCGGGCCGCAACGGTGCCGGCAGGCCCTGGCCCTGGTACTGGCGCAGCTGCAGTGCCAGCCAGTCGCGGTGCTGTTCCAGGAAGCGTTCGCCCATCACCAGGCTTGCGCGCGGCGGCAGGGTCAAGCGCGCGCCGCGCTCGTCCACGCTCAGCTTGATGCGGCGTGCACGCGGATCACGCACGCGCAGTACCTCGATCTCGGCATCCTCCAGGCGCAGGCGAACGGTGTCGCGCTGTACGGTGGCGGGCGGGGTCGGGCTGATCAGGCGGCGCAGCAGACGGCTCATGCACCCAGCATAGCGCTGCTTCGGGCCGCCGGATGACCGGCGGCCGTCGGGCTGCCTGTTCAGTCAGCCTTGCTGAGCTTGAAGGCTTCTTCCAGCAACAGGAACAGGCGGCGGATCTCGGCGCTCTGCAGGGCGAAGCGGGCGTCGAACTCGGCGCGGCGGCCATCTTCGTCGGCATGCTCCAGCTGGTCCAGGGCACCGTCGAGGAACTTCAGCTTGCGCACGATCAGGTCGTCGCCAATCACGAAGGACAGGTTGTCCTCGAAGATCAGCGCCAGCTTGGTCACCTGCTTGCCGGCGTCCAGGTGCTTGTCGATCTCGTCGCAGCGCAGCTCCTGGTGCTGGCACTTGACCACCGCGCCACCTTCCACCGGGTCCTTCATCTCGCACTCTTCGCCCAGGCTCAGCCCGGTCGGCAGCGGCTCGCCGGCAATCCAGCCGGTCAGGATCGAGCGCGGCGCGACTTCGGCGTTCAGCGGCATCGCCGGGAAGCTGCCGAGCAGGCCGCGGATGTCGGACATGAAGTATTCGCCGGTCTTGCGGCTGGAGGTATCCACCGCCACGTAGCCGTGCTGCAGGTCGATGAAGGCGTCGTTGCGCGAGGACTTCACGAAGGCGCGCGGCAGCAGTTCATGCAACAGGTCGTCCTTCATGCGCTTGCGCTCGCGGCCACCCGGGCGGCGGCCTTCCTTCTCCTCGATCTCCTCCAGCTTGCGCTCGAGCAGGTCGTTGACCACCGCCGCCGGCAGGATCTTGTCCTCCCCGCCCACGGTCAGCCACAGGTGTTCGGCGATGCGGTGGGAGAGCAGCTCCTTCTCCTCGCGGCCGAACGGCGAGATGAAGCCGCGCGAGTTCATTTCCAGCGCGCCGACCGGCTTCAGCAGGGCGTGCGGCAGCAGGGTGTCGACTTCGGAAAAATCGGTGGTGGTCGGGAAACGGAAGAACGTCAGGTTGCGAAAGAACATGGAATTCCGGATGGCAAAGAGGAAGGGCGGCCGACCTTAAACGGCGGGCGTCTCGGGATCTGCGTCGGCGTCGGCCGGGGAACCGGCCAGCCAGGCATGGGCGTCGGGCAGCGGCGCGTCGTCGCGACGGCCCAGCGCCATGAAATCGAACAGGGTGGTGTCAGCCAGCTGCGAGGGCCGGACTTCGCCCATGGCGCGCGCGATCTGCTCGATGCGGCCCGGGTGGTCCTTTTCCCATTGCTTCAGCATCAGGCCGACCTGGCGGCGCTGCAGGTTCTCCTGGCTGCCACACAGGTTGCAGGGAATGATCGGGAACTGGCGCGCCTGCGCGTACTCGACGATGTCACTCTCGCGCACGTAGGCCAGCGGCCGGATCACCACATGCTTGCCATCATCGCTGCGCAGCTTCGGCGGCATGCCTGACAGCTTGGCGTGGTGGAACAGGTTCATGAAGAACGTGGCCACCATGTCGTCGCGGTGGTGGCCCAGCGCGATCTTGGTGAAGCCATGGATTTCGGCGTAGTTGTACAGCGCACCACGACGCAGCCGCGAGCACAGCGAGCACATCGTCTTGCCTTCCGGAATGACCCGGCTGACCACCGAATAGGTGTCCTGCTCGATGATGTGGTACGGCACGCCCAGCCCTGCCAGGTACTCCGGCAGCACGTGCTCGGGGAAGTCCGGCTGCTTCTGGTCCAGGTTCACCGCCACCAGCTCGAACGGCACCGGCGCCTTCTTCTGCAGCTGCAGCAGCACGTCCAGCAGGGTGTAGCTGTCCTTGCCGCCGGACAGGCAGACCATGACCTTGTCGCCGGCCTCGATCATGCCGAAGTCGGCAATCGCCTCACCGACCTGGCGGCGCAGGCGCTTGGCCAGCTTGTGCTGCTCGCGCTCGGCCACGCGCGGATCGCGGGCGGCGCGCGGCTGGGAACGCGGCAGGGGATCGGGAAGGGAAATCACGGCACTCATGGGTTCCATTCTAACGGCTCGGAGCGGCCACGGCCGGGGGTCGGGATTCCCCTCTCCCGGCAGTCATCAACGCTGTGTATGCTCGGAGGCTGTGGACACCTACAGCCCCGCCGAGATCGTCGAGCACCTCGCCGCCCTGCGCGCCGAGCATCGCCTGCTGGATGAGCAGATCACCCGCATGGCCGCCAATGGCGAGGACGAGCTGGAAGCCAAGCGCCTGAAGCGACGCAAGCTGCAGTTGAAAGACTGCATCGCCAGGCTGGAAAGCCTGCAGATTCCCGACGAACCGGCCTGAGCGGTGGCCCATCCACGCATGGCGTGGATCTACTGCTTCGCCCCTGGTAGATGCCAACCTTGGTTGGCATGCCGTTCGCCGGGCATGGCCATGCCCGGCGCTACCTTCAATCCTGCGGCGCCGGCTCGTCCGGGCGTGCCGCTTCCGGGCTGACCCGTTCGATGGTGTGGCGCAGCTCGCGGCCGAGGATGAACTTGGCGTCCTTGGCCCAGGCATCCAGGCGCTCGTCGAACAGCAGCTTGCTGTTCTCGTCCGGCCACACCAGGCGCAGCTCGCGCAGCTTCTGGATGAAGCCACGGAACAGGGTGCGGTCGAAGAACTCCGGCGCGGCCGGTGCATAGAGCAGGCTCAGACGCTGCGCCGCCTGCTGGCACAGGCTTTCCAGCTCGGCCGCACCCAGCACGCCCGGGCCGTTCTTCACCAGCACCGAGATGGCGATGTAGTAGCGCTCGAACGCCTGCTGCAGTGAATGGCCAATCGCACGCAGGCGGAATACTTCGTCGGTCTGCCCGGTGTTGCGCGCCAGGATGCCGCCGTCGTCGTCGTTGACGTTCTGCAGCAGGCCCTCGCGCACGAACACGTCGATGGTCTGGTCGATGCGCTGGGCGAACTCGTCCTCGCTCCACGGCAGGAACAGCTCGGCCTGCAGGAACGGGTACACCGTGCGGCCCAGCTGGACCAGGCCGGTGCGGCTCATGCGGCGGTTGTTCTGGAAGCAGCAGGCCACCCACGACGAGGCGGTGAACAGGTGCAGCACGTTGTTGCGGAAGTAGCTCAGCAGCACCGCGGTATCGCCGCTGACGCTGAGCACGTCGCCCAGCGGATGCTTGATACGGGTGAGGACGTTGATTTCCTCGGCGTGGGCGATGATCCGCTCCGGCGAGTGCGGGGTCACCGTCACCCGGTCCGAATACGGCATCTCGACCAGCAGCGTCTTGCACAGCTCGATCTGCGCGATCAGGTCGGCCTCGCCCATCGCGTGTTTCGGCGTGGACAGCAGGGCCAGCGCCAACAGGTTGATCGGGTTGACGTCGGCGGCGCCGTTGATGCGCACCTGGATGCGCTCGGCCAGCGTATCCACCGTGGTCGACAGCCAGGCCGGCTTCTCGTCTTCGGAAACCGCCTCGCCCTTCCACTCCGGCGCCTTCTCGGCCAGCACGTCGTTCAGTGCGATCGGTTCGCCGAAGTTCACCACCACCTGGCCGTAGTTCTGCTTGAGCACCTTGGGGATGCCCCACAGCAGCGACCAGATCGATTCCTTTTCCTTCGGCCGGCCGGACAGTTCGTCCAGGTAGCTGCCGCCCTCCATCAGCTTCTCGTAGCCGATGTAGATGGGCTGGAACAGCACCGGCTTGCGCGGCTGGCGCAGGAACGCACGCAGCGTCATCGAGATCATGCCGCCCTTGGGCTGCAGCAGGCGGCCGGTACGCGAGCGGCCGCCTTCGACGAAGTACTCCAGCGAGTAGCCACCGGCCACCAGCTGCGCGACGTACTCACTGAGCACCGCCGAATACAGTGCGTTGCCGCGGATCGAGCGGCGGATGAAGAACGCACCGCCCTTGCGCAGCAGGGTGCCGACCACCGGCAGGTTCAGGTTGATGCCGGCCACGATGTGTGGCGGCACGATGCCACGGTCGTACAGGAGGTAGGACAGCAGCAGGTAGTCCATGTGGCTGCGGTGGCTGGGCACGTAGACCACTTCGTGGCCCGGCGCGGCGGCCTTGAACTTGTCCAGGTGGTGCACCAGCACGCCCGCATAGATGCGGTTCCACACGTGGCTGAGCATGAAGCTGGCCGAGCGCACCACCGGGCTGGAGTAGTCCGCGGCGATTTCCCAGGCGTAGGCGTGCGCCTTCTTCCAGGCATCGGCCGGCTTCGAGTTGTCGCGCTTGGCCTGCGAGGCGATCGCTTCGCGCACCGGTTCGGCGGCCAGCACCTGGTCTACCAGCAGGCGCCGGGTCGACAGGTCAGGGCCGATCACCGATTCACGGATGCGGCGGAAGTGCGTACGCAGCACGCGCTGCAGCTTGCGTACCGTGCGCTCCGGCTCCAGGCCTTCGTCCACGGTGCTGCGCAGCGAGATCGGCGGGGCGAAGCGGACGATGGTACTTCGGCCGTTGAGCAGCACCGCCAGCAGGCGGCGGAAGCGGCCGACCAGCGCCCAGTTTTCCGAGAACAGCACCGCGAACCAGCCGCTCTGCTTGTCCGGCGCGCGGCCGACGAAGATCGACACCGGCACCAGATGTACGTCCAGGTCATCGCGCACGCGATGGGCCTGCAGCACCTTGGCCAGCGAATCGGAATGGGTCTTGGCACCCCGCTGTTCGGGGATCAGCGAGTTGCTGGAGCTGCGCCGCGACAGCGCCAGGTAGGCGCGCTTGCGGCCGGTCGGGTCACCGGCCAGCGGCACCAGCGGCGACGGCAGGCCGGCCTGGCGGCAGGCCTTGTCCAGGATCAGCGCGTTGGACAGGCCGTAGTCTTCCAGCACGTACATGACCGGGCGGCCATCGTTGTACTGGCCCGGGTCTTCCGGCTCGATCTTCAGCGACAGCCACGGCTCGACCAGGCGGCCCAGCAGGCGAGCCCACAACGGGCGGCGTCCGGCCGGACGCGCGTGCGCGGGCGGCGGTACCGGGTTCGGGCCGGTACCGGTCGAGGGGGACGCCGGCACCGTATCGGCGGGCGTCGACTGGGATTCTTCGCCGGGGAACGGCAGCGGGTTCTGTTTCGACATCGGCGCCATTATGGCTTAGGCGGCGGCGTTGCCGCTTCCCCACCCTCGGCGGGGGCTTCAACCGGGGCGGGGGCCGCCTCGGCGCGGGCCGCATCGGCCTTGCGCAGCAACGCGTCGGTGTCGGCCAGGGTGCGGGTCAGGTACCAGTGGCCCTCGCGACGGCTCAGCGGCAGCTGCAGGGTCATTTCGCGGCCAGCCAGGTCGTAGTGCAGGCGTACCAGCGCATTGTCACCCTCCACCGAGAGCAGCTCACCGCGCACGCTGCGCAGCGCATCGTCCACGCCTAGCCCGTAGCTGCCCAGCACGGCCTTGAGGGTGTGGATGAACGGCGCCAGCTGCTGCAGGCTGCCTTCCATGCCCGCGGCCTGCATGCCGGCCTCATCGTCGAAGCCGACCTTGCCGGCTGCGCCGACCAGCGCGGCGATGGTGCTGCGTGCGCGGGCGCGGTCACTGATCGGGGCGCCCTGCGCCCAGCTGGCGAGGGTTTCGACGAGGGCGATGTAATGCGCCTGCTGGCCAGGTGTATAGCCCTTCTGATGGCGCAGGTACTGCACACCGAAGTTGCCCATCGACTGCGCGGCCTGGCGCACGGCACCGGCCTGGCCGGCCAGCTGGCGGTCGAAGCTGCGTTGCAGTTCGGCGCTGGCATTGGGCGTGCGCAGTGCGGCCAGCATCGGCAGCAACTGGTCACCCAGCGGCAGCTCGGTAAGCGGCCACTGGCTGTGGCCCTCGGCCCAGGCCTGCTGCAGGCGCTGGTACTGGCTCGGCGGTACCGACAGCTTCGCATAGCCGACCAGATCGTCTTCGGCCAGGCGCAGGGCCATCGCCTGCACCGCCGCAACCGGTTCGGCCGCCGGCCTGGCCGGATCGTTGGCCGGTTCACGGCACGCGGCCACCGCCAGCAGCAGCATGGCTGCCAGCCCCCATCCACGCGCAGACCTTCCTCGCACTGCCACGCTCATGCACTCGGACTCCCCGGACCGGTCCGCATCTTGCGGCCTGCGACGTGACAGCGGCAAGCCGGGACGTCACGGTTTCCGCTGTTGCTTGCGCAAGTCACTGATCAGAATAAAAAAAGAGCCGGGATCACGGGGATCACAGGCTCTTCAAGCCGGCGCGGGGCCGGTGGACAGTGTTGTGGCACATGTCCGGTCCGAGGACCGGATGGCGGCGATCCTACGCTGCCACTCAAGTTAAGGCAACACTTCACGTAGTTCCGTATAAATTATTGATTTTATTGATCTACCTGATGCTTGGCATGGAGGCCGTGAAATCTACGGCAGGTTTTGCAGCGATTTGGGCACAACCGCGGGTGGACGGATGCAAAAACGCCATCCCGCGCGGGTCGGGATGGCGTTCGGGCCTGCAGCCTGCGCAGCGGAATCTCAGCGCGCAGCCAGCGCCGACGTGATTTCCTGCTGGATGGCCCGGGCCGCGGCCTGCGGATCGGCGGCCAGGCGGATCGGGCGGCCGACCACAATGGCATCGGCGCCATCGGCAAAGGCCTGGGCCACGCCAACGGTACGCTTCTGGTCATCGCCGACCGGGCCACCGGGGCGGATGCCCGGGCACACGATCGAGAACCCGGCACCGGTGGCGGCGCGGATCGGTCCGGCTTCCTGGCCCGAGGCGATCACGCCATCAATGCCAGCCGCCTGGGCGGCCAGCGCGCGCTCGACCACCACGTCCACCGGCTCACGGTCGATGCCCATCTGCGCCAGGTCCGGGCGGCCCATCGAGGTCAGCACGGTCACCGCCAGCAGGCGCATGTCGCTGCTGTTGGCAGCGGCGCAGGCTTCCATCATCGCCGGGTGCCAGCCGTGGATGGTGGCGTAGCTGACCGGCCACTGCGACAGGCGCTTGATCACCGCCGCGGCGGTGGCCGGGATGTCGAAGAACTTCAGGTCGACGAACACGCGCTTGTCGCGGCGGGCCAGCTCGTCCAGCACCTGGAAGTACTCGCCGGAGGCGAGCAGTTCCATGCCGATCTTGTAGAACGCCACGCTGTCGCCAAGGCGGTCGACCCACTCAAGCGCCTGCACGCGGTCAGGCACGTCCAGCGCGAAGATCAGGCGCTCGTCATCGCGCAGCGGCAGCGGCGCGCGGCTCACGGTGCGTAGTCCAGGGCAGCGCGCTTGGCGTCGTGGCGGGCCTGGCGCGACTGGCTGTAGTCGTTGTTGAACTGCGCCGGCTCGAAGCCGCCGTAGGTCGGGTTCGGCAGCATCCACCAGCGCTCGCCGAACCAGTCGTGGTACTGCTGCAGCAGCGCGTCACGGCCGTCGTTGGTGTTGGCGGTCACTTCGACGAAATCGCCCAGCTGGTCGCCGAACTGCATCAGCACGCGGTATTTCTGCCCGGCCAGGCGGCGGCGGCAGTTCTTCTCGCTGCCAGCCTGCTCGCAGCCTTCGACCACGGTGCCCAGGCCGAGGAACACGCTGTCATCGGCCACCGGCAGGCCCTGCTCGCGCAGGTTGGCCAGGGTCGCGTCCTTCAGGTGCACGGCGCGGTTGGAGATGTACAGCAGGGTCACGCCCTTGGCGTTGGCGGCCTTGGCGAAATCAACCACGCCCGGAATGGCCTTGGCCTTCTTCTCGGCCACCCACTGGTCCCAGCTCAGCTCGTCGTACTCCTTGCCATCGCGCACCAGGCGCGCCTGGTAGGGCGAGTTGTCCAGCACGGTCTCGTCCACGTCCAGCACCACGGCCGGCTTCAGGCCCTTGGCCTCGTTGCCGCGTTCTTCCGGCACCAGCGCATCCCAGTGGGCTTCCTTCAGCGCGGCGTCCAGGTGGTCGGCGGCGGCGCGGTAGGTCTGCTCGGTGATCGCCTTGTACTCCTGCGCGCGCTGCATCCACAGCACTGCATTGAGGTTGTCATTGGCAGTGGCATCGAGCGCGCCGTCGGCCTTGGCAGCGGCGGCCGGGGCCTCCGGCGCAGCGGCTTCAGCGGCAGGCGCATCCACGCGCTTGCAGGCGGACAGGCCCAGCGCCGCAGTGGCGAGCAGGGTCAGGGACAGGGAAACGGGACGACGCATGGATTCACCGGCAATCAGATATACCCGCGCATTTTACCGGCAAAGGCGGTCCCGGGACGGCTATGCTTGGCGGTTGACCCGTTGCCCTTCCGGAGGCCGCCATGACCGATTCCACCCAGACCCCCGACGTCCCCCTGCTCGACGCCGTGCAGGCCCGCCTGCTGGGCTGCCTGGTGGAGAAGGAGGCGACCACCCCGGACACCTATCCGCTGACCGTCAATGCCGCCCAATCGGCCGCCAACCAGAAGACCGCCCGCGAGCCGGTGATGAACGTCGATGCCGGCAGCGTGCAGCATGCGCTGCGCCAGCTGGAGGCGCTGGGCCTGGCCCGCCAGCACTTCTCCTCGCGCGCGGACCGCTATGAGCACCGCCTGCAGGCCGCGCTGGACCTGACCCGGCAGCAGACCGTGTTGCTGGCGCTGCTGCTGCTGCGTGGGCCGCAGACGCTGGGCGAGCTGGTCACGCGCAGCGAACGCCTGCACCGCTTCGCCGACACCGACGAGGCCCGCCACGCCATCGATCGCCTGCAGCAGCGCGCGCTGCTGGTGGTGCTGCCGCGCGCCAGCGGCCAGCGCGAAGACCGCTACATGCACCTGCTGTGCGGCGAAGTGGACGGCGCGGCGCTGGCGGCGAAGTACGCCAGCAGCGGCGGTGGCAGCAGCGATGCGGCCGACCCGGGCCTGGCCGAGCGCGTGGCCCAGCTGGAAGCGGCGGTGGCCGAACTGCAGGCACAGTTGGCCGAACTGCGCGGTTGAGGGGGTGGGTGCCGACCGTTGGTCGGCACTGCATCTGAATAGTGCCGACCAACGGTCGGCACCCACCTTCAGCCGCTACTGTGCCGGCCAGCGGCCGGCAACTACCAACATGAGGGGTCAGACCTGCGCCGCACCGGGCGTTGCATACAACCGGCTCGGGCTGTCCACGCCCGGCAACTGGATCACCCCACGCACCTGCATGCCCAGCCCCAGCAGAATCTTCCCGGACACGACGTTGTCCAGATCGGTGATGCCATACAGATCGTGCAGGCCCAGCGCTCCGCGCGCATGCGCGAACACCGCCCGCGCCGCCTCACCGGCATAGCCCTGCCCGGCGAATTCCGACAGCACCGCATAGCCGATGTCCGGCCCCGGCAGGCCATCCCGCCGCACCAGCCCGGCGTTGCCCAGCCAGGCACCATCGGACAACCGCTCGATGGCATACATGCCGAAGCCATTCAACGCATAGCTGTGCAGCACCCGCAGCGCGATGTATTCGCGCGCCTGTTCTTCGTCGCGCACGTTGCGGTCACCGATGAAACGCACGAAGCCCGGATCGTTGAGTAGGGCCAGCATCGGTGCCGCATCACGGTCCGGTTCAATGGCCCGCAGCCGCAGGCGCTCACTCTCGATCGGTTGCACAGGCAGACCTCCAGCCGAAACCCCGATTCTGCCTCAACCGCCGGCTGTTGCTTTTGATTTCCTCTGCATTGCCGTGGAAGGAAGCGCCCGGAATCTGTCAGAGGCCGGTCGGGGTGGGTTCGCGGGGG
>NZ_JAOCCT010000019.1:0-94527 GCF_029840555.1 Stenotrophomonas sp. GD03877 | reverse complement strand
CAGCTTTTTCCAGCTGGGCGGCGGCGGTTTCGCGGTCACGGCCGATCACCGCCATGCGGGTGGCATCGGCGTAGTTGGCCGGGTCGGCCAACTGGCGGTCCAGCTCGGCCAGCGCGCCTTCCAGCTCGGCTACCTTGGCCTCGGCGGCGGCCAGCTTGTGCGGGTTCACCGGCTTTTTCTGCACCACCTGCGCCACCGGCGCGGTCTTGACCACCACCGGCTCTTCCACCTGCTCCATGCGGGCCTTGGTGCCCTGTGCCTGCGGGCGGGTACGCAGCCACGCGGCGTAGGCATCCAGATCGCCGTCGAACGGCTCGACCACGCCATCAGCCACGCGCCAATAGGTATCGCAGACCAGGCCGATCAGGTGGCGGTCGTGCGAGACCATCACGATCGCGCCTTCGAAGGTGGCCAGTGCTTCGGCCAGCGCTTCGCGCATTTCCAGGTCAAGGTGGTTGGTCGGTTCGTCCAGCAGCAGCACGTTCGGCTGCTGCCAGGCGATCAGCGCCAGCGCCAGGCGCGCACGCTCGCCACCGGAGAAACCATCGACCGGCTCGAACGCGCGGTCGCCCGGGAAATTCCACTTGCCAAGGAAATCGCGGAACGACTGGTTCGGCGCATCCGGGGCGATTTCGCGGAAGTGCTCCATCGGCGACTGGCCTTCGTGCAGCGACTCCACCGTGTGCTGGGCGAAGTAGCCGATCTTCAGATCGGGATGCGCCATTCGCTCGCCCACGATCGGTGCCAGTTCGCCCACCAGGGTTTTCACCAGGGTGGTTTTACCCGCACCGTTCGGGCCGAGCAGGCCGATGCGCTGGCCCGCTTCCAAGCCGAAGCCGACGTTGTGCAGGATCACCGCATCCTTGCCGTAACCGGCCTCGACGTGGTTCAGGCGAATCAATGAGAACGGCAGCTTGGCCGGCGGCGCGAATTCGATGCGGAACTCGCGCTCGGCACGCACCGCTTCGGTACCGGCCAGCTTGGCCAGGCGCTTCATGCGGCTCTGCGCCTGCGCGGCCTTGCTGGCCTGCGCCTTGAAGCGGTCGATGAAGCTCTGCAGGTGGGCGCGCTCGGCCTGTTCCTTCTCGTGCGCGATCTGCTGCTGGCGCAGCTGTTCGGCGCGCTGGCGCTCGAAGTCTGTGTAGCCGCCCGGGTAGAGCTTGGCGCCGCCACCGTGCAGGTGCAGGGTGTGGGTGGCCACGTTGTCGAGGAACTCGCGGTCATGCGAGATCAGCAGCAGGGTGCCCGGGTACTTCAGCAGCCACTGCTCCAGCCAATACACCGCGTCCAGATCCAGGTGGTTGGTTGGTTCGTCCAGCAGCAGCAGGTCACTGGGCATCATCAGCGCGCGGGCCAGGTTCAGGCGCACGCGCCAACCGCCGGAGAACGAGGACACCGCGCGATGGTGGGTCTCGGCCGGGAAGCCGAGGCCATGCAGCAGCTTGCCGGCGCGCGCTTCGGCGTCGTAGGCATTGAGCTCGGCCATCTTCGTGTGGGCTTCGGCCACCGCTTCCCAGTCTTCGCGGGCGGTCGCCTCGGCCTCGGCGGCCAGCACCGCGGCCACTTCGATGTCACCGCCCAGCACGAAGCTCAGCGCCGGGTCGGGCAGCGACGGGGTTTCCTGGGCAACGCTGGCGATGCGCACCTTGCCGGGCAGATCGACATCGCCCTTGTCCGCCTCCAGCTCGCCCTTCACCGCCGCGAACAGGCTGGACTTGCCAGCACCGTTGCGGCCGACCACACCCACCCTGTAACCGGCGTGCAGGGTCAGGTCGACATTGGACAACAGCAGCCGCTCGCCGCGGCGCAAGGCGAAATTACGAAGGGAGATCATCGGGGGAGGCGTCCATATAACCGAATGGAATGTGCTGGTGAGCACTGTTCCTGCGACGCAATTCTAGCGTTAACGAATACTTGACGCGCCCCGGGATGCGCAGCGGCCGGCGTTTCTCTCTCCCACGTCCTCGCCGCGCGCCTCCCGGGCTCCCTCCCCCGCCAGTGCCAATTCGGGCTAAATGGTTGCTGCTGCAACGTTTTTTCTGATGACCGGCATTTGACAGGCACTGGATATCCCGTTAATTCCTGTATTGCGCACCGCAACAACCGTCGTCCGCTCACCCCCGTGATGTCGATTCCGGTGCCATCCCGCCAACCGGAGCCCCCTCCCGATGACCCGCAAGACCAGCCTGATCGCCGCCGCCGTCGCTGTCGCACTAGGTGGTTCTCCGTTCGTTGCCGCCGCCCAGCAGGCCGGCACCGCCGCCAACACCCTGGATACGGTGATCGTCACCGGCACCCGCGTGGCCGACCGCACCGTCGCCGAATCGCAGTCGCCGATCGACATCATCACCCCCGAAGCCCTGCAGTCCACCGGCACCAGCGAGCTGGCCACCGCGCTGTCGCGCGCCCTGCCCTCGCTGAACTTCCCGCGCCCTGCCCTGACCGATGGCACCAGCGGCGTGCGCCCGGCGCAGCTGCGCGGCCTGTCACCCGACCAGGTGCTGGTGCTGGTCGACGGCAAGCGCCGCCACACCTCGGCGATGATCAACGTCAACGGCAGCATCGGCCGTGGCTCGTCGGCGGTGGACATCAACGCGATTCCGATCGCCGCCATCGAGCGCGTGGAAGTGCTGCGCGACGGTGCGTCGGCACAGTACGGCTCGGACGCCATCGCCGGCGTCATCAACATCGTGCTCAAGGGCAGCGGCAGAGGCGGCAGCCTGGCGGTGGACTACGGCCAGTACTCGGCCGGTGACGGCAACAAGTACCAGCTCTCCGGCGATACCGGCATCGAGTTCGGCAACGGCCGTGGCCGCGTGCACGTGGCCGGCCAGATCAGCCAGCAGGACGAAAGCAACCGCGCCGGCCCGTACCGCGGCACCACGCCGAACACCGGCAACTTCCCGAGCATCGGCCAGAAGACCTTCATCGTCGGCGACCCGCGCGTGGATGCGACCGCGGCATCGGCCAACGCCAGCTTCGACTTCAGCGACCACGTGACCGGCTACGCCAGCGCGCTGCTGAGCAACCGCGACATCACCTCGTTCGCGTTCTACCGTTCGCGCAACCACAACGGGCAGAGCGCGCTGCTGGCGCAGACCTACCCGGACGGCTTCGTGCCGGAGATCAACCAGTACTCCAAGGACCGCTCGCTGGTGGCCGGGGTCAAGGGCAACACCGACAACGGCTGGACCTGGGACCTGAGCCTGAACCACGGCGAGAACACCCTGGACTTCCACACCCGCAACAGCATCAACTACAGCCTCGGCGCGACCAGCCCGCGCTCGTTCTACGACGGCACGCTGAAGTACCAGCAGGACATCTTCAACGCCGACCTGACCAAGTCGCTGGACTGGGGCCTGGCCTACCCGGTCACGCTGTCCTTCGGTGGTGAGTATCGCAAGGAGAAGTGGGACCAGAAGCCGGGCGAACTGAACTCGTACACCGGCAGCGGCGCGCAGGGCTTCGGTGGCTTCACCCCGACCAATGAAGTGCATGCCGATCGCCACAACTACGCGGTCTACGCCGGCCTGGAAGCGGACCTGACCGAGAAGTTCTCGGCCGGCATCACCGGGCGCTACGAGGATTACTCAGACTTCGGCGACCGCTTCTCCGGCAAGCTGTCGGCGCGCTACGCGTTCACCGACAAGGTCGCGCTGCGGGCAACCGCCTCCAGCGGGTTCCGTGCACCGTCGCTGGCGCAGCAGGGCTACCAGGCGGTGACCAGCCAGTTCCTCAATGGCGTGTTCGTCGAGCGTGGCACCTTCCCGACCACCAGCCCGGCCGCGCAGGCGCTGGGTGCCTCGCCGCTGAAGGCCGAGACCTCCACCTCCTACAGCCTGGGCCTGGTGCTGCAGCCGGTCGACCGCCTGTACATCACCGTCGACGCCTACCAGATCGACATTGATGACCGCATCGCATTGTCGTCCAGCATCACCACCAACGCCGCCACCAGCGCGCTGCTGGGCACCTTGGGCCTGCCGCAGGTGACCGCGTTCTCGTACTTCACCAACGGCCTGGATACGCGCACCCGTGGCGTCGACTTCGTGTCCAGCTACACCGTGCCGTTCAGCGCCAGCAGCCTGGAGCTGACCGCCGCCTACAGCTACAACGACACCGAAGTGCGCCGCGTCGGCGGCACCCCGGCGGTGTTCGGCACGCTGGGCCTGACCCAGTCACTGATCGGCCGAGATGAGATCGGCCGCATCGAGGACAGCTACCCGCGCGACAAGGCGATCCTGAGCGGCACCTGGCGTTCGGACCACTGGGAACTGGGCCTGGCGGCGACCCGCTACGGCAAGTTCACCGTGCGCAACTCGGCCACCGCGCTGCGCGACCAGACCTACGGCGATGCCTGGGTGGTGGATGCTTCGGCCAGCTACAAGCCGAGCAGCAACTGGACCCTGACCGTGGGCGCCGACAACCTGCTGGACAAGTACCCGGACCGCACCGAAGACCTGCAGAACTCCACCTTCGGCATGCTGCCGTACAGCAACTACTCGCCGTTCGGCTTCAACGGCGCGTATGTGTACGGGCGGATCAAGTACACCTGGTAAGGGGTAGTTCCGGCCGCTGGCCGGCAACTCCTAGCCACATCTCTCACACCCGCCGGAGTGATCCGGCGGGTGTTTTGTTATGTGCTGCGGGCAAGATCAGCCGCGCGGCTGGCAATTGGACGTGCGATGACCTTCTGCGATCACACGGACAGACTCGAGACAGTTGTCCAGACTGTCAAAATTCACGCTCACTTGAAGACCAGGCAGCGACCACCTCGCGCTGCCAAACGTTCCTTCATCAAGCCAACGACTGGCTCGTTGATCCATGCGCTCTTCGAGAATGGACGGCGGATCATCGAATTGAAGGCCGAATGGCAGCGGCCCAGCCCAGGCTCTTGAGTTTCCCAGTCGATCGCGGACGAAACTGATGCCGGTGCATACCGGATGGCTACCGGGCACGCCCTGCCTACTGTCAAAGTAAAGGATGAAGCCATGCTCGTCGGCTCTATCAACGACCTCGCTGCTCGCCTCCGCCATCAGGCTCACAAGACCAAGGTCCCGGAACACAGCCTGGAAATCAGTGTCGTCGGTCGATTTGCCGAGGACAGCAAGCACCTGCTCCGCTGAGGGGTACTCGTGCGTTGCCGATGCGCGAGCCAATGGACGCATGGGAATTCCCAAGCTGACATCGAAGATCCCGGGCACTCCTGTCTGCTCGATGCATCCAGGCTGATAGGTCAGACGGATGCGGTAGTCAGGCAGCCACCACGCGTCACGCCTGCCGGCGTGCAAGCTGTCCCCAAAGCCCGCCGTGGCGAGCCTTTCGCGCGCTGTCGTCCTGTCGTCCTCCCATTGCAGGCCAAACAGCAGGTCGCCTTCGTACCTGCGCATGACATCCGGAATGCCGGCCGTCACCGCAACGTTGGTGAAGATCAGCTCACCGCTCTTGCCGTGCGAAGCAATGGATCGCCCGTTCCAGTAGTTGCGCTCGCTGAAGGAGAACAGCATGCCCCGCGCGCTCACACGCACAATCGCCTCGTAAGGGCTTTTGGCAGGACGGGCCAGCTCTGGCCTTCGCCTGACGCCAAGCGACTGCAGCATCGTTGAGACGGCTGGGTCAGTGGCGCTTCTGCCAAACAGGGCCGTTATCGCCTGTAGGTCCATTCATTCCTCTTGTGGCAGCCCCAGGCTGACGCAGCGGACTCCCCTTTCGCCGTCGTAGTCGACAGCCAGCTCCAGCTTTCCGAGCATCCATGCGTCGACATTGCCAGACAGACCAAACACCATTGGCGCCCCCAGATCGGCAGATGCGTCCGACCTGATCTGGTCCCTGGACATCAGGAAGTTCAGGCCGAAAGGCATCGGCCCTTCATACTGGGTGCCGGTGTCATTTCGCCAGCCCCAGAAGATCACGTCGGTGAGCATCCAGGGGCCATCATCGATGTCGTGATAGGCGGTCTCTGAGACCAGACCGGCATCCTTGAATTCAAGCTGCAGTCCAGCAGCGTCATCTGCCCAGATCCGGTGACCACTGACACCCAGGCGGTAATCATCCAGATTCTGAAGCTGGATTCCGATCCTGGAAAAGATGGTTTCGAGCTCCTTCGATTCCGAATCTCTACCGATCGCGGCGATGAACTCTTCAACGGTGGGATGATTCATGAAATTCCGCCTATCTGTATGGGCGAGATGCGCCTACGTAGCGCTTACGGATGGTGATCGCTACGCTTGATGGGGATGCTCAACGAGATGCAGCGAATCGAGTCATCTGGACCAGAGAAATCAACCGCAAGCTCCAAGCCACTGACGCACCAGACATCCACCTCACCATCAAATCCCATTTCAACAGCATTCCCTGCACTCAACGCGGCGAGTCGCTCCCTTACATGCTGGCGCAGCATGGAAAAGCTCAGTCCACAGGGCAACGGGCCTGAGTAGGCAGGCTTCTCCTTCCTGACTTTGTTCTTCTTACTCACTCTCGCTCCCCAGAGCGCTACGCTCGTCAGTACCCAGGGCCCTTCGTCCAGGTCGTGGTAAGGAATGTCCACCAGCAGCCCGACGTCCTTGAATTCCAACTGCAGCGTATTTTCCTCGTCAGTCCAGAACCGCATTCCCGCCAACTTCAACGGATAGTGACGAAAGTCGCGCTCACCAATTTCCAGATCAAGGAGCAAGCGGGACAGGGGCGCCGAGCTTGTGTCTTGACCTATCGCCTGAATCACTACGTCAATGCCGGGAAGCTTCATGTGGTCGTTCACCCATGCGGCCTGGAGAGAGCAGGCCCCTCTGATTGGTCAGCAGAACGGAGTAGCGGGCACATGGTGACGTGTTCCGGACTCGAGGAACCCTCCGCCAGATCGCAAACGTCAGCCCCGTCGCCTGCGCCTCCCGGCCAGCCACCGGCCCTTGGATGCTGTCGCATCGACTGGAAAACCTTGTGGGACAGGGTCAGAGGCACCGCAAAGGCACCGCCGTGTATCGAACCCATCACCCTTCCCGTACCTGTCTCGGGTGGCGCTGGTCTCGCCCCGGTTCACGGTGCAGAGCAACCGGCCACCCCAAACAGGTCCGATCCCGACAGCGCCACCCTCGACCGCCCCACATACGCCAGGTCGGACGCCGACCACTGATGGCTCCGCCCACGCAACGATCCGATACGCTGGCCCGGTTTGCCGTATCTGGCCTCATCGGTGAAAATCGGGGCATCCCCCCGATTTCCTGCGAGTGCCGATGCACCATGACACCGACCTGATCAACATCGTGGCCGTTGGCCTGGGGCTCGCCTTCATCTTCGGCGCGCTGGCCAACAAGCTCCGCTTGTCTCCCCTGGTCGGTTACCTGGTTGCTGGCATCTGCGTAGGCCCGTTCACCCCCGGCTTCGTCGCCGACCAGGCGCTGGCCAACCAGCTCGCCGAGCTGGGCGTGATGCTGCTGATGTTCGGCGTCGGCCTGCACTTCTCGCTGAAGGACCTGATGGCGGTCAAGGCCATCGCCATCCCCGGCGCCATCGGCCAGATCGCGGTGGCCACCCTGCTCGGCTGGGGCGTGGCCTCGCTGATGGGCTGGCCGGCGATCCATGGCGTCATCTTCGGTTTCTCGCTGGCCACCGCCAGTACCGTGGTGCTGCTGCGGGCGATGGAGGAGCGGCGCCTGCTGGAGACCATGCGCGGCAAGATCGCGGTCGGCTGGCTGATCGTGGAAGACCTGGCCTGTGTGCTGGCACTGGTGATGATGCCGGTGATGGCCGGTGTGTTCGGTCCCGACGCGGCCAAGGAATCGCATTCGCTGGGCAGCGTGCTGGCCGACATCGGCTGGACCTTCGTGCAGCTGGGCCTGTTCGTGGCGGTGATGCTGGTGGTCGGACGCCGGGTCATTCCGTGGATCCTGGAACGCATCGCCGGTACCGGTTCGCGCGAACTGTTCACCCTGTCCGTGCTGGCGATCGCGCTGGGCGTGGCATTCGGCTCGGCCATGTTGTTCGGCGTCTCGTTCGCGCTGGGCGCGTTCTTCGCCGGCATGCTGCTCAACGAATCGGAGCTGAGCCACAAGGCTGCGCACGATTCGCTGCCGCTGCGCGACGCATTCGCGGTGCTGTTCTTCGTCTCCGTAGGCATGTTGTTCGACCCCAACATCCTCGTCCAGCACCCGTGGCAGGTGCTGGCCACCGTGCTGATCATCATGTTCGGCAAGTCGGCCGCTGCGTTCTTCATCGTTCGCGCGTTCGGGCATCCGACCAGCACTGCGTTGACCATCTCGGCCAGCCTGGCGCAGATCGGTGAGTTCGCCTTCATCATCGCCGGCCTCGGCGTGGCACTGCAGATCCTGCCGAAGGAAGGCCAGTCGCTGGTACTGGCCGGTGCGCTGGTGTCGATCATGCTCAACCCGCTGGTATTCGGGCTGCTGGACCGTTGGCAGGCCAAGCAGGAACAGTCGCCCCAGGCCGCCGAGCCCGAAGAGGCCACCGGTCCCTCGCGTGACCTGCATGACCACGCCATCGTGATTGGTTATGGCCGCGTGGGCAGCGAACTGGCCCAGGTGCTGCGTGACCGTGGCGTGCCGGTGCTGGTGATCGATGACAACAAGGAGCACGTCGAGCAGGCGCACGCCAAGGGCCTGGCGGCGATCCGCGGCAGCGCCGCCGCCGACCGGGTGCTGGCCGAGGCCCATCCGGAGCGCGCGAAGATTGCGGTGCTGGCCATTCCGCAGCCGCTGGAAGCCGGTGAGGCGCTGGCCAAGCTGCGCGCGATCAATCCGGACCTGACCCTGCTGGCGCGCGCGCACAGCGATGCCGAAGTGAAGCATCTGCTGGAGCACGGCGCCGATGGCACGGTGATGGCCGAGCGCGAGCTGGCCTATTCGCTGGCGGAGATGATCATGTCCACGCCGCCGTACCGGAATCTGGGGCAGCACAGCATTCCGGTGGTGTGAGAGGTGTGGGTGCGGCAGGGCTTGCAGCCCTGCACCTGCCGAGGCAACGGCAAAAGCAAAGGCTGACTATCCGTGGGATGGCGGGGTGGGTCCGGTTGCAGGGGACGCCGTGAATCCGTCCATGGAGGCTCGGTCGCGCCATCCATGGCGCTCACGCCCCTGCAACCGGACCCACCCCGCCTTCGACAGTTCGCCGATGCTGTTGGTGGGTGTCGACCTTGGTCGACACGGCGGCGCAAAAAAATCCCCGGTCGACCCGCATCGACCGGGGATCTGGATCGCCACGTTGCCATGCCTTGGAGAGGCAGTTCCACCGTAGCGCATCGCGGTGCCGGTGGTGATCGCCTGTAGCGATGACGACCAAGCGCGTGGCTATCAGGCGCCGGCCAGGGCCTGTTCCAGGTCGGCGCGCAGGTCGCCGATGTGCTCGATGCCGATCGACAGCCGCACGGTGTCTTCGCTGACGCCGGCCTTGGCCAGTTCGGCGGCATCCAGCTGGCGATGGGTGGTGGAGGCCGGATGGGTGGCCAGCGACTTCGCATCGCCCAGGTTGACCAGGCGGGTGAACAGCTTCAGCGCATCAAGGAAGCGCGCGCCGGCTTCACGGCCGCCGGGCAGGCCGAAGGTCAGTACGCCCGAGCCGTGTCCCCCCAGGTAGCGCTGCGCGGCGGCGTGCTCCGGGTCGTCGGCCAACCCGGCGTAGCGTACCCAGGCCACCTTGGCGTGCGCCTTCAGGAACTGCGCGACGGCCAGTGCATTGGCGTTGATGCGTTCCATGCGCAGGGCCAGGGTCTCGATGCCCTGCAGGATCAGGAACGCATTGAACGGCGACAACGCGGCACCGGTATTGCGCAGCGGGACCACGCGCGCGCGGCCGATGTAGGCCGCCGGCCCCAGTGCTTCGGTATAGACCACGCCGTGGTAGCTGGGGTCGGGTTGGTTGAGGCGGGCGAAACGCTTCGGCTGCGCGGCCCAGTCGAAGCGGCCGGAGTCGATGATCGCGCCGCCGAGGCTGTTGCCGTGGCCGCCCAGGTACTTGGTCAGCGAGTGCACGACGATGTCGGCACCGTGCTCGAACGGGCGCAGCAGGAACGGTGTGGCCACCGTGTTGTCCACGATCAGCGGCACGCCGGCGGCATGCGCGACCTCGGCGATGGCGGCAATGTCGGTGACGTTGCCACGCGGGTTGCCGATCGATTCGACGAACACCGCCTTGGTGCGCTCGTCGATCAGCGCGGCGAACGCGGCCGGATCGGCGGGGTCGGCGAAGCGCGCCTGGATGCCGTACTGCGGCAGCGTGTGGGCCAGCAGGTTGAGGCTGCCGCCATACAGCGCGCTGGAGGCAACGATGTTGTCACCGGCCTCGGCGATGGTCTGGATGGCGTAGGTGATCGCGGCCTGCCCCGAGGCCAGTGCCAGCGCGCCGATGCCACCTTCCAGCGCGGCCAGGCGCTGCTCCAGCACGTCGGTAGTGGGGTTCATGATGCGGGTGTAGATGTTGCCGGGCACCTTCAGGTCGAACAGGTCGGCGCCGTGCTGGGTGTCATCGAAGGCATACGCCACCGTCTGGTAGATCGGCACCGCCACCGCGCGGGTGATCGGGTCGGGACGGTAGCCGCCGTGCACGGCCAGGGTTTCCAGTTGCCACTGCGGGTCGCTCATTGCGCCAGGCTCCATCCGGGGAAACCGCCACGATAGGCCAGGCACGGCGTGGCACTGAGAGCCGCTGGCGATGACGCCAGTACCGCCGGTTATCAGGTTGGCCGCGATTCAGGCAGCCGTCATGGGCCGTTGCTAGGCTTCGCCGCCGGGCGCTCCTGTCCGGGCACGGAGGCCCTACGCGCATGCAGCCATCCCCTTGGACACCCACCGCCAACGGCACGCCGACACCGGTCCTGCTGGTGGAAGACGATCGCCGCCTGGCCGAGCTGGTCAGCGATTACCTCCACGAACATGGCTTCGCCGTGCAGCACGTCGCGCGTGGCGACCTGGCCGGTGCGGCCTGCCGCCAGCACGCACCGGAACTGGTGGTGCTGGACCTGATGCTGCCCGGCCTCGGCGGCATCGACGTGTGCCGGCAGATCCGCAGCTTCTCCGACGTGCCGATCCTGATGCTGACCGCGTGCGAGGACGACATAGAGCAGGTACTGGGCCTGGAATCCGGCGCCGACGATTACGTGCACAAGCCGATCGAACCGCGCCTGCTGCTGGCCCGCCTGCGTGCCCTGCTGCGGCGCCGCCATGGCAGCAGCAACACCGGCACGCCCTGCCGCCTGATGCACGGCGAACTGCTGATCGACCGCATGCAGCGCGAGGTGCATCTGCATGGCCAGCCGGTAGACATGGGCACCACCGAATTCGAGATCCTGTGGCTGCTGGCCAGCCAGCCGGGGCAGATCCTGTCGCGCGACCAGATCCTGCAGGCGGTGCGCGGCATCGGCTTCGACGGCCTGGACCGTAGTGTCGATGTCAGCATCGGCAAGCTGCGCCGCAAGCTGGGCGATGACGCGCGCGAACCGCGGCGGATCAAGACCGTGTGGGGCCGCGGCTACCAGTTCAACCCGTCGGCCTGGACCGCATGAAGCGGCTGTTCCTGTGGCTGTGGTTCGTCACTGGTGCCTGCTTCCTGGTGTCGGTGTTTTTCCTCAACCACATCCTGGACGGCATCTACACGCCTGTGCAGGATCGAGTGTTCGTCGAGCAGGTGCGCGGGCAGGTGTACGCCCTGCGCAGTGGCCTGGCCGGCCTGGACGCCGGCCAGCAGCGTGAGCGCCTGCAGCAGTGGCAGCCACACTACGGCATCGCGCTGACCCTGCTCGACAGTCCGCCCGCGCTCGCCCCCCAGGAACAGGCAGCCGTGAAGGCTGATGGCTTCATCGTGCGCGATCAATACCAGCAGGTCCTGCTGCCCATCGAAGGCATCGGAGGCCGCTGGCTGCACCTGCGCCTGCCTGGCGCGGTGCAGATGACGACGTACATGACAATCGCGGCATACCTCAGCATCCTGCTGCTGGTCGGCGCCAGCCTGTACGCCTGGGTGCGCCTGCTCTGGCGCGATCTTGAAGCGCTGCGCCTGCACGCCGACCGCATCGGTGCCGGTGATCTGCAGGCGCGCGCACAGGTCTCGCCGCGCTCGCAGATCCGGGTCATCGTCGAACATTCCAACCGCATGGCCGCGCGCGTAGCCGAACTGGTGCAGCGCCAACGCGACCTGACCCATGCGATCTCGCACGAACTGCGCACGCCGATCGCGCGCGTGGCCTTCGGCCTGGACCTGATGCAGGACAGTGATGATCGCGAACGCCGCGAACGGCTGGCACAGGGCCTGCACGGCGACCTGGCCGAACTCAACCGGCTGGTCAGCGAACTGCTGGCCTATGAGCGCCTGGAACATCCCAGCGAAGGCGAACCGCTACAGCGCATCGAAGCCAACGACTGGCTGCAGGCCTGCCTGGCCGATGTGCGTCGTGATGCCGAACGTGCCGGCGTGGTCCTGCGCGTGCAGCCCAGTGCATTGCCACGGGTGGATGCCGAGCCGCGCCTGCTGCAGCTGGCGTTGAGCAATCTGGTGGGCAATGCGCTGCGCCACGCGCATTCGCAGGTGGAAGTCTCGCTGGTCGGTGTCGGCGGCCGCGCCTGCCTGCGCGTGGACGACGACGGCCCCGGCATCGCCGAAGCCGATCGCGAGAAGGTGATGCGGCCGTTCACCCGCCTGGACGACAGCCGCAGCCGCGACACCGGCGGCTTCGGACTAGGCCTGGCCATTGTCAGCCGCATCGCCGCCCGCCACGGTGGCGAGCTGCGCATCAGCCGCGCCACGCTGGGCGGCGCGCGCCTGGAAATGCACTGGCCGCTGGCTGCCAGCTGAACGCCCACGGGCGCCATTACAGTTGATTACAACTCCCGCACAACTGCGGACGGATCGGTCGCCGGCATATCGCCACGCTGGCAACCCTGCAGGACACGCCGGATGCGCGTGCTGCTTTCCTCCCATTGTCGAGAGTTTCCATGTCCCAGCTTCGCCGTTCCCCCGCCCTGCTCTGCCTGGCCCTGTCGCCGCTGTTCGCGGCCCCGATCGCCCACGCCAAGGATGACCACTGGACCTTCGAGCTCGCCGCTGGCGGTGGCGTGACGCCTCGCTACAGCGGCAGCGAGGAGTATCGTGCAACGCCTTCGCTGTCCTTCGATGTCACCTCGCCAGGGGGCTGGTTTCTGGGCACCAGTGGCATCGGCTGGGGCACGTCCATCGGCGAGCACACGCGCGTGCGTGCCTACGTCGGCGCCAGCGGCATCCGCAAGGAAAAGGACTCCCTGCTCGGTGGTTCGGACTTCCTGCGCGGCATGGGCGATATCGATACCCGTCCCCTGGTCGGCATCTCGGCTGGTTATACGCTGGGCGAAGCCGTGCTGAGCGGTTCCTGGCAGTTCACCCGCAAGGATGAGGACAAGGCCGAGAACGGCCTGGCCACCCAGCAGGTGCACTTGAACCTGACCATGCCGCTGTTCGACCTGGCCGGTGGCGTGGTCAGCGGCAGTGTTTCCACCGACTACGGCAACCGGGGTTACATGCAGACCTGGTACGGCGTCAGTCCGGAACAGGCGGCGCGCACCGGCTTTGCCCAGCACAAGCCGAAGGCCGGCCTGGTCAGCGCCGGTCTCGGCCTGAAGTGGAGCCACCGCGTGGGCCGCAACGGCAACTGGTACATCTCGGCCGAAGGCACGCGCCTGCTTGGCGATGCCGCCGACAGCCCGATCGTGCAGAAGGCGAACCAGTTCGGCTTGATGAGCGGTTATACGCACCGCTTCTGAGTGAGCGCCGGGCATGGCCCGGCGTACTTCGCAGGAAACGGGGCGCTGCGATCAGGCAGCGCCCCGCATGATTCACGCCCTGGCGAACACCAGATGGCCGCCGTCGTTGCCGACTTCGATGGTGTCGCCGTTGACGAAGGCACCGGAGAGGATCTTCTGCGCCAGCGGATTTTCCAGCTGTGCCTGGATTGCCCGCTTCAACGGACGCGCGCCATACACCGGATCGAAACCGACGTTGCCGAGCAGGTCGAACGCTGCATCGGACACCAGCAGCTTCAAGCCACGCTCAGCCAGGCGCTTTTCCAGGCCACGCATCTGGATGCGCGCGATCTGCTTGATCTGCTGCTTGTCCAGGGGGTGGAACACCACGATGTCGTCCAGGCGGTTGATGAACTCCGGGCGGAAGTGCGCCTGCACCACGCCCATCACCGCCGCCTTCATCTGTGTATAGGCCTCCGGGCTGTCGTCGGTGCTCATGTCCTGGATCTGGTGCGAGCCCAGGTTCGAAGTCATCACGATGACGGTGTTGCGGAAGTCCACGGTGCGGCCCTGGCCATCGGTCAGGCGGCCATCGTCCAGCACCTGCAGCAGGATGTTGAACACATCCGGATGCGCCTTTTCCACTTCGTCCAGCAGGATCAGCGAATACGGGCGGCGACGCACGGCTTCGGTCAGGTAGCCGCCTTCCTCGTAGCCGACGTAGCCCGGAGGTGCACCGATCAGGCGTGCGACGCTGTGCTTCTCCATGAACTCGCTCATGTCGATGCGGATCATCGCGTCGGCGCTGTCGAACAGGAACTCGGCCAGCGACTTGCATAGCTCGGTCTTGCCGACACCGGTTGGGCCAAGGAACAGGAACGAGCCGGCCGGACGATTCGGATCAGACAGACCCGCACGCGAACGGCGCACGGCATCGGAGACGACCTTGATTGCTTCCTCCTGGCCGACCACGCGGTTGTGCAGCACCTCTTCCATGCGCAGCAGCTTGTCGCGCTCGCCTTCAAGCATCTTGTTGACCGGGATGCCGGTCCAGCGCGACACGACCTCGGCGATCTCCTCGTCGGTGACCCGGTCCTGTACCAGCTTGAAGTCCTTGTGCTCGGCTTCCTGGGCGGCGGCCAACTGCTTCTCCAGCTGCGGCAACAGGCCGTACTGGATCTCGCTCATCTTGGCGAAATCCTGGCGGCGCTGCGCGGCTTCCAGCTCCAGCTTGGCCTGCTCGACCTGTTCCTTGATCTTGGTTGCGCCCTGCAGCGCGGCCTTCTCCGACTTCCAGATTTCATTGAGATCGGAGAACTCGCGCTCCAGCGCATCGATGTCGTTCTCCAGATCGGCCAGGCGCTGCCGCGAGGCCTCGTCCTTTTCCTTCTTCAACATCTCGCGCTGGATCTTAAGCTGGATCACCCGGCGTTCCAGGCGGTCCAGTTCCTCCGGCTTGGAGTCGATCTCCATGCGCAGGCGCGAGGCCGCCTCGTCCATCAGGTCGATGGCCTTGTCCGGCAGCTGGCGGTCAGTGATGTAGCGGTTGGACAACGTGGCCGCCGCCACGATGGCCGGGTCGGTGATTTCCACACCGTGGTGCACGGCGTACTTTTCCTTCAGCCCGCGCAGGATCGCGATGGTGTCCTCCACCGTGGGTTCGCCGACGAACACCTTCTGGAAGCGGCGCTCCAGCGCAGCGTCCTTCTCGATGTACTTGCGGTATTCGTCCAGCGTGGTGGCGCCGATGCAGTGCAGCTCGCCGCGTGCCAGCGCCGGCTTCAGCATGTTGCCGGCATCCATCGCGCCATCAGCCTTGCCGGCGCCGACCATGGTGTGCAGCTCGTCGATGAACAGGATGATCTGCCCTTCGTTCTTGGCCAGGTCGTTGAGCACGCCCTTCAGGCGCTCCTCGAATTCACCGCGGAACTTGGCGCCGGCAATCAGCGCGCCCATGTCCAGCGACAGCACGCGCTTGCCGCGCAGGCCCTCGGGCACTTCGTCGTTGATGATGCGCTGGGCCAGGCCTTCCACGATCGCGGTCTTGCCCACGCCGGGTTCGCCGATCAGCACCGGATTGTTCTTGGTCCGGCGCTGCAGCACCTGGATGGTGCGACGGATCTCCTCGTCACGGCCGATCACCGGGTCGAGCTTGCCGCTCTCGGCACGCGCGGTCAGGTCGATGGTGTACTTCTCCAGCGCCTGCCGCTGCTCCTCGGCGTTCTCCGACTGCACGTTCTCGCCGCCGCGCAGCTTGTCGATGGCCGCCTGCAGGCGGGTCTTGTCGGCACCGGCGGCGCGCAGCGCCATGCCCAGCGTGCCGTTGTCTTCCAGCGCGGCCAGCACGAACCACTCGCTGGCAATGAAGGCATCCCCATTCTGCTGAGCCAGCTTGTCAGTGTGATTGAGCAGGCGGCCGAGGTCATTACCCATCGAAACGTTGCCGGCCTGGCCGGACACCTTGGGCAGCGCATCCAGCGCCTCGGTCAGGCGCTCGCGCAGCACCGGCACGTTCACCCCGGCCTGGGCCAGCAACGGGCGCGTGCTGCCGCCCTGCTGGTCCAGCAGCGCGCTGAACAGGTGAACCGGTTCAATGATGCTGTTGTCACGGCCCACGGCCAGCGACTGTGCGTCTGCCAGCGCCTGCTGGAAACGCGAGGTGAGCTTGTCCATCCGCATTGCGAATCCTCATCGGTCATCAGGGCCGGCCCGCGCCGGCGATGCTGGAAAGATGCGGTTGCCCCACCCCGTTTCAAGGGTGACTGCGACTGCACCCCGAGGCCAGTCAGCCTGCGGCCAGCATGCCGGAGTGGGTGTGGTCGGCGCGTTGATCCGGATCAGTTCCGCGCGGTGGACGGGTTCAGCGGGTGATCGCGGTGCGGATCGCCCGCAGCTGCTGCTTGACTGCCCGCGCCTGCGCCGGATCCATTCGCAGCAGCGCCTTCTGGCCGATCGAGCGCGACTGCAGGGTGGGATCGACGAAGCGGTAACGGCCGCGCTCATCGCGCTGCACCAGCGGCGCCTGGGTCAGTTCCGGGGTCTCCAGCAGGTGATCGATCATCGCGACCAGGCGGTCGTTGAAATAGCCCTCCGGCCGGCCAAGGTCAACATAGGCCTGCTGGATCAGCGGATAGAAGCGCTTGTAGGCGGTAGCCGTCGCCGCCGGGTCCAGCACGGTGAATGCCTGCACATAGGGCGCATAGCGTGCCCCGTTGCTGGCAGCGATCCGCCCGCCGCCCTCAGCGGGCTCGACCTGCAGACTGCCCGGCAGCGGCCGTGCGGCCAGCGCAGTGGGCGGCACACTGGGCTTGTCCAGGTTGTCGACCTGAGTGACCAGGCGCTGGATCAGGTGATCGCGCAGCAACAGGGTCAGCGGGCCCTCGCCCTGGAACAGCTGGCTCAGTGCGCCCCAGGCAGCGGCATCGCTGTCCGCCAGCTTCGGCAGCGCCGGATCGGCGGCGGCTTCGGCGTCCAGCGGATGCTTGATCGGCGGCGGCGCTGGCGCGGGTTCTGCGGCCGCCTGCGGTTGTGGCGGTGTGCTGGTACTGGCAGGGGTTGATTGCACCGGCACCGAGACACCGTCTGCCAGGCTCTTCAGCTGATCGCGGAACAACCAACCGCCCGCGCCACCGATCACCACCACACCCAACACCCAGGGCCATACCGCCTTTCCACTCTGCATGATGCAGCACCTCGTTTCACACGCATGGAGAAGGTGTGACCCCACCGATTCCAGCGGGTTCCCCACCTGTTCCGCTGCCGTTCGGGTTCGGGCCTGCAGCAGAGCCGCGCTCACGCCTGCTTTGCACGCCACGCGCGACGCTGCGGGTCTTGTCCTGTGGAGGCACTGCCATGCAGTACGCGCTGTATTACTGGACTGGCATCCAGGGCCGTGGCGAGTTCGTGCGCCTGGCGCTGGAAGATGCCGGCGCCGATTACATCGACATGGCGCGGGTGCACGGCGATGCAGTGATGCAGCCGTTCCTCGACGGTGGCAGCGAAGGTGCGCAGCCCTTCGCACCGCCGTTCCTGAAGGCCGGGCGACAAGTCATCGCGCAGGTCGCGGCCATCCTGGATTTTCTCGGCCCGACGTTGGACCTGGTGCCGCAAGCGGCCTCGCGGCGGATGCAGGCACTGCAGTTGCAGCTGACCATCGCCGACCTGGTGGCAGAGGTACATGACACCCACCATCCGATCGCCGCATCGAAGTACTACGAAGAGCAGAAGACCGAAGCCAAGGCCCGGGCCACGTCGCTGCGCGGCGAACGGTTGCCGAAGTTCCTTGGTTACTTCGAACAGGTGCTGGCCGCCAACGGAGGCCGACATGCATTGCGCGAGCATTCCTATGTGGATCTGTCGCTGTTCCAGCTGCTGAGCGGGCTGGACTACATGTTCCCGCGCCGCATGCAGGCACTGGCGCCGACCCTGCCCCTGCTGCGTGCGCTGCAGGAGCGGGTGGCGAAGCGGCCGAACATCGCCGCCTACCTGCGCTCGGAACGGCGGCTGGCGTTCAACACCCAAGGCATCTTCCGCCACTACCCCGAGCTGGATGGAGCGCGCTGATACCGCCGCCTGCAAGTCCTGTTGTAGAGCCGAGCCATGCTCGGCTCAGAGCAGCCGAGCGCAGGCTCGGCTCTACAACATCCCGAGGCGGAAAGAGATCGGTAGCGCCGGGCCATGCCCAGCGTCCCCGGTCAATGATCGGTGCCGTCACCCAGCGGCTTCACCGCCTGCTTCTGCAGCGACAACAACCCCAGCAGCACCGCCAGTGCCACATAGGCGCCCGCGAACTGCCAGCTGATGATGCGCGCCAGGCCTTCCAGATCCCACGGCAGGTAGATGCCGCCGCGCGGGTCCACCGAGTGGATCAGGCCGAACAGGGTCAGCACCGCCGCCACCAGCAGGAAGCCACAGGCGCGGCGCAGGCGTCCATCGACCATCGCCGCCACCGCCGAGATCCACAGCATCGAGGTGATGATGAAGCCGTTGCCAAGGGTGAAGATCACCGCCAGCTCGGGCAGGCCGTGGCCGTCGAGCTTGGTCAGCAGCTGCGGCAGCTGGTCCGGGGCAATCCAGCCCGGCGCCTTGATCGCCAGCAGGTAGGCCACGGACGGCAGGAAACCGAACACCATCGCGCCGGTGTGGTGACGTGGCGTGGCCTGGAAGGCCTGGGTGGTGATGTCGATGGCCACGTACACGATGATCGGTGCCAGCACCGCCAGCGGCAGCCACTGCACCAGCCCAGAGATGATGCCGAGCATGCCGCCGATGCCGACGAACAGGCCGGTCAGCAGCGTGTAGCCGCTGCGTGCGCCCATGTGCTTGTAGGCCGGCTGGCCGATGTACGGCGTGGTCTGCGCAACGCCGCCGCAGACACCGGCCACCAGCGTCGCCACCGCTTCCACCAGCAGGATGTCGCGGGTGCGGTAGTCATCACCGGCCGCACGTGCGCTCTCGGACACATTGATGCCACCGACCACCATCAGCAGGCCGAACGGCAGCAGCAGCGGCAGGTAGGTCATCGCGGTGGGCAGGCCCTCAAGGAAGCCCAGCGTCGGCAGCGGCAGCACCACCTGCGGCGGCACCCATTCCGGCACATGGAAGCCCGGTGCACCCAGCCCGGCCACGCCGAGGCCATAATACAGCACGGTGCCGAACACGAAGGCCAGCAGCACGCCCGGGCCACGCACCGGCAGCCTGCCCTTGGCGATCAGCACATACAGCAGCAGGCCCAGCGTGGTGAAGCCGACCAGCGGCGAGCGTAGCGTTTCCAGCAGCGGCAGCAGGCCCATCAGCACCAGCGCGATGCCGGCAATGGAGCCCAGCAGCGCCGCACGTGGCAGCGCGCGGGTGACCGCTTCGCCGAAGAACGACAGCACGAACTTGAGCACGCCCATGATGACCAGCGCGGCCATGCCCAGCTGCCAGGTGGCGATGCCCGCCGCGTGCGGGTCCATGCCCTGCTGCTTGAAGGCGAGGAAGGCCGGGCCGAGCACCAGCAGCGCCATGCCGATGCTGGTCGGCGCATCCAGGCCCAGCGGCATGGCGGTGACATCGTCGCGGCCGGTACGTGCGGCCAGCCGGCGCGCCATCAGGGTGTACAGCAGGTTGCCGACCAGCACGCCGAAGGCCGTGCCGGGGAACATGCGGCCGAACACCACGTCGGCGGGGAACTGGAAGATCCCGACCAGGGCCATGGCGATGAAGCCGAGGATGGAGAGGTTGTCGACGACCAGGCCGAAGAAACCGTTGAAGTCACCGGCGACGAACCAGCGACGCGGTGCGGCGGAAGCGGGAGCGGACATGGAAGGGGCGGTGGGGGTGGGGACCGCCGATGGTAGGCCCAGCGGGGCCGGCGCGCCAATTCCGTCGTGGAATGATGGGTTCCAGCCAACGGCGGGGCCCCTCGTGGCTGGGTTGGTCGCGGACAGCGGACCTCAGCGGGTGGGCCGGGCGGGTAGGCTGCGCAGGGGTCGCTGCAAGTACGTCCCTGTAAGCTCGGTCGCCGCATCCATGCGGCTCACGCCCCTGCACAGCCTACCCGCCCGGCCCCTGACAGTTTCCTGCGCGTGCCAGCCACGGAAAAGAATCAAAAGATCAAAAGCAAAGGCAGGCTCTCTTTGTAGAGCCGAGCCCATGCTCGGCTGCTGTACGCGAAGCCTCTCAGCTGAGCATGGCTCGGCTCTACAGAAGATCATTCCGATCATTCTTTCGTTCATCCACGCATGGCGTGGATCCACCGTGTCGACCAAGGTCGACACCCACCAGTGCAATATCCCGTTCCGGCAGATTGCAGGAAGCTGTCGAAGGCGGGGTGGGTCCGGTTGCGGGGGCGTGAGCCGCATGGATGCGGCGACCGAGCTTACATGGACGTACTTGCAGCGTCCCCCGCAACCGGACCCACCCCGCCTACTCACGGCAAACCTGCTTTTGACCTTGCTTCGGCGGTTGCGGTGGTTTCGGCGGGTGCAGGGCGCAGCCCTGCATCGACTCCCCCCTACTTCTTCAGGAAATTGTCCACCAGCAGATGCTTCACGTCGTCGAAGCGGCCATTCAACACCGCCTTGGCCGCGTACAGCGCCGTGCCGGCGACCTGCTTGGCCTCGATCTGCGGCGGCATCACCAACTCTGCGCGGCTGGTGTGCACGTCCAGCAGTGCCGGGCCGCGCTGCGACAGGAAATCCTGCACCGCTTCCTCCAGATCCTCACTACGGGTCACCGTGCGGCCGTGGAAGCCGATCACCTCGGCCAGGCGCCCGAAATCCGGGTTCTTCAGATCGGTGTAGTTGTCCAGAAGCCCTTCCACCTTCTGCTCCAGCTCGACGAAGTTCAGCGAGCTGTTGTTGTACACCACCACCTTGATCGGCAGGTTTTCCTGCACTGCCGTCAGCAGGTCGCCCAGCAGCATTGCCAGGCCTCCGTCGCCGGACAGCGATATCACCTGGCGGCCTGGGAACGCCTTCTGCAGGCCCAGCGCCTGCGGCATCGCGTTGGCCATCGTGCCGTGCAGCAAGCTGGTCAGCGTGCGGCGGCGGCCATTCACCCGGATATGCCGCAGCACCCAGACCATCGGCGAGCCGCCGTCGGCGGTGAACAGCGCATCGTCGGTCGCATACTTCGACAGCAACGCGGTCAGGTGCTGCGGGTGGATCAGCTCGCCTTCACCCGGCTGTTCTTCCTGTTCGCGCTTCTTCAGCGCCTTGTCGCGACGCTCGATGCACTCGTCCAGGAAACTGCTGTCCTCGCGCGGCGGCAGCATCGGCAGCAGCGCATCCAGCGTCGGCGCGATATCGCCCACCACACCCAGGTTCACCGGGTGGCGGCGGCCGAGGTGGCTGCCATCGCGGTCGACCTGGATGATCGTGGCCTTGTCGGGGTAGAACTGGCCCCAGGCGAAATCGGCGCCGAGCAGCAGCAGCGTGTCGCACGCCATCAGTGTGTGGAAGCCGGATTCGATGCCGAAGATGCCGGTCATGCCCATGTTGTACGGGTTGTCCGGCTCGACAAAGTCCTTGGCGCGCGAGGTGTGCGCGATCGGTGCCTGCAGGCGCCGGGCCAGTTCCAGCAGCTGCGCGTGTGCGCCCTGGCAACCGGCACCCGCGTAGACGCCGATGCGCTTGCCCTGCCCCAGCAGCTCAGCGATGCGCTGCAGTTCGGCGTCGGAGGGGCGCAGTACCGGCTGGGTGTAGTGCACCGAGAACGGCACATCGTGCTTCACCTCGGCCTGGCTGATGTCGGCTGGCAGGATCACCACCGCCACGCCGCGGCGGCTGATCGCGGCCTGGCAGGCCAGCGTGACCACGCGGCGTGCCTGTTCGGCGCTGTGCACCTGCTCGCAGAACACCGAACAACTGGCGTACACCGCCTTGAAGTCCACTTCCTGCGGGAATTCCATGCCCAGCTCGCTGGTCACCACCTGGCTGGCGATCAGCACCATCGGCGCGCGGTTGCGGTTGCTCTCGAACACGCCGTTGATGAAATGCAGGCTGCCGGGGCCGCAGGAGCCGGCGCAGGCGGTCAGCTCGCCGCTGACCAGCGAATCGGCGCCGGCGGCAAAGGCTGCTACTTCCTCATGCCGCACGTGCACCCAGGCAATGTCACTACCATGCATCGCATCGGTCACATGGTTGAGCGTATCGCCCACGATGCCGTAGCAACGGCGGACACCGGCCTGCTGCAGGGCGTCCACCACGATTTCGGCCACGCGCTTGCTCATCGGATACATCCTCGAACGGGGGAACGTCCGAGGCTAGACCCGTAGAAGTGATGCCTCCGCAAAAAAAGGGGACGGAGGGAATTAAGTCGTATGTGCCACAAACGACTTAATTCCCTCCGTCCCCTTTTTTCAGTCGTTGACGTTGATCCAGCCTTCCACCGCGACGTGCTTCGGGTTGCGGTAGCGCAGCTTCACCCAGCCGTCCTGTTCATCCAGAAGTTCCACGCGATCGCCCTGCACGAGGTAACGCTTGGTGCTGGACGCACCGGGCCGGTCGAACAGGAACAGGCGCGCAGGTACCACGGTGGCCTGCTGACCACGCAACGGCCCATCCGGTGGTGCACCCAGGCCATCGGCAATGGCGCTCTCCAGCACACGACCGGCGGGGTCATAGGTGCGCCAGACCGCCAACGGGCCCTGCTCGTCGGTCTGTTCCCAGTGCAGCGCGGCGTTCAACGTATCGCCCAGCATCAGCACGCTCTCGGCGCGGTACAGATAGAGTTTCGCGCCATCAAACCGATACTGGTCGGTGTACCACATCGGGCCGCTGCGGCAGTTGCTGGTCAAGGTCCGGCTCGGACGGTCGACATTCAGCCCCATCAGGTCACCGCAACTGTCCTTGCCGTGGGTGTCGGCCTGCAGCGCTCGGAACCCGGCACTGGCCGGATCGAAGCGATACACCGTCACCGCTTCGTTGACCATGCCCACCGATGCACGCGCAATCAGTTCCGGGTAGCCATCGAAATCGACGTCCTCCAGACCCCAGCGCGAATTGCCGTCGGCATCGGCCGCGCCCGCCAGCGTCTGGCGCTTTCCCGACGGCGACAGCTGCACGGCGATGCTGCCATCCTGCTGGGGATCGGCGTGCGCCTGCACGTGCGCGGCCACCTGGAACCGCAGTGTTTCGACGTCGTCGCCACTGGCCTGCGCCGACGGTGCCAGCAATCCCGCCAGCACCAGGCCCAGCACGCATTCCCTGTGTTTCATCATCGGTCCCTGCGGCACCGCGGTGGCGCCTTCAACTCAGAACGATACCTCGACCGGCTGCCGCGACCACAGCACCGATTGATGCTGGGTCTGCTGCTTCCACGCCAGGCGGATCGCTTCGATATCGGCGCGGCGCTGCGGGGTGTCCTCGTGCAGCACCACCAGCACCTTGGTGCGCAGGCGGTTGGGCGCGGCATCACCGCGGAACAGCCACTGGCCGTAGGCATCGAACACGGTCAGGCCATCCGGGAAGCGCGGGGTCACCTCCTTGTCCAGGAACGTGCGCCACTGCGCCTCGCTGATGGTGTCGGCCTGCGGGCGGTTGCCGGCGCCCTGCTCCTCGCCCACGCCGAAGTACAGCTCGCTGCGCACCCAGCCATGGCCGGCGGACGGGCGTGCGGCATCGCCCTTCAGTTCGGCGGTAGTGGCCGTGGCATAGGCACTGGGCGCCTGCGAAGAGAGGCTGGCACAGCCGCTGGTGGCCAGCAGCACGGCGAAGACGAGGCCAAGGTGTTTCATCGGTACAGCTCCGGGGAAGGGGGACAAGGCGAGCCGGCAGCGTACAGCGCCACCGGCCCGGCGTGCTGATGCCAACCGGGCATCAGCTCATGCCGGACCGGCAGGGGCTTGCATCGGCACCGGTCATCACGCGAAGATAATATATCGCTTCATCCGGATGGATGTAAGTGAAACTATCTCCCCCTTCCCCGTCGTCGTTGTTGCTGGAGTCCCCATGTCCGTCCGCCTGCCCGCGTCGCCGCTCGGCCTCGCCATCGCCCTCGCGCTTTCCTCCGCCGCCCTCCCGGCCCTGGCCCAGGACGCCACCAACCTGGACACGGTGATCGTCACCGGCACCCGTGCCGCCGACCGCACCGTGCTCGAATCCACCTCGCCAGTAGACGTGCTCACCGCTGAGGACATCCGCAAGGCCGGCGTGGTCAACGGTGAGCTGGGCAGCGCGCTGCAGGCGCTGCTGCCATCGTTCAACTTCCCGCGCCAGTCCAACTCCGGTGGCGCCGACCATGTGCGTGCCGCGCAGCTGCGTGGCCTGTCGCCGGACCAGGTGCTGGTGCTGGTCAATGGCAAGCGCCGCCACCACACCGCGCTGGTCAACACCGACAGCAAGATCGGCAAGGGCACCACCCCGGTCGACTTCAACTCGATTCCGGTCAGTGCGATCAAGCGCATCGAAGTGCTGCGCGATGGTGCCGGCGCGCTGTACGGCTCGGATGCGGTGGCCGGTGTGATCAACGTGATCCTCGACAACGGCGGCGACGGTGGCGAGATCGAGGCCAGCTACGGTGCCAACCACACCGACCTCAAGCCGATCGGTCGCACCCTCACCGACGGCCAGACCGGCAACATCAGCGCCAAGGTCGGCACCTCGCTGGGCGAAGACGGTGGCTTCCTGCGCTTCGGCCTGGAATACAAGCACCGCAACGGCACCAACCGCGCCGGCTTCGACCAGATTCCGCCGTGGGACCAGACCCCGGGCAACCTGGCGCTGCAGGGCAAGCGCAACTACGTGCTGGGCGATGGCAAGAGCAAGGACATCAATCTGTGGCTGAACACCGAGATCCCGGTGGGCCAGACCTCGACGTTCTACGCATTCGGTACCTTCAACCAGCGGGATACAGAAGGCGCGAACTACTTCCGCTACCCCGATGGCGATGCCAACTGGAAGGAGATCTATCCGAACGGTTACCGGCCGATCTCCGAAGGCGAGAACCGCGACGTGCAGGCCGTGGCCGGCGTGCGTGGGCAGTGGGGCGAATGGAGCTACGACGGCAGCCTGGATTACGGGCAGAACGACTTCACCTACCGCCTGCGCGACTCGCTCAACGCCTCGCTGGGCCCGACCAGCCCGACCCGTTTCAAGACCGCTGACTACGAATACGCGCAGACCGTGGGCAACCTCGATCTGAGTCGCGTGTTCACCCAGAGCGAGAGCATCAGCCACACCCTGGGACTGGGCGTGGAAGCGCGCCATGAGCGCTACCAGACCCGTCCCGGCGACCCGGCCAGCTATGCGGCCGGCCCGTACACCGACCGCCCGACCGGTTCGCAGGCCGGTGGCGGCCTGACCCCGCAGGATGCGGCGCGCCTGTCGCGCGATGTCGCCAGCGCCTATGCCAGCCTGTCCAGCCAGTTCGGCGAGAAGTTCTCCACCGATCTGGCCGCGCGCTACGAGCACAACGACGATTTCGGCGGTGAACTGACCGGCAAGCTCGGCCTGCGCTACGAATTCACCCCGGCGTTCGCGTTGCGTGGCGCCATCTCCAACAACTTCCGTGCGCCGTCGCTGGCGCAGATCGGCTACGAGTCCACCTCCACCGGCTACAACGCTGGCGGTCAGCTGGTGCAGGGCCGCTTGTTGTCGGTCAACAATCCGATCGCGCGCGGCCTGGGTGCGCAGAACCTGAAGCCGGAAAAATCGATCAACACCTCGCTGGGCTTCACCAGCCGCATCGGCGAGCATTTCGACCTGTCGCTGGACTTCTTCCAGATCGACATCGACGACCGCATCGCGCTGTCGGAGAGCATCACTGGCGACGCACTGACCGACTATGTGGCCGCCAACTACGGCGTCAGTGGCCTGCAGAGCGCCAGCTTCTTCGTCAACGCCGCCGACACCCGCACCCGCGGCGCCGAACTGGTGAGCAACTGGCGCCAGTCGCTGGGCGATGGCCAGCTGCTGCTGACCGGCACCTACGCCTACACCAAGACCACGCTGAAGAACGTGCTGGCCACGCCCGCGCAGCTGCGGGCACTGAACCCGGACTACGTGCTGTTCGGCATCGAAGAGACCAACACGCTCACCGACGCCACGCCGCGCACGCGCGGTAGTTTCTCGGCAGCCTGGAGCAACGACCACTGGTCGCTGAGCAGCCGCGTGAACCGCTACGGCAGCGCCACCCGCGTGTTCAACTTCGGTGACGGCTACATCCCGCGCCAGACCTACCAGGCCGAGTGGCAGCTGGATGCCGAAGTCGAGTACCGCATCACCCCGCAGTGGAGCGTGGCCATCGGCGGCCAGAACCTGACCGACAACTACCCGGATCGATCCAACAGCGATATCCACTACTTCGGCAACCTGCCGTACGACGTGCTGTCCCCGATCGGCAGCAACGGTGCGTACTACTACGGCCGCGTCCGCTATACCTTCTGATTGCTCTGGGTGTAATTGCCTTGGGTGGGTGCGGACCGTTGGTCCGCACTGCCTGGGTTCAATGCAGGCTGACCCTTTGTGCCAACCAACGGTTGGCACCCACCGGAAGTGATCGCTCTCGGTGGGTGCGGACCGTTGGTCCGCACTGTCTGGGTTCAATGCAGGCTGACCCTTTGTGCCGACCAACGGTCGGCACCCACCGGAAGTGATCGCTCTCGGTGGGTGCGGACCGTTGGTCCGCACTGCCCGGGTTCAATGCAGGCTGACCCTTTGTGCCGACCAACGGTCGGCACCCACCGCAGCAAGGCCGTAGCCTGCCCTCGACCCCACGTACACGCCCACGCTGGCAAGCTGGGCGTCATGGCTGAACCGCTCCCCCTGCGTCCGCCACCTCCATTGCTGGACGATGCCTGCGCGTTGTTCCTTGATGTAGATGGCACCCTGATCGAATTCGCTGCACGCCCGGATGCCGTGCAGCTGCTGCCAGATGTGCGTGAAGCCATCGGCCGCATCAGCGACCGCCTGGAAGGTGCCGTGGCACTGGTCAGTGGTCGCCCGCTTGAACAGCTGGATCAACTGTTCGCTCCCCTGCAACTGCCTGCCGCCGGCCTGCACGGCCATGAGCTGCGTGGCCAGGATGGTCGTGTGCTGCGCGACGAACACGACGACGACACCGCCGAATGGCTGCACGCACTGCACCAGCAGGCGATGCGCTTCGCCCACGGCCATCCCGGCGTGCTGGTGGAAGACAAGGGCGTCGGCCTGGCCCTGCACTGGCGCGGCGCGCCGCATGCCGCCAGCGATGTCCGCGCCTTCGCAGACCGCCACGTGCGTGGTCGTGCCAGCTACCGCCTGCAACCGGGCGACCATGTGGTCGAGTTCGTGCCCGTCGGCACCGACAAGGGCCGTGCCGTGCGCCGGATGATGCAGTACCTGCCGTTCCGCGGCCGCCTGCCGGTGTTCATCGGTGATGACCTCACCGATGAATTCGGCTTCGACGCCGCCAACGTCCAGCATGGCTGGAGCGTGCTGGTGGGCGAGCGGGAACCCAGCAAGGCGGTGTTCGCACTGCCCGACATACGCAGCGTGCACGCCTGGCTGCGTGAGAATGCCTATTGACCCGGCCACCCCACGGCCGCAACCGAGATGTACCGCGTGATGACCCAACCCGATCTTGATCTGGGCGTGGTCGGCAACGGCAGCTTCGGCGCCCTGGTCGACAAACGTGCCCGCGTTGTCTGGAGCTGCCTGCCCACCTTCGACGGCGACCCCACCTTCTGTGCCCTGCTCGGTCCCAACCAGCAGACCGGTGGCGACTTCGCCATCGAGCTGGAGGACTTCGCGAGCAGCGAGCAGGAATACCTGACCAACACCGCGATCCTGCGCACCGTCCTGCGCGACGCGCACGGTGGCGAACTGGAAATCCTCGATTTCGCCCCGCGCTGGCGCCAGAACGACCGCTTCTACCGACCGGTCAGCCTGATCCGCCAGGTGCGTCCGCTGGCCGGCAGCCCGCGCATCACCGTGCGTGCGCGACCGCTGGCGGACTGGGGCGCACGCGTGCCGGAGTCCACCTGGGGCAGCAACCACGTGCGCTGGATCCTGCCCGAGCACGTGCTGCGGTTGACCACCGACGTGCCGGTGCGCTTCGTGCGCGACGGCCTGCCGTTCGTGCTCAACCATCCCATCCACCTGATCCTGGGCGTGGATGAATCGCTCAACCGTTCGATCAGCGGCTATGTGCAGGAAGCCTTCCAGCGCACCCGCGACTACTGGCGCGAATGGGTGCGCTACCTGTCCATTCCGCTGGAATGGCAGGACGCGGTGATCCGCAGCGCGATCACGCTGAAACTGTGCCAGTACGAGGACAGCGGCGCGATCATCGCGGCGATGACCACCTCCATTCCGGAAGCCCCCGGCAGCGTGCGCAACTGGGACTACCGTTACTGCTGGCTGCGTGATGCGGCGTTCGTGGTGCGTGCACTGAACCGCCTCGGCGCGACGCGCACGATGGAACAGTTCCTCGGCTACATCTTCAACCTGGCCACCACCGACGGCACCCTGCAGCCGCTGTATGGCATCGGCTTCGAAGCCAAGCTGGACGAAGACGAAGTGCCCAGCCTGTCCGGCTACCGCGGCATGGGCCCGGTGCGCCGCGGCAATCTGGCCTGGGTGCAGCGCCAGCACGATGTCTACGGCAGCGTGGTGCTGGCCTCCACGCAGCTGTTCTTCGACCGGCGCTTGCAGGACCCGGGTGATGCGCACACCTTCGCCCGCCTGGAACCCTTGGGCGAACAGGCGTTCGCCCTGCACGACGTACCCGATGCGGGCCTGTGGGAGTTCCGCGGCCGCACCGAAGTGCACACCTACACCAGCGCGATGTGCTGGGCGGCGTGCGACCGCCTGTGCAAGATCGCCGTGCGCCTGAAGCGCGATGACCGCGCACGCTACTGGCGCGAGCGCGCCGACACCATCCACGCCCGCATCATGGCCGAATCCTGGAACGAGGAGCTGGGCCACTTCACCGATACCTTCGGTGGCCACCGGCTGGATGCCTCGCTGCTGCTGTTGGCCGACATCGGCTTCATCGACGCGCTGGATGCGCGCTTCATTGCCACCGTCGACGCCATCGGCCGCGACCTCAAGCATGGCAATTCGCTGTACCGCTATGTCGCGCCGGATGACTTCGGCGAGCCGGAAACCAGCTTCACCATCTGCACCTTCTGGTACATCGATGCGCTGGCGGCGATCGGGCGCATGGACGAAGCACGCGAGATGTTCGAGCTGCTGCTGAAGCAGCGCAACCACCTGGGCCTGCTGTCGGAGGATCTGGCCTTCGACAGCGGCGAGGCCTGGGGCAATTTCCCGCAGACCTATTCGCACGTCGGCCTGATCACCGCCGCGATGCGCCTGTCGCGGTCCTGGCAGGAGGCATCGTGAGCCGTCTGGTGGTGGTTTCAAACCGCGTGGCGGTGCCGGGCGAGAACCGTGCCGGTGGCCTGGCGGTGGGCCTGCTGGCCGCGCTGAAGGAACGCGGCGGCATGTGGTTCGGCTGGAGTGGCAAGAGCGTGCGTGATGGCAGCGGCACGCTGCACACGCAGAAGGACGGTGACATCGAATTCGTCACCCTTGACCTGAGCAAGCGCGAGGTGGATGGCTACTACAACGGCTTCGCCAACCGCACCTTGTGGCCGCTGCTGCATTTCCGTCTTGATCTGGTCGACTACGACCGTGGCACCCGCGAGACCTACCATAAGGTCAACGCGCTGTTCGCCGACAAGCTCGCGCCGCTGCTGCGCGAGGACGACATCGTCTGGATCCACGACTACCACCTGATCCCGCTGGGTGCACTGCTGCGCGAGCGTGGCATCGGCTGCCGCATCGGCTTCTTCCTGCACATCCCGATGCCGTCGGCCGACCTGCTGCAGGCGATGCCCGACCACCTGCGGCTGTTCTCTGCGCTGTATGCCTACGATCTGGTCGGCTTCCAGACCCAACGCGACGCCGATCGCTTCCAGACTTACCTGCGCCTGTTCGGTGGCGGTCGCGTACTCGACAACGGCGAGCTGGAAGCACCGGGCGGGCGCCGCTTCCGTGCCGCTGCCTTCCCGATCGGCATCGACACCGAGCTGATCGCACGCCAGGCCGGCACCGCCGCGACCAAGGCTGCGGTGAAGAACCTGCGCAACAGCCTGCGTGACCGCCAGCTGGCGATCGGCGTCGACCGCCTGGATTATTCCAAGGGCCTGCCCGAGCGCTTCCTCGGCTTCGAGCGCTATCTTGAGCGCCACCCCGACCAGCGCGGCTCGCTGACCTACCTGCAGATCGCGCCGGTCTCGCGCGGCGACGTCACCGAGTACCGGCAGCTGCGCAGCCAGCTGGAACAGATCGCCGGCCACATCAACGGTGGCCACGCCGAACCCGACTGGACACCGCTGCGCTACGTCAACCAGAACTTCACCCACGCCACCCTCACCGGCTTCTACCGGGCGGCGGCGGTCGGCCTGGTCACGCCGCTGCGCGATGGCATGAACCTGGTCGCCAAGGAATACGTGGCGTCGCAGGACCCGGAGGATCCCGGCGTGCTGGTGCTGTCACTGCTGGCTGGCGCTGCCGACGAACTGAAGCAGGCGCTGCTGGTGAACCCACATGATCTGGACGGCGTGGCCGACGCCATCGCCACGGCAGCGACGATGTCGCTGAGCAGGCGCAAGGAGCGCTGGCACGCGATGATGGATCACCTGCGCACCTACGACATCAACCACTGGCGCCGCAGCTATCTGGACGCGCTGGAAGGCTGAGGGAAAAAGGGGACGGAGGGGATTAAGTCGTTTGTGCACAAACGACTTAATCCCCTCCGTCCCCTTTTTTCTTCAATCCAGGAACCGCGCGGCCTGCTCCGGTGCGGGCAGGTAACAGGCGTCATGCCGCCCGAACCAGCGGTAACGGTTGCGCGCCAGCGCGCGATACGCGGCATCACGCCAGCCGCGCGGCACTGCCCGCAGCACGCCGCTCAAACGCCAGGCGCCGCCCAGCCCCGCCAGCACGCGCAGGATCGCATCGGTATCGGTCCAGGCGCCCTGCGCGTCCAGCAGCAGGAACGACATCGGGTCCTGCGGGTCCAGCCCATGCGCGCGCAGCATCGCGCTGCCCTGCGCGCCCTGCATCGCCGCAAAGCGATAGCGCCCCCTGCGGTCGAAGCGCAGCAGGAAGCGCACCCAGCGGTTGCACAGCGCGCATACGCCATCGAATACGATCACCGCGCTGCCGGTCTCGGTGGAAACCTCACTGCGGTTCGAGCCAGCCTTCATAGCGGATCAGGGCTCCCACCCAGGGCAGCGTCACATCGACCAGGAAAGTGTAACGCTCACCCTGCCAGGCTTCGCGGCAACGCACGCCACCAAACCAGCGCCTCGGCAGCGGCAGCAGCCCGAACGCCCAGACCCGCCGCACCGACCAGTCGATGCCACCCTCGCGGGCCTGCAGATCAAATTCGAAGCGCACCGCGCCCAACTGCTCGCGCAGGTACCCCTCATGCGCCCACAGCCGCGACACCATCGGCCCGCGGCCAAAACGCCGCGCCCACTGCTCGCCCTGCCCGTGTGCTCTGAACGCCACTTCGGTCGGCAGCGCGTCTCCGTCCTTTGGCAACCGCGCCAACGCAGCCAGCAGCGGCACCAGCCAGTGCCGTCCCCGCTCGATCCGTGCCTGCCCCACGTAGCGGCACGGCAGTGGTGCGGCATGCAGCGCCTGCACCGGCGCGGCCAGGGTGGCAAAGGCCGGCCCCAGCACGCGCGCGAACAGCGGCGGAGTCAGGGCGCGATCCAGGCCAGCGTCGCCATGCGCCCGGTACGACGGTCGCGCCGGTGCGAATACAGGTCAGGATCTGCCATGGTCGACACCGTGCCGCCATACACCTGCGCCGGGTCCATCCCCGCCGCCTGCAGACGCTGCCGCGCCAGCGCGAACAGGTCCACCTTCCAGTGGCCTGCGCGGGTGGCCACGAACGCCGCCTCGGCGGCCGGATCATGGCCGACGAAGGCGTGATAGACCTCCTCGCCGATCTCGTAGTCGGCCGGTCCGGCGGCCGGGCCCAGCCAGGCCCGCAGCTGCGCCGGCGGCGTCTGCATGGCGGCCACCGTGGCCTCCAGCATGCCGTCGGCCAGGCCACGCCAGCCTGCGTGGGCCGCGCCCACCTCACTGCCATCGGCGGCGGCGAACACCACCGGCAGGCAGTCGGCGGTCAGGATCGCCAGCACCACGCCCGGCACCGAGGTCACCGCGGCATCGGCCACCGGTTCGCTGGCGCCGGGCACCGGCGGCGCGCTGAAGCGCAGCACGGTGCTGCTGTGCACCTGGCGCAGCCAGTGCGGGGCCGACGGCAGCGCCAACTCCTGCTGCAGCAGCTGGCGGTTGTGCTCCACGTTGGCGGGGGTATCACCATCGGCCGCGTGCCGGTTGCCCAGGTTGAACTGCGCGAACGGCGCCGGCGAAATGCCCGCACCGTGCCGGCGCGTGGTCAGCGCATGGATGCCCGGAGGCGCCGGCCAGTCCGCCTGCAGCAAGGGCAGCGCGGCAGCCATCACCAGCGGTCCCGCTCGCGCGCGGTGAAGGCTTCGCTGTCTTCGCGCAGCACCTTCATCAGGTGCAGCATGTCGTCCGGCACCGGCGCGGTGTTGCGCACCGGCTCACCGGTGATCGGGTGCGTGAACTCCAGCGTCTCGGCGTGCAGGGCCTGGCGCTTGAAGCCGCGCAGCGCGGCCACCAGCTCGTCGCTGGCGCCCTTGGGCAGCTTCAATGCACCGCCGTACAACGGGTCGCCAATGATCGGATGGCGCACATGCGCCATGTGCACGCGGATCTGGTGGGTACGGCCGGTTTCCAGGCGGCACTCCAGCGCGGTATGCGCACGGAAGCGCTCGCGCAGGCGGTAATGGGTAATCGCTTCCTTGCCGTCCTCGCGCACGGCCATCTTCAGGCGGTCGCGCGGGTGGCGGTCGATCGGGGCATCAGCGGTACCGCCGGCCACCAGCGCGCCCATCACGATGGCCAGGTACTGGCGGTGCACGTCGCGTGCTGCCAACTGCTCGACCAGCGCGGTCTGCGCTTCCAGGGTCTTGGCCACCACCATCACGCCGCTGGTGTCCTTGTCCAGGCGGTGCACGATGCCCGCGCGCGGCAGTACCGCCACTGACGGGTCGCGGAACAGCAGGGCGTTGACCAGGGTGCCGCTGTGGTTGCCGGCGCCCGGGTGCACCACCAGGCCCACCGGCTTGTTGATCACCAGCAGGTGCTCGTCCTCGAACAGCACGTCCAGCGGAATGTCCTCCGGCTGCGCGTCGGTCTGGGTTTCCAGCACCACGTTGAGGGTCACCACCTCGCCGCCGCGCAGCGGATCGCGCGGGCGCACCTGGGCGCCGTCCAGCAGGACCTCGCCGGCCTTGATCCACTCGGTCAGGCGCGACCGCGAGTATTCGGGGAACAGTTCGGCCACGACGGCGTCGAAACGGCGGCCGGCAGCGGTGTCGGGGACGATGGCCTGGCGGGCCGATTCAGAGGGTTGTTCAGACATGGCAGGGGGCATTCTTTGAAATTTTGGGGTCCCGGCGGCCGGTTTCAGTCGCTGGACAGGACACTAGGCTATCATCGACCCTTCGTATTCCAGCCGCGTCCCGCCTCGACCCCATGATCCGACGCTCCGCCATGCTCTCCGCGCCCGTCCGCCTCACCGCCCTGCTGCTGGTGCTGGTCATCGCCGCCACCGGCTGCCACCGTGGTGCCAAGAAGGGCGATCGCCCCGATGAAGGGACGCCGGTCGAACAGTTGTACGAGAAGAGCCACAAGCTGATGCAGGGTGGCAACTGGAGCGGCGCCGAAGCCAGCTTCCGCCGCCTGGTGGCCCAGTATCCGTACGGTCCGTACACCGAGCAGGCGATGATCGAGACCGCCTACGCCCAGTACAAGGCCGGCAAGCACGATGACGCGGTGTCCAGCATCGACCGCTTCATCCGTACCTACCCGACCCATCGCAACATCGCGTACCTGTACTACCTGCGCGGCCTGGCCAACTCCAACCGCAGTACGGTTTTCCTGCGTCGCGTATGGTCGCTGGATGCCAGCCGCCGCGATCTGTCCACGCCGCACCAGGCGTATTCGGACTTCAACATCGTGGTGGACCGCTACCCGAACAGCCGCTATGCCGCCGATGCGCGCCAGCGCATGCTGGAGCTGCGTGACGTGTTCGCCCAGCACGAGCTCGACAACGCCCTGTACTACATGCGCCGCGGCGCCTGGGTCTCCGCCGCCGGCCGCGCCAACTACCTGCTGGAAACCTACCCGCAGAGCGCGTTCCAGTACGACGCCGTCGCCGTCCTGGCCGATTCCTACACCCACCTTGGCAACAAGACCCTGGCCGACGACGCCCGCCGCGTCCTGCAGCTGAACCAGCCGGACCACCCGTGGCTGGAAGGCAAGTGGCCGAAGTACCCGTGGATGATCCGCAAGCTGAACCCGTTCGCCGGCGAAAAGTCCGCCAGCACCGGCCAGCGCAACGCGCGACTGGAAAAGAAATAAGAGAGGGCCCCGCAAGGGGCCCTTCTTCTTTTGTAGCGTCGAGCCATGCTCGACTGCCCTCCTCATCAGCCTACCCGCACCGGGGCCGGCACCTAGGAATTCTACGAATCCCCGGCGGATGCGACGCCGGTCCCAATCGGCGCGGGCAAGGCCCTCCACACTGCGGCGCAACGGCCATCCCGGCCGTCAAGGAGCGCCCCATGACCCCACTGCCCCGCCGTTTCCGGCCCCTCGCCGGCCTCCTCGCCACCGCCCTGCTGGCGCTGTCCTCGGGCCCCCTGGCCGCCGCACCGGTTGCACCGGGCGATCTGCTGTCTGCTGCCCCCTATCGCGCGTCATGGGTGCCGTCCAAGGCCGCGCAGGCCTACAAGCTGCACTACCGCACCCCGGATCATCGCGGCCAGCTGGCCGAAGGCACCGGCCTGCTGTACCTGCCCGCCGGCGCGGCTCCTGCAGGCGGCTGGCCGGTGGTGTCCTGGGCACACGGCACACAGGGCATCGCGGATCGCTGCGCGCCCTCGGTATCCGGCCCCTACCAACCCGAACGCGACGGGCGCTTCCTCGATCAGTTCCTGGCACAGGGCTATGCGGTGGTCGCCGCGGACTACCAGGGCCTCGGCAGTCCAGGTGACCATGCCTATCTGCATGTGCGCACTGCCGCGCGCAACGCCATCGACCTCGTCAAAGCCAGCCGCCAGTACCTGGGCAACGCAGCGCTGTCGCCGCGCTGGGTCTCGGTCGGCCATTCGCAGGGTGGCGCCGCCGCGCTCACGGCAGGCCACATCGCCCCTACCTATGGAGGGCCGGCGTTGCACTACCGCGGCAGCTTCACCACCGGTACGCCCACGGCAGTGGAGTTGACCGCGCTGGTGATGAAACCGGACAACCGCACCGCCAATCCCGGTGCAGTCAACGCGTATCACGCGTATCTGCTCGATGGCCTGCTGCAGGTCGCGCCGCAGATCGACCGCGTCCTCAGCGACACCGGCCGCGCCCGCGTGGCAGTGGCACGTGAGCAGTGCCTGGGCGAACTGGCCGCCACGCTGGACGGTGCGGATACCGGCAGCATGTTCACTGCACCGCTGACCAGCGTGCCGGGCATCTGGGCGGTGCTGTACGACTATCTCGGCGTACCGCGCCGCGGCTTCAGCCAACCACTGATGCTGGGCCATGGCAGCGCGGACCGCGATGTGCCCTATCTGACCACGCTGCTGTACGCCGCAGGCCTGGCCCTGCGAGGCGAGCCGGTCGCGTTCCGCCGCTACCCGGTCGACCACCGCGGCACGCTGGATGCGGCGGCGGCGGATGGCCTGGCATTTGTGCGTGCACGGCTTGAGGACGGCCACTTCAACGAAGCTGCGGAAACCTCCGGCCTCGAACAGCTGCTCGACGAAGCCCGGTAGATCCACGCCATGCGTGGATGATCTTCGACCATCGTGCGGACCAGGGTCCGCACCCACCGGAGAGGGCCAACGGGTTGCCGGCCATCGGCCGGCACTCCCTGTCGTCTGCTGGACCGGGCCTCAGCCCTTGTAGCCGTTGCTGATCGGGTAACGACGCTCACGGCCGAACGCCCGGCGCGAGACCTTCGGCCCGGGCGCGGCCTGATGCCGCTTCCACTCGCTGATGCGTACCAGGCGCAGCACGCGGTCGACCACGGTCGCGTCGTAACCGGCCGCTACGATCTCCGTGCGCGACTGCTCCTGGTCGATGTAGCGGTACAGGATGCCATCCAGCACGTCATAGGCCGGCAGCGAATCCTGGTCCAACTGGTTCTCGCGCAGCTCGGCCGACGGCGGGCGGCTGATCACCGCCGGCGGGATCACCGGTGCGCCGCCCACGGTGTTGCGCCACTTCGACAGCCCGAACACCTCGGTCTTGTAGAGGTCCTTCAACGGCGCATAGCCACCGCACATGTCGCCGTAGATGGTGGCGTAACCCACCGCGTATTCGCTCTTGTTGCCGGTGGTCAGCAGCAGGCCGCCGAACTTGTTGGCCAGCGCCATCAGGATCACGCCACGGCTGCGCGACTGCAGATTCTCTTCGGTCACGTCCGGCGTGGTGCCCTCGAACATCGGCGCCAGCGATTCCATCAGGCCCTTGAACGCCGGCTCGATCGACACCGCCTCCAGCTTCACGCCCAGTGCCTGGCACTGCTCGGCCGCCAGGTCATTGGACAGGCCTGCGGTATAGCGCGACGGCAACCGCACGGCGGTGACGTTCTCGGCGCCCATCGCGTCCACGGCCATGGCCAGCACCAGTGCCGAATCGATGCCACCGGACAGGCCCAGCCACACCTTCTTGAAGCCGTTCTTGCGGCAGTAGTCCTGGATGCCACGGGTCACGGCACGCCAGGCCAGCGCGTCCATGCTCTCGTCGCCATCGTCCATCCACACGTGCGGCATGAAGCGGCGGGTTTCACCGTCGTACTCCACCACCAGCCACTGGTCGACGAAGGCGGCGGCGGCCGGGTGCACGGTACCGTCGCCATCGGCCACAACCGAGGCGCCATCGAACACCAGCGCGTCCTGGCCACCGACCACATTGAGGTAGGCGATCGCCGCCCCGCTCTCACGGGTGCGCGCGGCCAGCACCGCATCGCGCTGGGCATGCTTGCCGCGCTCGTACGGCGACGCATTCGGCACCACCACCAGCTGCGCGCCGGCGCGCACGGTGTCGGCCAACGGCTCGGCGAACCACAGGTCCTCGCAGATCAGCAGGCCGACCGGCACACCGTTGACCTCGAACACGCAGCTGCCGCCATCCGGATCGACATCGAAGTAGCGGCGCTCGTCGAACACCGCGTAGTTGGGCAGTTCACGCTTGCGGTAGGTCTGTTCGACCAGGCCATCGCGCAGCACGCTGGCGGCGTTGTAGACCACCGCGCCGGCCGCCTGCGGCCAGCCAACCACGGCGGTGATGCCACGGCAGGCGGCAGCGATGCGGGTCATCGCCTGCTCGCACTCGTACAGGAAGCCCGGGCGCAGCAGCAGGTCCTCCGGCGGGTAACCGCTCACCGCCAGCTCGGGGAACATCACCAGCTCGGCGCCGTACTCGTCGCGCGCCTGGCCGATCATCTCGATGATGCGCTCGGTGTTGCCGGCGACATCGCCGACCGGGAAGTCGAACTGCGCCATCGCGATGCGGATCGAAGCCATTGGGAATCCAGCCTGTGGTTGCAATGCCGCCATTGTAGCGCTGTGCCATGCGCGCGCCGGGCGCGCTCACTGCGTGGACAGCCCTGGCTCAGTAGATCCACGCCGTGCGTGGATGGGCCGACCAGGCGGCCGCCAGACGCAGAAAAGCCGCCCGAGGGCGGCTTTTCCAAAGCAAGCCGAGCGTGGGCTCGGCTCTACAGAATCGGCTGCCAGAGGCAGTCGATCTTATTTCACCAGCTTGGCGATGGCCGCACCCAGGTCGCCCGGCGAACGCACAGTGACGACGCCAGCAGCTTCCATTGCAGCAAACTTGCCTTCGGCAGTGCCCTTGCCGCCCGAGGCGATCGCACCGGCGTGGCCCATGCGCTTGCCGGCCGGAGCCGACGCACCGGCGATGAAACCGACGACCGGCTTCTTCACGTGGTTCTTGATGTACTCGGCACCGGCTTCTTCGGCGTCACCGCCGATTTCGCCAACCATGATGATGCCTTCGGTCTGCGGGTCTTCGTTGAACAGCTTCAGGCAGTCGACGAAGTTCAGGCCGTTGATCGGGTCACCACCGATGCCGATGCAGGTGGACTGGCCCAGGCCGACTTCGGTGGTCTGCTTGACCGCTTCATAGGTCAGGGTGCCCGAACGCGACACGATGCCGATCTTGCCCGGCTGGTGGATGTGGCCCGGCATGATGCCGATCTTGCACTCACCCGGGGTGATGACGCCCGGGCAGTTCGGCCCGATCAGCACGGTGTCCGGATGGGAGCGGGTCAGCACGTTCTTGACGCGCAGCATGTCCAGCACCGGGATGCCTTCGGTGATGCAGACAATGACCTTGATGCCGGCAGCAGCGGCTTCCAGGATCGCGTCGGCCGCGTACGGCGGCGGCACGTAGATGACCGAAGCGTTGGCGCCGGTGCTCTGCACGGCGTCGGCAACGGTGTTGAAGACCGGCAGGTCGATATGGGTGGTGCCACCCTTGCCCGGGGTCACGCCGCCAACAACCTGGGTGCCGTACTCGATCATCTGAGTGGCGTGGAAGGTGCCCTGCTGGCCGGTGAAGCCCTGCACGATCACCTTGGTGTTCTTGTTAATCAAAACAGACATGGGAATTCCTTGGTGTCGAATCAGGCAGCGTTCTTGACAGCTTCAACGATCTTCTTGGCGCCATCATTGATGTTGTCAGCCGGGATGATGGCCATGCCGCTGTCACGCAGCAGCTGCTTGCCTTCTTCCACGTTGGTGCCTTCCAGGCGCACCACGACCGGAACCTTGACGCCCACTTCCTTCACGGCGGCGATGATGCCTTCGGCAATCATGTCGCAGCGGACGATGCCGCCGAAGATGTTGACGAAGATGCCTTCAACCTTGTCCGAGGACAGGATCAGCTTGAACGCTTCGATGACGCGCTGCTTGTTGGCACCGCCGCCCACGTCCAGGAAGTTCGCCGGCTCGCCGCCGTTGAGCTTGATGACGTCCATGGTGGCCATGGCCAGGCCGGCGCCGTTGACCATGCAGCCGATGTTGCCGTCCATGGTGACGTAGTTGATGTCCAGCTCCGAAGCGATCACTTCGGTCGGGTCTTCCTGGGTCTTGTCGCGCATGGCGACCAGGGCCTTCTGGCGGAACGCGGCGTTGTCGTCGCTGTCGAACTTGCCGTCCAGCGCGTACAGGTTGCCGTCGTCCAGGATGGCCAGCGGGTTGATTTCAACCAGGGCCAGGTCCTTTTCGTTGAACAGGCGGTACAGGTTCACCATGATGCTGGCGAACTGGCCGGCCTGCTTGGCGGTCAGGCCCAGCTTGAAGCCGAAATCACGGCCGTGGTAACCCTGCACGCCTTCGACGAAGTCGACGTTCAGCGAGTGGATCAGCTCCGGGGTTTCAGCAGCGACCTGCTCGATTTCCACGCCGCCTTCCGAAGAGGCGATGTAGGTGATGGTCTTGGTGCCACGGTCGACCAGCACCGACAGGTACAGTTCCTTGACGATCTCGCCGGCGGTGGTCACCAGCACCAGGTTGACCGGCAGTTCAACGCCTGCGGTCTGGTAGGTGGCCATCTTGGTGCCGAGCATCTTGGCCGCAGCGGCCTTCACGTCGTCGGTGGTCTTGCAGAACTTGACGCCGCCAGCCTTGCCGCGGCCGCCAGCGTGGATCTGCGCCTTGACCATCCAGGGGCCCTGGCCCAGGGAGTTGGCAGCGGCAACCGCTTCGTCCGGGGTCGCAGCGACCTTGCCGGCCGGGACCGGGATGCCGTACTCGGCAAGCAGTTGTTTTGACTGGTATTCGTGGAAATTCATGCGTCACCGTGGGAATAGGAACGACCGCACGCAATTCCTCAGGGCCCCGGCGGGGCGCCGGCATGGACCGCGGCGGGCCCACTATTGTGGCCGAGCGAGCGCCGGGGCGCAAAGAAGTCTGTACAAAACGCCAGACCCGGCCAGATTTCCACCGTCATTCAGGCAGTTGCGCCCGGGCCGCCGTTGGCCACCGGTATCCACGGCGGGCCAAATGCGCGATCCGGGCGGCTCCGGCGGCGTCCTGCCGGGGGCCCTATACTGGTCAACCAAGGTGTGTAGTGTCGGGCCTGCCCGGCTGCTTCCACCGCAGGCCACAGAGAAGCGACGTACCCGCCCGGCTTCAGGGGATGCCAGGCAGGGCCGCCGCAGATTCCAGACCCAGGCAGCCAGAAGGGGAGTTCCGGCGTGTCACCCAGTGCTTCATTGATCGACCGCATCGAATCGATTCCGCGGCGAGAGCTGTACTTCTTCGCGCTGTACCGGGTGCTGATCGCTGCAGTCATCGCCGGCCTGCTCTACAGCCCCCTGTCCGGCATGGTCGGCGAGGCCCATCACCCGCGCCTGGCCGATACCGTCGCGGCCATCTATCTGCTGCTGTCGCTGCTGGCCCTGGCGATCGGCCGCAACGAACGCTGGCTGCGCCCGATCGTGGTCAGCAGCGTGCTGGTGGACATCATCGCCGCCACCCTGCTGGCGCATGCCCTGCCCGGCGCCAGCGCCGGCATCTCGATGTCGCTGCTGTTCAACATCGCCGCTGCCGCCACCCTGCTGCCGCTGAGCTGGGGCCTGGGCCTGGCAATCGTTGCCAGCCTGGCCACCGGTACCGAGTACCTCTGGAAGGTGCTCGAAGGCGGCGACCCCACCCGCACGCTGGCCGAGCTGGCCATGTTCGCCACCAGCTACCTGGCGCTGGCCTTCATCAGCTACCAGGTGGGCAACCGCGCGCGCCGCAACCAGCAGCTGGCCAACCAGCGCGGCGACGAAGTGGCCAACCTGTTCCAGATCAACGAACTGATCATCCGCCGCATGCGCACCGGCGTGCTGGTGGTGGACGCCGACAACCGCATCACCCTGGCCAATGAAGCGGCCTCGATGCTGCTCGGCGACAACGACGGCATCGGTGAGACAGGACGCCTGGATCTGGCCAGTGCCGCGCCGGAACTGGCGCGCCGCCTGCAGCGCTGGCGCAACGGCTGGGCGCAGGACGAACTGCCGCTGCAGCTCAACCCCGACCAGCCGGAAGTGCAACCACGCTTCGCCCGCCTGCTGGCCGGCAGCGAGCTGGCCCTGGTGTTCCTGGACGATTCCAGCGTGGTCTCGCGGCGCGCCGAATCGCTCACCCTGTCGGCGATGGGCCGCTTCTCGGCCAGCCTCGCCCACGAGATCCGCAATCCGCTGGCGGCGATCAACTACGCCGTGCAGCTGCTCGAGGAAGGCATCGGTTTCAACGAGAGTGACCGCCGCCTGCTGCAGATCATCCGCCAGCAGTGCCAACGCACCAACGGCATCGTCGAGAGCGTGCTGGGGCTGGCACGGCGCGAACGCGCCACGCCCGAGAACGTCGACCTGGTCGCCTTCGTGCGCCGCTTCGTGCTGGAGTACAAGCAGGGCCAGACGCTGGAGACCGACAGCATCGAACCGATCATCAGCGACACGGCGGTGATGGCGCAGGTCGATACCAAGCACCTGTACCAGGTGCTCACCGTGCTGGTGCACAACGCACTGAAGTACGGCCGCATCGGCCAGCAGCCGGCGCGGGTGCGCCTGCGCGTGGCGCAGCACGAACGCAGCGCGGTGATCGACGTAATGGACCGTGGCCCCGGCATTCCTGAAAGCGTGGCCGCACAGCTGTTCCGTCCGTTCTTCACCACCTCCGAGCACGGCACCGGCCTGGGCCTGTATATCGCCCGCGAGTTGTGCCGCGCCAACCAGGCACGGCTCGACTACATCCCGGTGCCGGCAGGCGGCTCCTGCTTCCGCCTGGTGCTGCCCGGCCCGCACACGCTGTTGCCCACCTGATTCCAAATCTGTGCGTCAAACATTTGTCGCTTCCAGCCCCCTCGTTTATCTTTCACGCCCATGAACGAAACCCGCAGCGCCCTCGTCGTCGACGATGAACGCGACATCCGCGAACTGCTGGTACTGACCCTCGGCCGCATGGGGCTGCGCATCAGTACCGCCGCCAACCTGGCCGAAGCACGCGAGCTGCTGGCCAGCAATCCGTACGACCTGTGCATCACCGACATGCGCCTTCCGGATGGCAACGGCATTGAGCTGGTCAGCGAAATCGCCCAGCACTACCCGCGCACGCCGGTGGCGATGATCACCGCCTTCGGCAGCATGGACCTGGCCGTGGAAGCGCTGAAAGCCGGCGCCTTCGACTTCGTCAGCAAGCCGGTGGACATCTCGGTGCTGCGTGGCCTGGTCAAGCACGCGCTGGAACTCAACAACACCGAACGCCCTGCGCCCGGCCCCGCCACCGAACAGGCTGCACGCCTGCTGGGCGCTTCGCCGGCCATGGACGTGTTGCGCACCACCATCGGCAAGGTCGCGCGCAGCCAGGCGCCGGTCTACATCCTCGGTGAATCCGGGGTTGGCAAGGAACTGGTCGCTCGCACCATCCACGCCCAGGGCGCGCGTGCCGCCGGCCCGTTCGTACCGGTCAACTGCGGCGCCATTCCCGGCGAGCTGATGGAGAGCGAGTTCTTCGGCCACCGCAAAGGCAGCTTCAGCGGCGCCCATGCCGACAAGCCCGGGCTGTTCCAGGCCGCGCATGGCGGCACCCTGTTCCTCGACGAAGTGGCCGAGCTGCCGCTGCAGATGCAGGTGAAGCTGCTGCGCGCGATCCAGGAAAAATCAGTGCGCGCGGTCGGCGCTGCCACCGAGGAGCCGGTGGACGTGCGCATCCTCTCGGCCACCCACAAGGACCTGGCCGAACTGGTCGAGGACGGGCGCTTCCGCCACGACCTGTATTACCGCATCAACGTGATCGAGCTGAAGGTGCCGCCGCTGCGCGAGCGCCGCCAGGACCTGCCGGAACTTGCGGCCGCCGTGCTGGCGCGGCTGGCCCGCAGCCACGGCCGTGCCACCCCGCTGCTGGCGCCATCGGCGCTGGAAGCGCTGGCCCATTATGCGTTCCCGGGCAATGTGCGCGAGCTGGAGAACATTCTGGAACGTGCGCTGGCACTGGCCGAAGAAGACCGCATCGGCGCCGACGACCTGCGCCTGCCACAGCACGCCCCGCGTGCGCCCGGTGGCGCAGCTCCTGCTGAAGCGGTGGCTGACCTGCAGCCGGGCGGTGCCGCCCTGCCCTCGTATATCGAGCAGCTGGAACGCAGCGCCATCCAGCGCGCGCTGGAAGAGAACCGCTGGAACAAGACCCGGACCGCCGCGCAGCTGGGGATTACCTTTCGCGCGCTGCGCTACAAGCTGAAGAAGCTGGGAATGGAGTAAGGGCCGAACGGCCCTGGTAGGCGCCAACCTTGGTTGGCGTTGCGCCGCCGCGCCATCCACACATGGCGCGGATCTATTATGGGATCCGTGGCCGATCATCCACGCATGGCCTGAATCTACTGTAGAGCCGAGCCCACGCTCGGCTGCTCTTCGGCCATCAGCCGAGCATAGGCTCGGCTCTACATCAATCCTTGGTCACGCGATTGATCTCGGCCAGGCTGGTCACGCCCGCGGCGGCCTTCTTCAACGCCGACTGCCGCAGGTCATTCACTCCGATCTGCTGCGCCGCCTCGGCAATCTGCAGCGCGTTGCCACCGGCCAGCACGATGGTGGCGATCTCATCGGTCATCGGCATCACCTGGTAGATACCGGTTCGGCCCTTGTAGCCCTCGGTGCACTCATCGCAGCCCACCGCCTCGTACAACTGGATGCCCGCATCCAGCTGCGCCTGGGTGAAACCTTCGGCCAGCAGCGCATGCTCCGGCAGATTGGCCGGGCGCTTGCAGTTGCCGCACAACCGGCGTGCCAAGCGCTGCGCGATCACCAGCGTCACCGAGCTGGTGATGTTGTACGGCGCGATGCCCATGTTCATCAGGCGCGCGATGGTCTGCGGCGCATCGTTGGTATGCAGCGTGGACAGCACCATGTGACCGGTCTGCGCTGCCTTGATCGCGATCTCGGCCGTCTCCAGGTCGCGGATTTCGCCAACCATGATGATGTCCGGATCCTGTCGCAGGAACGAGCGCAGTGCCGCAGCGAAGGTCATGCCGCGCTTGTTGTTCTGCTGCACCTGGTTGACGCCGGGCAAGCGGATTTCAACCGGGTCTTCGGCAGTGGAGATGTTGCGCGTCTCGTCGTTGAGGATGCCCAGCGCGGTATACAGCGACACGGTCTTGCCCGAACCTGTCGGGCCGGTCACCAGCACCATGCCGTACGGCTTGTGGATGGCGTCGTGGAACAGCTTCTGCTGGTCCGGTTCGTAGCCCAGCTTGTCGATGCCCAGCTTGGCCGCGCTGCCATCGAGGATACGCAGCACCACCTTCTCGCCGAACAGGGTCGGCAGCGTACTGACGCGGAAGTCGATCTGCTTGCTCTTGGACAGGTTGAGCTTGATGCGGCCGTCCTGCGGCACGCGCTTTTCGGCGATATCCAGCTGCGCCATCACCTTCAGGCGCGCGGCGATGCGCTGGTTCAACTTCACCGGCGCACGCGCCACCATCTTCAGCAGGCCGTCGATGCGCAGGCGCACGCGGTAATCATCTTCGTAGGGCTCGAAGTGGATGTCGGAAGCGCCCTTGCGGATCGCGTCCACCAGCACCTTGTTGACGAACTTCACCACCGGAGTGTCGTCACCCTTGGCGTCGATGCCGGAGTCGCCACCCGCGTTGTCTTCGTCGCCCAGGCCAACATCGAGGTTGGCCATACCCTCGTCGTCGCCCCCCAGCGTGTCGCCGAGGGTGTCGTGGCTGGCGTGCCACTGCTCCAGCGTGCGGCGGATCTGGTCTTCGTCGACCAGGATCGGCTCCACCACCAGATTGGTGTGGAACTTGATCTCGTCCAGCGCATGGGTTGGATTGCTGGTACCTACGAACAGCTTGCCGCCGCGTTTGAACAGCGGCAGCACGTTGTGCTTGCGCAGCAGCTCCTCGCTGACCAGGCTCATCGCGTTCTGGCTGGCATCGAAGGTGGACACGTCGAACAAGGGCATGCCGAACTCGACCGCGTTGGCGGCGGCGAGCTGCGAGGCGCTGACCAGCTTGTTCTGCGCGAACCAGGTAGGCAGCGGTTGGCGGGCGGCCGTGGCCTTGGCCATCGCGTCGCGGGCGGTGGCCTCGTCGAGGGCGCCGTCCTGGACGAGGCGACGGGCCAGGCCAGTGATGCCGACGAGGTTGGCGGTGGTTACGGTACTCATTCAAAGCTCCTACTCCCTTGCCGAAGAGTAACTCACGCGTCGGCACTGGAACACAGGGAATTACATGCCTTCCATGTGGCCCCGTAAGGCAAGGAATCATCCAGCTGGCGCCATGGCCAGCTGGCAACACGGAATGCCACACGCGCGCGGACAACTATCCGCAGAAGAATTTGCTAGGTGACATTCCATCCAGGTGGCATTCCACGGAATAGCCACCAGCTAATCTCCGCAACCGGCAGAAAACGAAATCAGGCAGCTCAATGAGCTGCCTGATTCATTAATTCACGGTGCCGAGAAGTACTTAGCGGAAGTTAGCCGGCACGTACTTGGCATCGCACTTGTCATGCTTGCCAGCCCATGCGGTAATTTCGTTGCGAGTCGCATCAACGGTGGGGGTCAGAGTCAGTTCGCATTCTGCAGCCTTCGCACCGGTGGCCTTCGTCGTCACGGTAATCGCACCGTCGGTGCCACTCAGGCTCAGCGCATTCACGTACTGACTAATATCCTTGGTCGCCTCATTGCAACCAGCCTCAGCCAGAGTAGTCGGAAGCTTATTCTGTGAGGCGAAGTACTCCGACACCGAAGTCTTGCAGGCGCTCAGCGCCATGACAGATTCACTGACCTTCGCACGAACGGTGTAGTCACGGTAGGCCGGCAGCGCGATCGCAGCGAGGATGGCGATGATCGCAACGACGATCATCAGTTCGATAAGGGTGAAGCCCTTCTGGTTCTTCATAACGGTACGTCCCCAAGATAGGTGGTTGGTAATTTCAGTGCACAAGGCCAGACCGGCCGTCAGGCCGACTGAGCGGGCCCTACGCCCTGCGGGTGGTTCAACGCAGGTTGCATGCCAACACTGACATGCCTCCCCCTGGATTTCCCCAAGCCCATGATGGCAGCAATTTCGCGGATGGGAACCCCCCCTGATACGAATCTGCGATGGACGCGGCAATGTGACGCGGTACGTCACCTTTCGTCTCGCCAGGTCGAAAACCCTGCGCGGCGTCACGCCAGCGGGCTCCCCGGACGGCCTTGAACCGGCTACCATCGCCGGTCAGGATGCCCGCCTGGGGATGGCGGGCCTTGGGGAGCCAACATGTCTGTCAGTCGCAGTGCGATCAAGAAAGAGCCCGTGGCGCGTAGCACCATGGAGCTGCAGCCGTTTGTCTGGGAGGGGACCGACAAGCGGGGCATCAAGATGAAGGGCGAGCAGTTGGCGAAGAACGCCAACATGCTACGTGCGGAGCTACGTAGGCAGGGGATCAACCCGGGCCAAGTCAAGCCGAAGCCGAAGCCGCTGTTCGGCGCGGCCGGCAAGGCTGTGACGTCAAAGGACATTGCGTTCTTCAGCCGGCAGATGGCCACGATGATGAAATCCGGCGTACCGATCGTCTCGGCGCTGGAGATCATCGGAAGCGGACATAAGAACCCGCGCATGAAGAAGATGGTGGATGGGATACGCACCGATATCGAGGGCGGTTCCTCTCTGCATGAAGCCATCAGCAAGCATCCTGTGCAGTTCGACGAGCTCTACCGCAACCTGGTGCGTGCTGGTGAAGGGGCGGGCGTGCTGGAGACCGTACTCGAGACCATCGCATCCTATAAAGAGAACATCGAAACTCTTAAGGGCAAAATCAAGAAGGCAATGTTCTACCCAGCCATGGTGCTGGTGGTAGCTCTCTTGGTCAGCTCAATCCTTCTCATCTGGGTGGTGCCGCAGTTCGAGGAAGTCTTCAAGAGCTTTGGCGCAGATCTGCCGGCATTCACCCAAATGGTGGTGAACCTGTCCAGGTTCATGGTGAGCTGGTGGTGGCTGATGCTCATTGCCCTCATTGGCGCAATCGTTGGCACCATCATGTTCTACAAGCGCTCTCCGAAGATGCAGCATACGGTCGACCGGCTGATCCTGAAGGTGCCAGTACTTGGCCAGATCATGCACAACAGCTCGATAGCCCGCTTCGCCCGCACCACGGCAGTCACCTTCAAGGCTGGCGTGCCACTGGTGGAGGCACTTGGCATCGTGGCCGGCGCCACCGGTAACAAGGTCTATGAGGAAGGCGTACTGCGAATGAGGGACGATGTCTCGGTCGGCTACCCGGTCAACATGGCCATGAAGCAGCTCAACCTGTTCCCGCACATGGTCATCCAGATGACCGGCATCGGCGAAGAGGCCGGCGCTCTGGACGCCATGCTGTTTAAGGTGGCCGAGTACTATGAGCAGGAGGTCAACAACTCGGTGGATGCCCTGAGCAGCCTGCTGGAGCCGATGATCATGGTGTTCATTGGTACCATTGTGGGCGGCATGGTGATTGCGATGTACCTGCCCATCTTCAAACTCGGCGCCGTCGTCGGCTAAAGGTATCAATGGCATTTCTCGACCAGCACCCCGGCCTCGGCTACCCCGCCGCGGCCGCCCTGGGACTGCTGCTGGGCAGTTTCCTGAACGTGGTCATCCTGCGGCTGCCCAAGCGGCTGGAGTGGCAGTGGAAGCGCGATGCGCGCGAGGTCCTGGAGGAACCGGACTTCTATGAGCCCCCGCCACCGGGGATCGTGGTGGAGCCGTCGCACTGCCCCCACTGCAAGCACAAGCTGAGCTGGTACGAGAACATCCCGCTGTTCAGCTGGATCATCCAGGGTGGCAAGTGCCGCCACTGCAAGGCGCCGATCTCGCTGCAGTACCCGCTGGTGGAGGCGCTGACCTCGGTACTGGTGCTGGCCTGCGTCTGGCAGTTCGGTTTCGGCTGGCAGGGCTTTGGCGCCATCGTGCTGACCTGCTTCCTGATCGCCCTGTCCGGCATCGACCTGCGCACCCAGCTGCTACCCGACCAGCTCACCCTGCCGCTGATGTGGCTGGGGCTGATAGGCAGCATCGACAACCTGTACATGCCGGCCAAGCCCGCCCTGGTAGGCGCGGCGGTGGGTTACCTGTCGCTGTGGACGGTCTGGTGGCTGTTCAAGCAGCTGACCGGCAAGGAAGGCATGGGCCACGGCGACTTCAAGCTGCTGGCGGCGCTGGGCGCCTGGTGCGGGCTGAAGGGCATCCTGCCGATCATCCTGTTGTCGTCGGTGCTGGGCGCCATCATCGGCTCGATCTGGCTGTACAGCCGCGGTCGTGACCGGGCCACGCCCATCCCGTTCGGGCCGTACCTGGCCATCGCCGGCTGGCTGTACTTCATGTGGGGTGCGCCGCTGGTGGATCAATACCTGGTGATGAGCGGGCTGCGCTGAGGGGAGTCCCCATGAGCCGCTATGTGGTTGGCCTGACCGGGGGCATCGCCTCGGGCAAGAGTGAGGTGACCCGGCGCTTCGAGGCGCTGGGGATCGTGGTGGCCGACGCCGATCTGGCCGCACGGGCCGTGGTGGCCGCCGGCAGCCCCGCCCTGGCCCGCATTGCCGAGCGCTTCGGCGCCGACATTCTGCTGGCCGACGGCAGCCTGGACCGGGCCCGCCTGCGCGCCCACGTGTTCGCCGACCCGGCCGAGCGGACGGCGCTGGAAGCGATCACCCACCCGGCCATCCGCCTGCTGATGCAGCAGCAGTGCGAGCAGGCCACCAGCGCCTATGCGATTGCGGCCATTCCGCTGCTGACCGAGGTGGGTGGGCGGAAGGCCTACCCATGGCTGGACCGGGTGTTGCTGGTGGATGCGCCCGAAGCCGTGCAGCACGCCCGGCTGATGCGGCGCGATGGCATTGATGCCGCGCTGGCCGACCGGATGATTGCCGCCCAGGCCAGCCGCGCACAGCGGCTGGCGCTGGCCGATGACGTGGTGGTCAATGATGGGCAGCCGGAGGACCTGCAAGTGCAGGTGGAACAGCTGCATGCGCGGTATCTGGGGTTGGCCGGGGGTTGAGGCCGGGTTGCCGGCCAGCGGCCGGCACTACCGAAGTGCATCCACGCATGGCGTGGATCTGGGGATCTGCTGTGGAGCCGAGCCGATGCTCGGCTGCGACCATCAAGCCGAGCATCGGCTCGGCTCTACAAAACGCTCTGCATCCACGCGTGGCGTGGATCTACTCCAGCTGCAGGCGGGCGTAGCGGGCGAGTTCGCGCGCGCCGAGTAGCAGACCGTCGACCACATCGGGATTGAGCTGCTGGCGGGCACCGCCCTGCTCTCGCGCGAGTTCGGCGGCGTGCAGCAGCTGAATCAGGGTATTCAGACCGGCAAGCGTGCGGCTGAGGCCGGCCATCATGGCTGCCTGCGCCGGGCTGGCCCCCTGCACGTCCAGCGGCTGGCCGTCGGCGGCGTCGCGGCCATCCATGCGCGCCAGCAGGGCAGGCAGCAGGTCCTTGGGGTCATCCAGCAGAACTTCGACACGCTCGGCGACGTCGGCAGGCAGCAGGTGGGCGGCGTCGCCGCTCAGGGCGTGCAGCTGGGGGAACAGCGGGCGGTTGGACATGGTGGAGCTCCTCGCGGTCGGCAGGCCACCTGCAGATGCAAGGTGGCGGACGGTGCGGGTTGGCGTACCGGACAACTCCCAGATGGATGGAAACTCCGGCGGATTCCCGGGAATCCCCACGCACCGCCCGCCATGAAGCGAGCACAGTGCATTGTCCGCGATGCCGCGCGAGGCATCGGAAGCTTTCCATCTAACAGTTGATTTCAGGACGCCAATCCCGGCCAAGGCACCTGCCCTGGCCAGGTCATCAGGCCATCGCCGCACGCGGCAATCTGTAAGGGAATTCCCAAGTGCGGCGCGGGCTTGCCAATGCGTGCGCTGGAACACGCGCGGGGCGCGGCAGCGATCACGGTGGTGTCGTGTTGGGCCTGAGGCCCTATCGTCGCGCGAGGGGGATTAGGTGGCACAAGCGACACAGAGCGCAAAGGTCGGCAGGGTTCGTGCCGACCAAGGCCGGCACCCACCAAAGCAGGGGCCCTTACAACGGCTTCGGCGAGAACGTCAGGGTGGCGATCACGCCACGCTGGCCACCGGGGCGCACGCTCACCTGCCAGCCGTACAGATCGCACAGGCGGCTGACGATCGACAGGCCGATACCGCCGCCCTGCGAATGGCCGGCATGGGTGCCGCGGTAGCCACGCTGGAACAGCTTGGCCGCGTCTTCCTCGCTCAGGCCCGGGCCACTGTCGGTTACCGACACCGAATTGGTGCCGACGAACACGCGTACCTCGCCGTCCTGCGAGTACTTCACGGCATTGCCGATCAGGTTGCCCAGTGCCACCGACAGCGCCGCCTCGGGTGCATCGATCACCAGGTTGCGCTCACCTTCCAGCAGCAGCTCCAGCGGCTTGCCACCCAGCTGCGCTCGATGCGCGTCCAGCAGCTGCTCGGCCACGCGGGCGACGTTGCTGGTGCCCTGCCCGCGCTCGTTGCGCGACAGCAGCAGCAGCGCGCCGATCAGGTCGCTGCACTGCTGTTCGGCACGCTGGATGCGCTGCAGGCGCTGCAGCACCTTCTCGTCCAGGCCGGGCCGGGTCAGCAGCAGCTCGGTGGCGCCACGGATCACCGCCAGCGGCGTGCGCAGCTCATGGCTGACGTCTGCATTGAACTCACGGTCGCGCTGCACCACTTCGGTCAGCCGCGAGGAATAGTCGTCCAGCGCCTGGGCCAGCTGCCCCACTTCGTCGTCGGGGAAGCGTGGCGCCAGCGGTTCGGGATCGCTGGTGCCGCCGCGGTAGGCGCGCAGCCGCGCGGCCAGATCCGACACCGGCTTCATCACCTTCGAGGCCGACCACCAGCCCAGCACCAGCGACAGCACGCTGAACACCAGCACCGACAGCACCAGCGCGCGGTTGAGCTGCTTGCCGCCGCGCACGCTGTCGGTCATGTCATAGGCAAGGAAGAACCAGGCGTCGGGCGTCTTGCGCACGGCCAGCTTGTAGGAGTACGGCTCGCCGTGCTCATCGCCACTGACGCTGTGGATGCCATCGGAGAAGCCCGCCCACTGCGCGCGTTCTTCGCGCACCCGGTCGAACTTGTCCTTGGAATAGGCATAGGCCCTGATCTGCAGCACCGGCGCGTCCGGGTTATGCCCGGGGTGCTCGTAATAGCGGCGCGCATACTCGTCGATGTTGCGGTTCATCAGCTCTTCCACCAGCTGGTTTTCCACGCGCAGGCGGGCCCAGTTGGTGGCGAACGCGAACAGTGTTGTCAGGCAGAAGCCCAACAACACGAACGAAACGATGATGCGGCTGCGCAGGCGCCGCCGATAAGGCGTGCGCCGGCGCTCCCCCTTGGTTGCCACCGAATCAGGCTTCCGGGGTGGCGATGCGGTATCCGATGCCATGGCGGGTCTGGATCAGCGGCACTTCAAACGGCTTGTCGACCACCGCACGCAGGCCATGGATGTGCACGCGCAGGGAATCCGAATCGGGCAGTTCTTCGCCCCACACACGGGTTTCCAGTTCCTGGCGGGTCACCACGGCCGGGGCCGCTTCCATCAGCGCCTGCAGGATCTTCAGTGCGGTCGGGTTGAGCTGCAGCAGCTTGCCCTGGCGGCGCACTTCCAGCGTATCCAGGTTGTATTCCAGATCGCCGGTTTCCAGCACGCGGGTCTGCACGCCCTTGCCGCGACGCGACAGGGCGTTCAGACGCACTTCCACTTCCTGCAGCGCGAACGGCTTGATCAGGTAGTCGTCCGCGCCGGAATCGAAGCCGGCCAGCTTGTTGTCCAGCGAGTCGCGGGCGGTGAGCATCAGTACCGGGGTCTGCTTGCGCGCTTCATTGCGCAACTTGCGGCAGACCTCGATGCCGTCCATGCCTGGCAGATTGAGATCCAGCACGATCGCGTCGAACTCGTGCACCACGGCCAGGTGCAGACCGGTAACCCCGTCAGCCGCGAAGTCCACGGTGTGGCCCCGGTCCTCCAGGTAGTCGCCCAGGTTGGCCGCAATGTCGCTGTTGTCTTCGATTACCAGGATTCTCACTGTCACCTCTTAATTAAAAATCGCTTGTATTCATGCGTGTGCCGAGACGTTGGGCCTGCTGCAACTGGTTATCGCTCTCTTCTCTCTTGCGATTCCGTTCGGCCACCGTCATGCAACTCGTCTGTGGCCGGTTGGAACCCACAATCCGTTCGCGCCTGCATATTAGACGACTATCTTCACGCGCCTGTGTCAAAACTGTGTTCACGATCTGCTGGTCATTGAACACTTGGGTTCGTGTCGATTCAGGCATGCTCGCCGCATCCGGGAAGCGTTCGGAAGCCGATCGCAGGCGTCCCAGCACCTCGCGCACGCGGCTGCGCTCATCGGGTTTGAGCTCCGAATAGGTCTTGCCATCATTGATATCAGTCTCGATCCGCTCGACTTCTGCCAGCAGGGGCTTGCCCGGCCGGATCACCGCGGCCTTATCGTTGCCCGCCCATGCAACGGAAGACAGAGCGGCGCAGGAAAGCAGGCACGTCAAGAGCAATCCATATTTCATGGCAAACGTATCCTTGTTCGAATGTGAATGCCGACTGTATTGACGTCCCTTCATATGAGCAAGTGCCGCTCGGGAAGAGGAAACCGGGAGCTGGCCCTCACGGGCGGTGGATCGCCATAAAAAAGACCCAGGCGGTGCCCCGCCTGGGCCTGAAGTCGTATCCCGATACCGATCCTGCTGAGAGGCAGAGCTGCGGTTCGCTGAAGGCTACGCCGGCGCCGATTAAAGGCATGTTAAAGCCGGCCTCATTTGCCCATGAGAATTTCAAGCCATTGATTAATCATGGCTTTTTGAGCTTCTCGACGTGCTCGATGATGCGCGTGGCCACATCCACCCCGCAGGCGGCTTCGATGCCCTCCAGCCCTGGCGTGGAGTTGACCTCCAGCACCAGCGGGCCGCGCGCGGAGCGGATCAGGTCCACGCCACAGACCGACAGGCCCAGCGCCTTGGCCGAGCGCACCGCCACCTGCTGTTCAGCGCGGCTGGCCTTGGCCGCCACCGCGGTTCCGCCGGCATGCAGGTTGGAGCGGAAGTCCCCTTCCGGCGCCTGGCGCTGCATCGACGCCACCACCTGGTCACCGACCACGAAGCAGCGCAGGTCGGCGCCCTTGGCTTCGCCGATGAACTCCTGCATCAGGAAGTTGGCGTACAGGCCCCGCAGGGCCTCGACGATGCCACGCGAAGCACTGGCCTTCTCGGTGAGGATCACCCCCCGTCCCTGGGTACCTTCGTTGAGCTTCACCACGTGTGGCGGCGGGCCGAGCATGGACAGCAGGTCGACGGTGTCATCCGGGTTGTCGCCGAACACGGTGACTGGCATGTCGATGCCCTTGGCGGCCAGCAGCTGGTGCGCACGCAGCTTGTCGCGCGAACGCAGGATCGCGTCGGAGGGGTTGGGCGTACGCGCACCCATCAGCTCGAACTGGCGCAGCACGGCGGTGCCATAGCGGGTGATCGAGGCACCGATGCGCGGGATGACCATGTCCACGCCGGTCATCGGCCGGCCCTTGTAGTGCATCGAGAAACCATCGGCGGCAATGCGCATGTAGCAGCGCAGCGGGTCGAGGATGCGTACGGTGTGGCCGCGCGCGCGGGCCGCCTCGACCAGCCGGCGGGTGGAGTACAGGGAGCTGTTGCGGGACAGGATGGCGAGCTTCATCGCGGCAGGATCGGACGGCAGGCGCGCAGCATAGCGCGGGCGTGTGGCGGGTGGATGATGCCCTGCGGCGTGGCTTGACCGGCAGCGGGCGGCACACTGCGAGGACCTGTTCAGCGCGCATGGAGCGGCCGATGGCGATCACCGTGTTCCCGCGATTTTCCGAGGTGGACGTGCTTGGCCACGTCACCAACACCGCCCTGCCCGTCTGGTTCGAGGAAGGCCGCCAGGAGATCTTCCGGCATTTCAGCCGCGAGGCCAGCATGCGCGACCTGACACTGATCCTGCGTCGCTACGAGATCGACTTCCTGCAGCAGATACAGGCCGGGCACGAAGTGCGCATCGAGACCCGCATCGAGAACATCGGCCGCTCCTCGCTGTCGATCGTGCAGCAGGCGTTCCAGTTCGAGGCCCTGGTGGCCACCGGGCGCTGCGTGATGGTGCATTTTGACTACACCGCCAACGCCTCACGCGCCATCGATGCAGAGCAGCGCCGGGCGTTGTCCGGGCTGTTTACCGAGGAGTATGCGCAGCGGGTGAAGGCGGCAGGCGCATGAGCCATCCGCACTCGGTACTGACCGCAGCCCATTTCCTGAGCTTTTCCAGCGCCTTCCCGGCATGCATCCACAATGCATGCCGGAACCTCCTTGTTCGATTCGACGCTGTCTAACCTGTGACTGACGGCCGCTGATCCGCGCGGGGCAGGCGCAACGAGAAGTGCCCATCGCGGACACGCACGGCCAGTGCGGTTTCCCGCCATTCCACAGGCAAGGCGAGTACCGTGTGTGGCGTGGGGATGCGTGTGATCGCGTCGAACGTCCAGTGTTCCTCATAGGCGTCGCAGCGAAGCGTACCGTCATCGCCGGCCTCGATCACATCGATCCAGGCCCCACTGCGGGCCTTGCCGCTGCCGCCCGTCGCACGGCGGCCGATGGCCTGCCAACGCCCCTGCCAGTGGACGAGCCATACGTCCTCGATGGGACGCAGATCCCCATCAAGCACGCTGCCCGCCACCACCACGCACCGTCCGGACGGGCTGGTGATCACCGTCTCCAGATCGCAGGCGTGACGGTCACTGGGCTCGCCATCGAGACAGAGCGCGTACGGGCAGATGCGCGCGAACAGGGTCGGATGCGCGGTCAGGCGCAGATCGTCGGGAAACAGCGGGATGGCCTGCAACACCCGGGCATCCGGCAGGACATGCCGCAATGCCTGCGGCAACCCGGCGGCCAGCGCCGGATGCTCCGGTTCCAGCCATAGACCCCGGCAGGGGCGCAGCGTGGTCGATCGGCAGGGAAGATCCCGCAACCACATCGCGGCTTCGGCATCCCCGCCAAGCTGCCGGCGCTCGTGCAGTTCCTGCCAGAACAGGCTGGGAACAATCGCCAGCAGGTGCATCACCCTCTTGTCCGCTTCGTCGTAGACGATCACCGCTTCGCTGCGATCAACGTAGCCACTGGCCACGCGCAGCGCGCTTCCCGCCAGCGTCTGCCACTCGCCACTGGCATCGTGGCTGCCTCCGGTGGATACGCCCTCGACAATGGCGCCATCGCGCAGCATCTGGGTGCTGTAGGCCGGCCCTCCCATGCCCAGCTCGCCCCAATCCAACAGAACATCATGCGTGGGCGGCCGTGTGGCAAAGGGCAGCGTCGCCCGCGAGCGCAGCAGTGCGCCGCCTACGGCATCGCCGACCAGATCGAAGCGCTGCAGCACGCCACCCACTGCAAGGCACGCGGCCAGGGCGACGACCACGCCCAGCGGCGACCACCAGGCCACGCAGATGGCGACCAGGACCAGGAACGGCAGCCACTGGGTGAAACGGCGGAGAGCGATTCGATCAACGGTCATGCGGGCATGGTGACTGCGATTGCGCACCATTCAAACCTTCAACGCGGTGCCAGGCAATGGGGGTCGAACCGGCATTGCCGCTAGACTTTCCCTGATGATGGAACCGATGACTGCCGTGAACCGCCGGAATCTGCTGCTGGACGTACTACCGCGATGGAGAGCACTGGCCAAGGATCCGGGAGTACCGCGCCGCATGCTTCGCCTGCCGGACTGGCAGGCGGACTGGAACGCGGGCATGGCCCTGCTTGCGCGTCATGCGCGCAATGGCGGTGAACCTGCGGAGGAACCGCTGCAGGGGCATGCGGCACTGGAACATGCCTACGGCTGGGAAGCGGTTGCCCAGACCGGCAGCAACCTGCTGCTGAAAGGCACCGACCGCGGCTTCGCCCCCACGGCATTGCAGCAGATGCATGCCGACGTGACAGATCTGTGGCTGGAACACTCACGTTTGCTGGCGGTAGCCCAGGACAGCCTGCAACAGCAAGGCCACGACATCGCGCTGGCCGCGCCGTTGCAACCGCGCACAACGCAGCACTACGAATACGCCCTGCAGCTGTTGTCACTGGGCGTGCTGCTGGATGCGCAGGATCGTCTTCCGGCGCTGGTGGAGCAGGTGCTCTGCTTCGAAACCGACCGCGTGCTGGACTACCTCAGCGCGCCGGCACTCGGCCTTGCCGAAGCCAGCGATGCGATATTCCATCCACGCCCGTTCGCCGAGCTGTTCGCGCCATTGCGCGACGGTGAAGCACTCATCCCTTCCCAGCTGGCCGGCTACCTGCAGGTGCAGTACCGCGACTTCTTCCTGCTGTCGCCCAAAGCCCAGAAGCGGACCCGACGCCTGACCGGACCGAATGCCTGGGGTTACTGGGCGCTTGAGGTAGCAGCGCTGGTGGTGCTGTATGGCGGCGACGATGCCGCGCTGCGCACCTGCCCGCACTACCCTTCCGACCTGGTGGACTTCGCCCGGCGCTGAGTCAGGCGCCCGGCAGACCGGAAATGCCGCCGAATCGATTCTCCTCCTCGTTGCCCGGCAGCAGCATGACCGGGAAGAGGACGAATACGCCCAACGGGATGAAGGCGATCACGACGTACCAGCCAGACTCGTCGATGTCATGCAGTCGTCGAACGGCCAGGGCCAGCATCGGCGGAAGGAGGACGATGACCGCGCAGACCGTCATGCCCCACCCCAGCATCCGGAACGGCTCGAAGGCCTCGCCATCGAGCAGCACGGTGCCCGTCAGCCAGTATCCGCCGTCCATCAAGGTGTAGCTCGCTGCCACCACAAGCGCAGCAGACAGGGAGTACGACCAGAACTCTTTCCGGTTGGATCGCCCTGAAAAATCAAAGCAACGCCTGAGGGGCAAAAGTGCGGGGATCATTCGCGCTCCGGGCAGCGGACGATGGGTCAACGGTTAACGATCTTTTAGCATCCCCAAGCCCAGCACCAACTGAACCCTGCGGCCCGACGGGCCCGGCAGACAGCGGAGGTTGCAGGAGCCCGCCGCGGCAGCCGCGCAGCCGGAAACGCAGCGCGAACTACCGCACATTTCCATAGGCGTGGGCATTCTGAATCGAATCACTGGCTTGCAGCAGTGGCGGATTGGTCGAATTCCAGTTTTCCAGAATGGCGCCTCTGCTAGCGTCACTGCTCACTCATGGATTCGAGGTTTTGAATGGCTGCGATTTCTTTTCCGCTGATGCTTGCACTGCTTTCCACCCAGGCCCCGATGGCCGCAAACGCGGAACGTGATTACACCGGACCGGCAGGGGCATCCTCGATCGGGCCGGGCATCTGCGACCCCGGTATGGACATGCTGCCGAACGGCGGAGGCGTGGTGATCCGGCGCTGCGGCAAGAATGGAACGGTCGCGGGCGTTGGCAGCAATATCGATGCTGCGACGGCCAACACCAATGGCTTCCTTGCCGTCGCCGAGGAAGGCCCGGTATGCAGTGTTTTCGCACGCGATCCCTATGTCAGCATCCCGGCACCGGGTGTGGGCATCAAAGGAGAGTGCAGTTCCACTCCGATTTCCGCCTATGGCATGACGACCACCACTGCGGGACAGAACCTGCTTGAGCTGGCCATCACCCTGGCGGCGACGCAGGCGCGGTGCAATGTCGACTACTACTATGGGTCGGCACATGGCTATAAGTATCCCTACAGCTGCACTCGCCCGGGCCAATCCTGGAGCGTTGCCGGCCTTGGCTCCAGCGTCGACGATTCAAACGCGATGGCAATGCGGCTTGTGAAGAAATCATCCAAGACCGGTACGCACTGCTATTTTGACAACGCCGAGTTGAATGGCGTCGTCTTCCGCGCATACCTGCATTGCAACGGATCGACCTATACCGGTTTCGGGAGCTCTGTAACTGCCGCGGCCAAGGACGCGGCTGCGCAAGCGGGCGCATAAGCCACTCGGGCTGTGGTTCGGAGGAGCCACAGCCCAACACTGGGGAAAGAGAGTCCGGCGCGGCTGCCACACGCTCGACCTGGGTGTGGTTCAACGAGTGCGCCGCGCCTGCCTGGGGTGAATACCCTGGAGACATGGAGCGGGCGATGGGAATCGAACCCCAAAACGCCTAACCAGCTGTTTTCAAAGAACATCCTTGAAAAAGCAGGCGGAAAAAACGATACCTCAAACGATACCCAGAGCATACGGTCATCTTGGGGCATCACTCAAGGATCACGAGGTTGGCCGTGATGCGGCACGTTCGCATCCCCGTGCGTTCGCGGCCTCAGGCGCACTCGCACCGGTGGCAGAGCTCGTCATTGGATCCGAGCAAAGACCAGTGGGAGTTCGACGGCTCGGAGCGACAGCACCACGGCGGCTTCTCTGCAACCCCGGCGCGCCCAGCCCCATTGCTTCCCCGGCGGGCGGGCCGGGTGCTTAGGGAAGTCATCTACCAAAGCAACGAGGCTAGAGAACTCAGACACTTAGCTTTCGCCCGAGGGACGGGGCGGGTGGCGAAACCGTGTCTCCCGCGGGAATGCCCTGCCCTATGCACCAATGCCTTTTGGATCACTCCAGTAAGAATAAGAATGTCTGTACGTCTAGACGTCATTTAACAAGTTAAATGGGCTTGACTAAAAAGGAGCACCATTCAACATAGGAATCGGATGTCAAGGATGTCCCAGAACGCCCACCTGGCTTTCGGGTTGATTGCGATCGTCTTACTCTTTGCCTCCCCTCGTGCGGAAGCAGGCTTGGTCTGTGGACAAGGCACTGTAATGGGGAAGCGCCAACAGGTTTGCTATTCCGATGGCTGGGATGACCCTGGCGGCGGACCGGTCGGGAGTGGTCCCAGAGGAGCTGGTCCGGTTGGTGGGGACAATGGAGCGGACCAATACTGCCCGATTCTTTTGCGGTCGAAGCCAAGCGGCTGCGCCTCAGAAGGCGCCATCCAGGGGGCTGACTACGCCTCTGACAAGTTCATGATCGGCTCCGGACTCGCGACGGCCTTGTCGAATTTGTCAAACTCGAGCATCACAGCCCAGTCCCGGGGAGCGATCCAAGCCTCGCTTGCCCAGCATACCGTTGACCTCTCCGACATCAGAAGGCCATTGAACGAGGTGAACAGGACGCTGATCGATGGACTGGTGCAGGCATGTGAACTTCAAAGTCAGCACGACGCAGCGAACCCGCCATTCTCGCCTCACTCAGGCGGAGTGTCGCCTGGACTTAGGGCCTGCCTCGCAACGGTTTCGAGAGTCAACGGTGAGGCAGACTCAAACTTCGGAAGCTTCTTCCAAACCTGGCTCCACACGAAAGGGATTGTCTTGTCCGACCTCGGAATACCGCAAACCATCATCAACTGGTTTGCTCCCGAGAATTCGCTCAATGTGAAGTTTGAAAAGGCAAATGAGCAGAAGCAATGCAATCTTTGGTTCAAAGAGGTCCGTGAAAATGGCTGCTAAGGCGCGATTGATGATACCGGGCGTCCTTGTTTTGACCGTCACCGCAATGCTCTCGGGTTGCGGCAGGGGTGACGAAGCAAAGGACATCCATTCGACCCATGAGGAGGCCGCCGACATCGGAAGTGGTGCCACAGAACCCAGACCTGATGCGGCCTTGGTTGCAAATTCGAGCTCACTGGGCAGCTTGCCGGCAACCGCACTTCAGCAGTATTACGCCTGCAAGGCGGATTCGGGTTCTTGCAGCAAGGACCCGCTGGTGGCCGATAGTCCTGAGGAAGCACAGTGGCTCCTCGCTCGAGGCTATCCGACTCCGGATCAGGTCACAAATTCGCTCTCGTCCAGCGCGGACTCACTGAAGCTTGCCGCCGAAAAGTCCGGCGCATTGGTTGACAAGAGTTTGTATGGCCATGCCTTGCTACGCGAGGGGCGCTACAGAGAGGCGGTAGGCTCCATGGTTGATAGCTTTATTCAAGGCGGGAACATCTACGGTTTGTATCTTGCTTCGGACGCATACATGCACTCCGGGGAGCTGTTGAACCCTCCGCTTGCGCTGGCATACCTGCGACTTGCCTACCTTGCTGGCGATTCAAAGGCCGGCATAGCGCTTGAAATGGAGGCACCTCAGCTTTCTGCTCCGGAGCGCGCCAGCATCGACAGAAGGGCTGCGGAGCTGCGAAATCAGTTGTCCCCTGCCGGGAGCTGGCCGCGGCCGTAAACATGTGGTTGCCCTGAAGAAATGAGTGTGGGCCAAGCGCTGCTTGGCTCACACCGGAGCATCAGGACCCATACCTGGATCTTGGATGGGTCCCATCGGACTGCCCTTCCCTGCCGCTCCGGTTGCCGCACGCCAGATTGCAGAGTCACCAACGCGTGGATGTGCGCTCAGGACCGACCCGCCTGACGCGCAGCTGCTCGTGCTTCCAGGTGAACAATTCCTCGCTCACGCAACTGCCCCCGAAGCGTTCCGTGCTGAACCATCTTCTCGCCAATCATCAATAGCGCACCTGCGATCTCCGCAGGGTCCCAGTCATCGGCGCCCGCTGCGATGGTCAGCCCACCCAGCACGATCTTGCGGTCTGCATCTGCTGAGCGGAACAGCGCGGCGCGCTCCTTGGTTTTCTCACGTGCCGCCTGCCTGGCTTGCCGCTGCTTTTCCTGACGCTCGGCAATCATGAGCTTGGCATGTTCCTTTGCCGCTGCATCCAACATCTTTGCCAGTTTTAGTTTTTGCTTCTCGACGTCTGCCACGGCATGCCTGCTCACCACCTCTGATACTCCATGCAAGCAGAAATAGCGCGTGGCGCAAGAGGGGGGCGCATCGTTCGCTCAACGGATGAAGATCAGCATCACCAGTTTGTTCTCGGTGTTGGGCACGGTGCTGGTTTGGGTGCATCGGGCCACGATGGACTGGACATCGCCGGGATCGACCTTGGTGTCAGGGGTTCCCAATGTTCCTCCAAACGTGCCGACGTAAACGGCATCGACAAACGGCACAAGCAGGCGGCCACCAGCCGTGCCCTATCGCCGGCAGGCTCATGGAGAGGACGAACAAGGAAACGCGAACCGATGGCGGCACGCAAATCGATGGGCACAAGAAAGCGGGCGTATAGCCCACTGGGACGAGCAAGAAGCAGCGGCTTGGGCAAAAACGATACCTCGAACGATACCTGGACAGGTCGTTTGAGCGTTCGCTTTTCTGCCAAATCACCCGTGCGCTATCAACAACTTAAGCGCAGATCCGGTGAAAAATGGAGCGGGCGATGGGAATCGAACCCACGTCAGTAGTCGGGTGGGAAGGTGGCCTCGCGGCCACCCTCCCCCCTCAGAACCGTGCGTGAAAGTTACCCTTCACACGGCTCAAGCAGTCACGAACCCCCTTCTTCTATGGGAGGGGGCGACAGCCGTAGCCTGGCACGGGCGTGAAGCTGCTCGTGACAGGTGGTGTGGAGCAAAACAAGGTTGGAGAGGCGGTCAGACCCCCCGTACACCCTGAAAACCTTGTGGTGGATGTGCCAGCTGGTGCTGGTCAGTTTCCGCCCACAGCAGGCGCACTTGGCCTCTTGCTTTGTCCAAAGCCATAGCAGTTTCCTTTTCCCGGTCAGCGAGCGCTTCATGCGGTACTGCAACCGCTGATTAAAGTAGCTCTCGTCTTTGGGGTCGTAGGGGCTAACGTCAGACCGCACCTTGATGTACTCGCCGACCTTGAGGGACGACAGGCGCATCAGAGTGTGTTTACCAACACCGAAGATCCAGTCGCGGGACTTGTCGCGCCGGAAGTACCGACGTTTGATCCAGCGGAGACCTTTGGTGGGGTGACGGCGTTTGGCCCAACACCAGACCGCGTGGTGGATAAGGTGATCCAGTCTTGCGAACGGTTCTGAAGCGTTCACGACTTGGTGATACATGCCCCACCCCCGAATGATCGGGTTAAGGACGTGCAGTACGTCGTCTTGGGTGGATCCCCGCAGTAGCCGGAGCTGGCTGCGGATCTTAGCCATGAAGGCGTTGGTGTTTTGTTTCGACGGCCTTCTAAGGAGGAGATTTCCAAATTTCCGGAAGTTCCATCCCAAGAAGTCGAAGCCTTCGTCCATGTGTGTGATCTTCGTCTTGCTTTCGGAGAGCGTGAGCCCTCTTTCTGCGAGGAACTTGACGACGATCGGCTTGACCTTGCGTTCCAGGATCTCCGCAGAGGCTCCTGTGATGACAAAGTCGTCTGCGTAGCGGACGAAGTTGCACTTGTTGCGGCGTGGGAGCGCATCGATGAGCCGGCCCAATCCGTCAAGGACAATGTTTGCGAGCACGGGGGAAATGATTCCGCCCTGTGGTGTACCCGCGTCCGTCGGAAACAACTTACGGTCTTCCATGAAGCCTGCTTTCAGCCACTGCGACAGCACATGCCGGTCAATTGGTACGTGTTTCATCAGCCAGTCGTGACTGATGTTGTCGAAGCAGCCTTTGATATCCCCTTCCATCACCCAGCGTGAGCTGGTCTTCGTGCTCAGACAGGTCTTCAGGTGGGCGGCAGCGTCAGCTGTCGACCTGAAATTACGGAACCCGTATGAGTGAATGTCCCCATATGCTTCGGCGACGGGGTCGAGCGCAAACAGATACAGCGCCTGCATTGCTCGATCTTTCATCGTCGGTATACCGAGAGGGCGGGTGCCACCTCGGGCCTTGGGGATGTGGATTCGGCGAAGCGGTTTTGCCTTGTATCCCTTGCGTTGCAGGGAGTTGATGGCATTCCACTTTGCCGCAGGTGTCGACCACGTTGCACGGTCTACACCCGGGGTACGACGGCCTTGGTTCTCCGTGACTCGACGTACAGCCGTTGCTTTGGCTGCAGTTGAGCGGACAAGTAGTTTCTGTAGGCGTGTGACCCTACGCCACTGCTTATCCTTAGCTGCCTTCGCTATTCTTGCCTGCATCCTCGACACAGCGCAGCTTGTGGCTTTCCAGTTGATGGAGTGCCAGTTGCTGAGGTGTGAGGAGGCGACATCACCATCGATGATGGCGTCCATATCTACCTCCTGGAGTGGAGCGGGTGAAGGGAATCGAACCCTCGTCAGTTGCTTGGGAAGCAACAGCTCTACCATTGAGCTACACCCGCCCAGAGCCCGTCAGGGGATAGACGCCCCAAAGGGGAGTCGTTCCCCGTTGGGTGTGAGTTTGCGAAGCCTGTCTAGCGACAGACCACCCGGTGGAAGTCAGCACCCTTTCGGGTTGGGGCGATCTTTTCATCCCCTATCCCCTCGATTACAGAGAGGCATTCGCTTACTCCACCATCCTATACCCACTTGGTCATCGTTTCTCCTTGCGGAGAACCTAGTCGCCGAGGCGACAACCAGTTGGGCTTACCACGTTCCGTACATGCAACAGAGTACCTAGGATCTCGCCTTTTCGCCGGAGGTGCAATTGTCAGCGTGTCTCTACCAAGCAGAGAAACATCCGACCTCGTCCCGTTTTGGGTAGGGCCCAGTCGCAGTTGGCCCGTCTAGCTTGACGACGTTTATATGGCGATTCGTTTGTACTGATCCTTGATACTCAGCCTAGCGCCTACTCGGTTACGACTACCGAGGTCACGAGTCCTCCCTCACGGGAGAATCGTATCCGTGAGGATGGCTACATTAACGGAGAGCTTAGCACCGGAGAATTACTTCTCCCGCACCACTCCTTGGCTACCGGTGGCTGAACACCGGGTTGGTTCGACAACCCTTGGCAGGGTGGACGACCAACAATTGCATGCACAGCCTTCGCCGTGCCAGTAGGGATGTACTCCTACCGTTCAACGTATCGTCCACCGTGTTGCTGGGGGACGTTTTGCTGTCAGACCGAGATCTGTACAGCTGTGGCCAGGAAACCGCCTGGTCGGTTGAACGTGCGGCACGGCTCGTGTCGCACGCTTGGGAAGCTACAGCTCTACCATTGAGCTACGCCCGCATTGCGGGTGAAAGTCTATGCGGAGCGGCCGGTGTTGCGCAATGGTGGCCGCCGCACCCGCCGGGCACGGCCCGGCGCTGCCGTGCAGGCATCCCAGGCACCTTGCGGTGCCCGGGATGTTGCATTCATCAGAAGCTGCCACCCACGGTGGCGAAGATCGTCGCGTCACGGGCGCGCTTCTGCGCGGCCGTGGTGCTCAGGCCAACGTTGCCCTGCAGGCCAAACAGGTCCATGCGCGCACCCAGTACGGCGGTGGCGTAGTTCTTGTCGAAGTCCAGGCCCGGCACGCGGTAGCTGCCCAGTTCCGGCAGAGTCTGCAGCCAGGCGCTGGCCTGCTTGGTGTCCTCGAACTCGTGGTCGTAGGTCACCTGCACGTAGGGCTTGACGGTACCGCCATCGAAGCGGGCCTGCCAGCCGACGCGGCCGACGGTCGAGTCGACGTTCTGGCGGTCGTAACCCAGCGCAGTGGCCATGGTGCCGGCGGTGGCGCTTTCGGTGTAGCCGTCGATCTTCACCTTCTGCCAGATCACCGAAGCAATCGGGCCGTGGCGGAAGCCACCTTCGGTGCCGAACTCGTAACCGGCATTCAGTGCAGCGGTCAGGTTGCTGCCATCCGGCGAACCACCATGCTCACGGGTGGCCGGGCCCAGCTGGACCTTGCGGTTCACGTCATACGACAACCAGGTGTAGCTGACCTGGCCGTTGACCCAGACGCGGTCGCCATACCAGGCAGCGAACAGGCCGGCGGTGGTGTCCTTCTGGGTGAAATCGCCACGGCTGTTGCCGAAGTCGGCACTCATGCGGCCGAAGCCGGCGAAGCCGCCGACCACCACACCGTTGCGTGCCCAGTCGACACCGAACAGGCCGGCCGGCGCCACGCCGTCGTACAGGTCGGCGTGGTCATAGCGCTGCATGTCACCGCGCACGCCACCCCACCACGACAGGCCATCGGCCGGACGGGCGCCCAGGTGGTTGCTGACCTGGTCGGCACGCGAACGGCCGACCGTCTGTGCCGAGTGGCTCAGCACCTGCTGCAGGCGCGGAGCCTCCAGCACCGAGACGGCGTACTGGCCCAGCAGCTGGTGACCGGTCACGGTGGGATGCACGCCATCGGCGAACAGATAGGTCTGGTACGCATCGGGGCTGACGTAGGTCGTCGGGTTGCAGCCGATGATGCTGCCCGTGGTGTTGGCCGGGTTGATCTTGCAGGCGGTGCCGGTGACGTTGGTGAAGCCGTACATGCCCGGGTTGGCGGTCACTTCACGCAGGATGCTGAAGGTATCGAGCGGAATGAACTCGATGCCTGCCTGCTTCAGGCCGCCGTACAGCGCCTTGTTGTAGCCCACCGACATGGCGGTGGCGGCTGCCGCGTTGGGGCCGCGGAACTGCGGGGTGATGCCCACGTCCGGCAGGTTCGGCACCAGCACGTACTGGGCACCGGCCTGCTTCAGAGCGCCGACCAGCGCGATCTGGTCGGTGGCCGCCGCGCCGATGATGCCCTGCACCTGGGCCGGCGACGCACCCGCGCCGGCAGCACCGGCCGCGGCGAACAGGTCGTTGGCGCCGCCCCAGACGGTGTACAGGGCATTACGATCAGCCTTTCCGCCGTTTGCGGCCAGGTAACGGGCCGCCTGCGACTTCAACGACGGGATCGCGCCAAGGGCACCACCGCCTTCGACCGACACGCGGGCACCGCCGACAGCGTAGTTGTCGCCGTTCTGGCCGTTGCCGTTGGGGTCCTTGTTGAGGCCGTAATAATTGGCGACCTGCTGCGACCACACCCAGCCCGGGTTGGTGGTGAACTGGCCGGAGAGCCCCTGGGTGGCCTCAGGCAGCAGCGGGCGGAAATAACCGGCGTCGGTGAGGCTGTCGCCGAAGAACACCGCCTTGGAATACGGACTTTCGCCTGCCATGGCCGGAAGCGCGGCCAGCGCGATCGCGGCCGCCATCAGGGAGCGGATCGGGCGTTTGCTGAGCAACATGTAAGAAACTCCTGTGGGGATATCGTTGAGGATCCGGCGCACGTACGCCGGCGCACGGTGAATGGTTTCACCGCGCCGCGGTTTGCTCACGCTGCGCCGCCGCATGGATTGTCGCCTGATCACGCCGGAACCCGCTGTGCTGGAGCTGGCGCCCGGTTCAAATTGCAAACGTTCCGATCCCGACGGGCTATCAGCGACAATGCAGGGATGAACATCCAGCTCAACGGCGAACCCCGCACCCTGCCCGCCTCGGCGACCCTCCACGACCTGCTCGAGGCCGAGCAGCTGCTGCAGCGCCGGGTGGCGGTGGAGGTCAACGGCGAGATCGTCAGCCGCAGCCGCCATGGCGAGCACGTCCTGGCCGAAGGCGACATCGTGGAAATCGTGCACGCGCTGGGCGGGGGCTGAGACCTGTGCGGGTTTGCCGGCCAGCGGCCGGCACGCCATTGCGTGATCCCATCTTCAGGCGGATAGGCGATAATCGCGCCATGAACGTTCATGTCTCCCCCGATTCGCTGGTGATCGCCGGCAAGACCTATGGCTCGCGGCTGCTCACCGGCACCGGCAAGTTCAAGGATCTGGAAGAAACCCGCCTGGCCACCGAGGCTGCAGGCGCCCAGATCGTCACCGTGGCCATCCGCCGCACCAACATCGGGCAGAACCCGGGCGAGCCCAACCTGCTCGACGTGCTGCCGCCGGAGCGCTACACCATCCTGCCCAACACCGCCGGCTGCTACACCGCCGAAGACGCGGTGCGTACCTGCCGGCTGGCGCGTGAGCTGCTGGACGGCCACAACCTGACCAAGCTGGAAGTGCTGGGCGACCAGAAGACCCTGTACCCGGACGTGATGCAGACCCTCAAGGCCGCCGAACAGCTGGTCAAGGACGGCTTCGAGGTGATGGTCTATACCTCCGACGACCCGATCCTGGCCAAGCGCCTGGAAGAGATCGGCTGCGCTGCGGTGATGCCGCTGGCCGCACCGATCGGTTCGGGCCTGGGCATCCAGAACAAGTACAACCTGCTGCAGATCATCGAAGACGCCAAGGTGCCGATCATCGTCGACGCCGGCGTGGGCACCGCCTCGGACGCGGCAATTGCGATGGAGCTGGGCTGTGACGGCGTGCTGATGAATACCGCCATCGCCGGTGCGCGCAGCCCGGTGCTGATGGCCAGTGCGATGCGCAAGGCGGTCGAGGCCGGCCGCGAGGCGTTCCTGGCTGGGCGCATCCCGCGCAAGCGCTACGCCAGCGCCTCCTCTCCGGTGGATGGGCTGATCGGCTGATGACCAATCCTTTCGACAGCGCCGGTTCCAAGGCTCCGCCCAAGCCCTTCACCGTCAGCGAAGGCCGCCGCGAGGTGCGCAGCTTCGTGTTGCGCCAGGGCCGCTTCACCCCCGCCCAGCAGCGCGCGTTCGACGAACGCTGGCCGCGCTTCGGCATCGATTACAACGGCCAGCCGCGTGACCTGGACGCCACCTTCGGGCGCCCGGCGCACAAGGTGCTGGAAATCGGCTTCGGCAACGGTGCCGCGCTGCGCTTCGCCGCCCAGCACGACCCGTCGCGCGACTACATCGGCATCGAAGTGCACGCGCCCGGCGTGGGTCGCCTGCTGAACGCGCTGGCCGACGACAACGCCGACCACGTGCGCCTGTACCACCACGATGCGGTGGAAGTGCTGCAGAACGAGATCGCCGATGGCGCGCTCGATGAAGTGCGCATCTACTTCCCGGACCCGTGGCACAAGAAGCGCCACAACAAGCGCCGCCTGCTGCAGCCGGCGTTCGCCGAGCTGCTGGTGCGCAAGCTGCGCCCGGGTGGCCGCCTGCACTGCGCCACCGACTGGGAAGACTACGCCGAGCAGATGTGGGACGTGCTCGATGCCACCGCCGGCCTGGTCAACCGCGCCGGCCCGCGTGGCAGCGTGCCGCGCCCTGACTGGCGCCCGCAGACGCACTTCGAGACCCGCGGCCAGAAGCTCGGCCACGGCGTCTGGGACCTGCTGTACGACCGCACCTGACGATCGCCTGAGGACGCCGCGCCCCACATGGATACCGCGCTGACGCTGACCAACGACATGAAGCTCGTGCTCGGGCTGGTCGGCTTCACGATGGCGATGTTCCTGTTCGAGCGCATCCGCGCCGACGTGGTCGCGCTGGTGGTGCTGGTGGTGCTGGGTGTCACCGGCCTGATCGCGCCGGAAGAGATCTTCGGCGGCTTCTCCGGTAACGCGGTGATGAGCATCATCGCCACGACCATCCTCGGTGCGGGCCTGGACCGCACCGGGGCGCTGAACCGGCTGGCCGCGTGGCTGCTGCGGCGCGGCCATGGCGTCGAGCAGCGGCTGCTGATGATGACCACGGCCATCGCCGGCCTGAACTCGTCCTTCATGCAGAACCCGTCGGTGATGGCGCTGTACCTGCCGGTCGCCTCGCGACTGGCAGCACGCACCGGCCTGACCCTGCAGCGCCTGCTGCTGCCGATCTCGGCGGCGATCGTGATGGGCGGCGCGCTGACCATGGTCGGCAACTCGCCGCTGATCCTGCTGAACGATCTGCTGGCCTCGGCCAACAACAACCTGCCCTCGGGCCTGGCCACCATCGAGCCGCTGCGCATGTTCGCGCCGCTGCCGATCGGCGTGGCCCTGCTGATCGCCTCGCTGCTGTATTTCCGCTACTACGGCGACCGCAAGCTGATCGAGGAAGAGAACCTGGTCAACGACGGGGTCACGCCCGCGCGCACCGAGAGCTACTTCGCCAAGACCTACGGCATCGAAGGCGATGTGTTCGAGCTGGTGGTCAGTGCCGAAAGCCCGCTGGTGGGCATGACCCTGGGCGAGGCCGAGAACCTGCACGATGCCCCGCTGCTGCTGGCCCTGAAAACCGGCAACGACACCCGCCTGGCGCCGCCGGCGGAAATGCGCATCTGGGTCGGCAGCGTGCTCGGTGCGATGGGCCCGCGCGAGCAGATCCACGATTTCGCGCAGAACCAGTTCCTGCGCATGTCTTCGCGCCTGAAGCACCTGGGCGACCTGTTCAATCCCAGCCGTGCCGGCATTTCCGAAGCGGTGGTGCCGCCGACCTCGAACGTGATCGGCAAGAGCGCCGCGGACCTGCGCCTGCGCAAGGAGCGCGGCATCAGCCTGCTGGCGATCAACCGCGACAAGCAGGTGATCCGCGAGGACGTGCGCGACGTACAGCTGCGCGCCGGCGACATGCTGGTCTTCCACAGCATCTGGACCGATCTGGCGCAGGCCGCGCGCAGCCGTGACTTCGTGGTGGTGACCGACTACCCGACCGGCGAGCAGCGCCCGCACAAGTTCAAGATCGCGATGGCGATCTTCGCGCTGACCATCCTGATCGCGCTGACCAGCAAGCTGCCGGTGGCGCTGACGCTGATGACCGGCGTGGCCGGCATGCTGCTGACCGGCGTGCTGCGCATGGACGAGGCCTATGCCTCGATCAACTGGAAGACGGTGTTCATGATGGCCGGGCTGATTCCACTCGGCTGGGCAATGGATTCCAGTGGTGCGGCGGCATGGGTGGCCGGCCATACCATCGACAAGCTGCCGACCGGCATCCCGGTGTGGGTGCTGGAGGTGGCGCTGGCGCTGCTGACCACGGCGTTCTCGCTGGTGATCAGCCATGTGGGCGCAACCATCGTGATGGTGCCCATTGCGGTGAACCTGGCACTGGCGGCCGGCGGCAACCCGACCGCGTTCGCGCTGATCGTGGCGCTGTCGGCATCCAACAACCTGATGACGGCGTCCAACCCGGTGATCTCGATGATCACCGGTCCGGCTAATTACACCCCGCGCGAGATGTGGCGGGTCGGCGGACCGTTGTCGCTGATCTACACCTGCGTGGTGGTGTTGATGATCAACCTGATGTTCTGAGGGTTGGGTTTGTTGGCAGGGCTGCGCCCTGCACCCGCAGAAGCCAAAGCAACAGCAACAGCAACAGCCTGCTATCCGTGGGATGGCGGGGTGGGTCCGGTGGCGGGGGACGCTGCAAGTACGTCCCTGTAAGCTCGGTCGCCGCATCCATGCGGCTCACGCCCCCGCAACCGGCCCCACCCCGCCTTCGACAGATCGCTGCAATCTGCAGTAGATCCACGCCATGCGTGGATGGATCTGGATACCTGTTGATCTGTTGGGTGCGGACTGTTGGCTTGGTGGGTGCGGACCGTTGGTCCGCACACCGATACATCAAACCAGGTAAACCTGCCCGTCGCGCACGTCCACCGGCACTGCGCGCAGGCGGTCGCCCTTGCAGGGACCGGCAATGCAGTCGCCGCTGTCCAGCGCGAACGAGGCGCCGTGCGCGGCGCAGACCAGGTGGCCTTCGCGGCTCTTCAGGAACTGGCCCGGGGCCCAGTCCAGGCGTCGGCCGGCGTGCGGGCAGATGTTCAGGAAGGCACGCACCTGCGCGCCGTCGCGGTACAGCACCAGCGATTCGGCATCGCCATCCACCACCGCTTCGACCTCGGCAAACGCGCCATCGGCAATGGCATCAAGGGCGATCAGGGAAGCAGCGGCAGTCATGGCGAAGGCTCGGACAGTAAACCCGCATTGTCGCATGCCCACTCAGGTGACTGGCTGCGACATGAACACAAGTCATTGATCCGTAATAAGCACAGGCTATATTTAACGAGTTTTTCACTCAATGACAGTGGCGCGTCCCGATACTCTGTTTTCGCTGATCCCAGCCTATCGAGCCGCCATGTTCAATCGCGCATCCGCCTTCAACCAGTTCCGCACCCTGTTCGCGCCGCGCAAGCCGCGTCACCCGCTGGTGCGCGTTGCCGTGGGCCTGCTTGGCCTGGCGATCCTGGCCGCAATGGTGTTCATCGGCGTGTTTGTTGGTGCGGCGATGATCATGGTCGGCCTGGCGTGGAAGCTACTGGCCTCGCGCAAGCCGGGTGCCGCGCGTCCGGTCGACCCGACCGTGGTCGAGGGCGAGTACCGCGTGGTGCGCAAGCCGGTGTTGCCGGTCTCTCGCTGACTTACGCCATCCGCGCCCGCTGACGGCGGGCGCCATGCGTTCTAGACTGCGGGCACGCCCTTCCTGGATGCCCGCATGTCCGATGTCTCCGATGTGATCCCTGCCGTAGCCCTGCCGCGTGTGCCGGTAGCCGGTGGCGGCAGTTTCCCCGTGCACCGCATCTACTGCGTCGGCCGCAACTTCGCCGACCATGCCCGCGAAATGGGCGCAGCGGTGCCGTCGGCCGATGACCGCGGCCGCCCGATGTTCTTCAGCAAGCCGGCCGATGCGATCGTCGTCGGCCACGACGATGCCATCCCCTACCCGCCAGCGACTGCGAACCTGCACCACGAAGTGGAGCTGGTGGTGGCGATCGGCCGCGACGCGCCCGTGGGCGAGCTGGCCGTAGCCGATGCCGATGCACTGGTCTACGGCTACGCCGTGGGCCTGGACCTGACCCGCCGCGACCTGCAGGCCGCCGCCAAGGACAAGGGCCACCCGTGGGACGCGGCCAAGGGCTTCGATGCCTCCGCGCCGATCAGCGAAATCGTCCACGCCGAGGAAGTGGGCGACCTGGCCGCGCTGAACCTGTCGCTGGAGGTCAACGGCGAGGTGCGCCAGCAGGCGCTGCTGGACCAGATGATCTGGAATGTTCCTGAGATCCTGCACGAGCTGTCCAAGCTGTGGCAGCTGCGTGCCGGCGACCTGGTGTTCATGGGCACCCCGTCCGGGGTGGCCGCACTGAAGCCCGGCGACCGCTTCAGTGCCCGCCTGGAAAACGTGGCCGAGCGCCACGGTGTGATCGCCGGCTGACATCACCTGCGCTACCCTGCGCGCTGTCCACTTCCCCCACCGGAGAAAAACAACAATGGGAATGCTCACCGAGTTCAAGGAATTCGCGATGCGCGGCAACGTCATCGACCTCGCCGTCGGCGTGGTGATCGGCGCGGCCTTCGGCAAGATCGTGACGGCGCTGGTCGAGAAGATCATCATGCCGCCGCTGGGCATGCTGATCGGCAAGGTGGATTTCTCGCAGCTGGCGTGGACGCTGTCGCCGGCCCGCATCGGGCCGGACGGCAAGGAGATTCCGGCGGTGGTGATCGGCTACGGCGACTTCATCAATACGCTGATCCAGTTCGTGATCGTGGCCTTCGCCATTTTCCTGGTGATCAAGGTGATCAACCGCCTGTCGCGCAAGAAGGAAGCCGCTCCCGCTGCGCCGGCCGAGGAAGTGGTGCTGCTGCGCGAGATCCGCGACAGCCTGAAGAAATAAGGTATCGGGCGCCTACGGGCGCCCCTCCCACCTGTAGAGCCGAGCCCACGCTCGGCTGATCTGCAAAAGGCAGCCGAGCATTGGCTCGGCTCTACAGAAGCAGGCGAAAGCCCCGCTCCGGCGGGGCTTTCGCTTTGCCGGTCATGGCGGAAAACAGCGTTCGCGCCAGCCATGACCTCCCGCCCATGCGCCGGGCTGAACGACTGTTAAGCTCCAAGGCTTAGGTCCCTTCCCGGAGTTGTCCATGCGTCGCCGCATCCTTGCCATCGCATCCTCCCTCGCCCTGCTGGCCACCCCGGCCTTCGCGGCGCCGCACACCACCACCCTGCCCCCGGCGTCGCTGGCCACCGCCGCACAGCTGCGCGACCAGGCGCTGGCCGACGACACCGGCTGGAAGGTGGTCGAATCGCTCACCACCGAGATCGGCCCCCGCATCGCAGGCGGCGAAGCCGACGCCCGCGCCGTGGCCTGGGCTGAAGCCAAGTTCAAGGCCCTGGGCTTCGACAAGGTGTGGAAGGAACCAGTGACGTTCCCGAAGTGGGAGCGCCGCAGTGAACACGCCGCCGTGACCGGCAAGAACCCGCAGCCGCTGCAGATCACCGCACTGGGCGGCAGCCCGGGCGGCACGGTGGAAGCCGAAGTGGTGCGCTTCGCCGACCTGGCCGCGCTGCAGGCCGCACCGGCGGGCTCGCTGAAGGGCAAGATCGCCTTTGTCGATTACCAGATGCTGCCCTTCCGCGATGGCCGCGATTACGGCCGCGGCGGTGCGATCCGCAGCAAGGGCCCGTCCGAAGCGATCCGCAAGGGCGCGGTCGGATTCCTGATGCGCTCGGCCGGTACCGACTCGCACCGCGTGCCGCACACCGGCATCACCCGTTTCGATGACGGCCTGACCCCGGTGCCGTCGGCCGCGTTGTCGGTGCCCGATGCCGACCAGCTGGCGCGCCTGCTGGCGCGTGGCAGCACCACGGTGAAGGTGGCGCTGGATTGCGGCTGGGATGGCACCGCCACCTCGTACAACGTGATCGGCGAGATCACCGGCCGCAGCCTGCCGAAGGAAGTGGTGGTGATCGGTGGTCACCTGGATTCATGGGACCTGGGCACCGGCGCGGTGGATGACGGCGCGGGCGTGGGCATCACCATGGCCGCAGGCCACCTGATCGGCCTGCTCAAGCAGGCGCCGAAGCGCACCATCCGTGTGGTCGCCTTCGCCAACGAAGAACAGGGCCTGTACGGCGGCAAGGCCTACGCCGAGGCGCATGCCAAGGACGTGGCCCTGCACCAGCTGGCTGCCGAGAGCGATTTCGGTGCTGGTCGCATCTACGCCTTCAACACCGGTTCGCCGAACCCGGAAGGCTCGCGCGAAGCGACGAAGCAGATTGCCGAAGTGATGAAGCCGCTGGGCATCGAGTACCAGGCCGACAAGGGTGGCCCGGGCCCGGACGTCGGCCCGCTGGCCGCCAAGGGCGGTGCATGGGCGTGGCTGGCGCAGGATGGTTCGGACTACTTCCACCTGCACCACACCGCCGACGACACGCTGGACAAGATCGACCCGAAGGCACTGGCGCAGAACGTGGCCGCGTATACCGTGTTTGCGTACCTAGCGGCGGAGGCTGATGGCAACTTCGGCAGCGAAGCCAAGGCGACCACGCCGCCGAACGAATGATGCGGTAGCGCCGGGCCATGCCCGGCGAGCGCAGCAGCAGGAGCGGTGCGAACCAAGGTTCGCACCCACCGGGCGCCACTCAGCTGCGGCGGCTGGCCCACTGCGCCAGCAATACCGCCGTGGCCGAGGCCACGTTGAGGCTCTCCACCGCACCGCTGCCGGGAATGGAGACCTGCAGATCGCACTGCCCTGCCAGGTTGCGGTCCATGCCTTCGCCTTCGGCGCCCATCACATACACCAGCCTGTCCGGCAGGGACGCGCGAAACACGTCATCACCGCCCTCCACCAGGGTCGCGGCCAGCCCGAAGCCGGCCGCACGCAGCTGCGCCATCGCCTGAGCAGTCTCCGGCAGCTGCACCAGCTGCACCGATTCCGCACCGCCTTCGGCCACGCGTGCGGCAGCGCCGGACAGCGCCAGCGTGCTGCCGGCCGGCAGCAGCAGCGCCTTGACCCCGAAGTGCGCGGCCGAGCGCAGGATCGCGCCGAAGTTGTGCGGGTTGCCGACGCCATCCAGCCACAACGCCAGCGCCGGGCCTTCGCCCAGATCGGCCAACCACTGTGCCAGCGGCACGACCGGCGCGCGCAGCACGTCGGCCACCAGGCCTTCGTGGTGCGTGGTAGCGGCCAGCTTGTTGAGGTCGCCCTCCTCCACCACGCGATAGCCCACGCGGTTGGCCACGCACCACTTCAGCACCGGCTGCATGCGCGGAATCAGCGCGTCCACCAGGTACAGCTTGCGCAGCGCCTGCGGGCGCTTGGCGAACAGGGCCTGCACGGCGTTCCAGCCATACAGGCGCAGCTCGTCATTGCCACGCCCCGGCGGTGGCGGGGTGCCGCCCTCACGCGGTGGCAGCGGGGTGGCCCGCGGCGGTCGCGACGACGGGCGGCGGGCGTTCTTCCAGGGATCATTCACTACGGGACAACTCCAGCTTGCGTTGACGCCAGAAATCGGCGTTCTTGATGCCCAGGGCATCGGGGTCGAAGATCGGATCGAGGCCGAGCTTCTTCTGTCGTTCGTAATCACGCAGGGCCAGCATGGCCGGCTTCTGGATGATGAGGATGGCAATGATGTTCAGCCAGGCCATCAGGCCCACGCCGATGTCACCCAGCGCCCAGGCCAGGGTGGCATTGTGGAACGCGCCGAACACCACCATGCCGATGATGCCCAGGCGCAGCAGCAGCACGGTCAGCGGGCGCTTCTTGTTGTGGTTCACATAGCTGAGGTTGGTCTCGGCCATGTAGTAGTACGCCATGATGGTGGTGAAGGCGAAGAAGAAGATGGCGATGGACACGAACGCCGAGCCCCAGCCCGGCAGCACGGCTTCAACGCCGGCCTGCGCGTAGCCTGCGCCTTCCGGGATGCCGGCCAGGCCCTGGAAGATCGGCGCGGCGCCGGGCACCGGCGAGTACACATTGTAGGTGCCGCTGGCCAGGATCAGGAACGCGGTGGCGGTGCACACCATCATGGTGTCGAAGTAGATGGCGAAGGCCTGCACGTAGCCCTGCTTGGCCGGGTGCGAGACTTCCGAGGCGGCTGCAGCGTGCGGGCCCGAGCCCTGGCCGGCTTCGTTGGCGTAGATGCCGCGCTTGATGCCCCACTCCACTGCCAGGCCCATCATCGCGCCGAACGCGGCGTGGGTGCCGAAGGCGCTCTTGAAGATGATGCCGAACATTTCCGGCACGCGGTCGTAGTTGATGATCATGATGACGATGGCCATCAGGATGAAGCCGGCGGCCATGAACGGCACCACCACTTCGGCGAAGTTGGCGATGCGCTTGACGCCACCGAAGATCACCACGCCCAGCAGCAGCGCGACCACGATGCCGATGCCCAGCTTCAGCGCCTGCACCGACTCCATGCCGAAAGCCTGGCCATCGAGCGGACCGCACAGCGCGGTGCCACGGCAGGCGTTGATGATGCTGTCGGCGATGGCATTGGCCTGCACGCCCGGCATCAGGAAGCCGGCGGCGATGATCGTGGCGATGGCGAAGGCCAGCGCGTACCACTTCAGGCCCATGGCCTTTTCGATGTAATACGCCGGGCCACCGCGGTAGCGGCCTTCGGCGTCCTTGGTCTTGTAGATCTGCGCCAGGGTGCATTCCACATACGACGTGGACGCGCCGAGGAAGCCCATCACCCACATCCAGAAGATGGCACCGGGGCCGCCGAAGGCGATGGCGGTGGCCACGCCGGCGATGTTGCCGATGCCCATGCGGCCGGCCATCGACATGGCCAGGGCCTGGAACGAGGACACGCCGGCGTCGGATTTCTCACCCTTGACGGTGAGGCGGCACATCTCGACGAAACCACGGATCTGCATGAAGCGCGTGCGCAGGCTGAAGAACAGGCCGGCGGCCAGGCACATGAAGATCAGCGCCTTGCTCCAGATGATGCTGTTGATGAAATGTACGGTAGCTTCCACGCGCGCTCTCTCCAGTCGGCGGGTTGTAAGGACGTCCCGTCGGCTGGAGGGGACCGGTCGATTCTCCCTGATCGAAGGCCGCTGCGGTAGCGCTGTTTTGCAGAGCCGAGCCCATGCTCGGCTGCCGTCAGGGGCCCAAGCCGAGCATGGGCTCGGCTCTACAGCGGCCCGCCCGCGCGTTCAGGGCAGCTGCGTGCGCACCCGGGCGAAGCGGCGCAGGTCGTGCAGCTCACCCCGCTTGTAGATCGCGCAGCGATCCACGCCCTCTTCCTGGAAGCCGTTCTTTTCCAGCACCCGTGCCGAGCCGAGGTTGAAGTCGACCACCCCGGCCTGCAGCCTGAACAGGCGCAGTTCGTCCATCACCCACGGCGCGAACAGGCCGACCACGCGGGTCATCAGGCCCTGGCCCCAGTAGGCCTGGCCCAGCCAGTAGCCAAGTTCAGCCATATGACCGCGCTCGGCCACGCCCTGCTGGGCGCCGACACTGCCGCAGGCCTGGCCGTCGATCTCGATGGCCAGGTTCAGGGTGCCGGGGGCCAGTACGCGGCCGGCGAGGAAGGCCTCGCCATCCCCGCGCGTGTACGGGTACGGGAAGCGATCACGCAGGCCCCGCGACACCTCGGCGTCGTTGGCATGGCGCAGCAGCGATTCCAGATCATCCGCGCGCCAGGGGCGCAGCTGGAAGCCATCGCCCCGCAGCAACGTGGTCGGATCAGGCATGGCCACCCACCGAGGGCGATTCCGCTTCCTGCTTCTCCAGCTCGCGTTTCACCGCTTCCGGCGAACGGGTGTACGGGGCCAGCCGCGCGTAGAACGCCGGCACCACGAACAGCGACAGGAAGGTCGAAAGGGTCACGCCGAAGATGATCACGATGCCGATCGTGCCACGGCTGGCCGAACCGGGGCCACCGGCCACCACCAGCGGGATCGCGCCGACCACGGTGGCGATCGAGGTCATCAGGATCGGGCGCAGGCGCACCATCGCCGATTCGATGATCGCCTCGCGCACGGTTCTTCCGTCGTCGCGCAGCTGGTTGGCGAATTCGACGATGAGGATGCCGTTCTTCGCTGCCAGGCCGACCAGCATGACGATGCCGATCTGACTGAACAGGTTCACCGTGCCACCACTCACCCACAATCCGACCAGCGCACCGAGCACACCCAGCGGCACGGTCAGCATGATGGTGAGCGGGTGGATGAAGCTTTCGAACTGCGCGGCCAGCACCAGGTAGACCACCAGCAGGGCCATCGCGAAGGTCAGCAGCACTGCGCCGCCCGCACTCTGGTACTCGCGCGATTCGCCCTTCCAGTTCACCTGCGCATACTGCGGCAGCTCTTCGCGCGTGACCTGCTGCGCCCAGGCGATGGCCTCACCCAGTGGATAGCCCGGCGCCAGGCCAGCGTTGATGGTGATCGAGCGCAGGCGGTTGAAGCGGTTCAGGGTGCCGGCCTCGGCCACTTCGCTCAGGGTGACCAGGTTGGACAACGGCACCAGTTCGCCGGAGGTGGCACGCACGCGGATCGCGGCGAGGTCGGCCGGGCTGGCGCGACCATCGCGACCGGCCTGCACGAGCACGTCGTACTCCTCGCCGTTGTCGACGAAGGTGGTGACGCGGCGCGAACCCATCATGGTTTCCAGCGCCGAACCGATCGCGGTGACCGGCACGCCGAGATCCGCCGCACGCTGGCGGTCGATGTTGACCCGCATCTGCGGTCGGGTTTCCTTGTAGTCCGAATCCGGGCCGACCAGGCCGGGATTGTCGGCCATGCGCAGCAGGATGCGGTCGCGCCACTGCGCGATTTCCGCGTATTCCGGCCCGCCCAGCACGATCTGGAACGGCTGCCCGCCGCTGCGCACCAGGCCACCACCGACCTGGGTACGCACGCGCACGCCACGGATGGTGTCCAGTTCCTTCTGCAGCTCATTGGCCACATCCGGCGTGGCCTCGCTGCGCTGGCGCCACGGCTGCAGGAAGATGCTGACGCGGCCGGTGTGCATTTCCTCGCTGGCGCCCCAGCCGCCCGGCACGCGCGGGTTGGCACGCACGATGGGTTTGTCCGGGCCGACATGCGGTGCCAGCATCGCTTCCACCTGCTGCACCTGCTGCACGGTGTAGTCGTAGCCGGCGCCCTCCGGGCCGTCGATCATGATCTGGAACGAACCGCGGTCTTCGGCTGGCGCCAACTCCGACGGCAGCAGCTTGAGCAGGCCCCAGCTGGCGGCCAGCGCGGCCACCATCACCAGCAGGTAGATCCAGGTGCGGTCGACATGGTGGTCGAGCACGCGGCCATAGCCCGAGGCCAGGCGCTCCAGATTGCGGTTGATGAAGCCATGCAGGCCCCGCGGTGCCTGTCCGGTATGCGGCTTGAGCAGCTTGGAGGCCATCATCGGCGTCAACGTCAGCGCCACGAACGCGGACAACGCGACCGCCGCCGCCAGCGCCACCGCCAGCTCGCGGAACAGGCGCCCGGTGTTGCCTTCCAGGAAACCGACCGGCAGGAACACCGCCACCAGCACCGCAGTGGTGGCAATCACCGCGAAGGCGACCTGCGTGGTACCGCGCTTGGAGGCCACCAGTGGGGGCTCGCCCAGGTCGATGCGGCGCTGCACGTTCTCCACCACCACGATCGCATCGTCCACCACCAGGCCGATGCACAGCACCAGGGCAAGCAGGGTCAGCAGGTTGATCGAGAAATCGAACGCATACAGCGCGATGAACGCGGCGACCAGGCACACCGGCACCGTCACTGCGGGAATCAATGCGGCACGGAAGCTGCCGAGGAACAGCCAGATCACCGCCAGCACCAGGATCATCGCTTCCACCAGCGTGGCGTAGACGCGGTCCACGGCGGCCTCGATGAAGGTGGTGTTGTCGAACGCAACAAAGATCTGCGTGCCCTTGGGCAGCGACAGCGCCACCCGCTCGGCTTCAGCGCGCGCGGTGCGCGCCACGTCCAGCGAGTTGGCGGTGGAGGTCTTGACGATACCCAGGCCGATGCCCGGCTCGCCGTTGCTGCGGTAGTAGGCGCGGCGCTCGGCCGAGGCCAGTTCGATCTTCGCCACGTCGCCCATGCGCACCACGTAGCCGTCACGGCCCTTGCCCAGCGGGATGGTCGCGAAGTCTTCCGGCTTGATGTAGTTGCGCTCCACGCGCAGGGTGAAATCGCGGTCGGTCGACTCGATGCGGCCGGCCGGCAGTTCCACGTTCTCGTTGCGCAGTGCGGTTTCCACATCGCCGGTGGTCAGCCCGCGCGCGGCCAGCTGGTCACGGTCCAGCCAGATGCGCATCGCGTAGCGCTGGCGGCCACCGATGCGGACCTGGGCCACGCCATCGAGGCTGGAGAAGCGATCAACTACGTAGCGGTCGGCGTAGTCGCTCAGTTCCAGCGTGTCCATGGTCGAGGAGACCATGTTGAACCAGATGATCGGGTCGGCATCGCTTTCGACCTTGGCGATTTCCGGCGGACGCGCTTCCTCAGGCATGCGGTCGGCGACACGGCTGACCGCATCGCGCACGTCATTGGCCGCCGCTTCGATATCGCGGTTGGAGGTGAACTCGATGCTGACCTGCGAGCGGCCGTTGGTGCTGCGCGCGTTGATGGTATCGATGCCTTCGATGCCGGCCAGCGCGTCTTCCAGCACCTGGGTGATGCGGCTTTCGATGACCGCCGCCGAGGCACCGGTGTAATCCACTGATACTGAAACGATCGGCGGATCGATGGCAGGCAGCTCACGCAGGGTCAGGCGCGTGAAGGACATCACGCCCAGCACCAGCAGCAACAGGCTCATCACCACGGCGAACACCGGCCGCTGGATGGAGATGTCGGACAGCTTCATCCGCCGTGGCCCTCGGCCGCGACCGGCGCCGGTGCATCTGCCGGCTTGGCACCCGTGGCCGGTGCCGCGTCCTTTGCCGCGACCTTCAGGCCCGGGCGCAGCTTGCCGGTGCCATCAACCACGATGCGCTGGCCCGCTTCCAGGCCCTGCTTGATCTCGACCACGCCGGCACGGCGTGCGCCGGTGATCACGTCCACGCGCTCGACGCTGTCGTCGGCGGTGATGCGGTACACGAAGGTATCGCGACCGACCTGCACCACGGCGATTTCCGGAATCACCAGCGCCGGGCGCTCGGGGTGGAACAGGCGCACGTCCAGCAGCATGCCCGGGCGCAGGGCATGGTCACCGTTGGCGAAGTCGGCGCGCACAGTCACCGCACGGGTGGCCGGATCGATGCGCGCATCGATGGTGCTGACCACGCCCTCGAAGGTACGGCCCGGCCACGCCACGCTGGTGGCACTGACCTTGTCACCGACGCCCAGCGCGGCCAGCTCCACTTCCGGCACCTGGAAATCGATGTGCATGTGTTCGATGTCATCGAGCGTGGCGATCACCGTGGTCGGCGTCAACAGCGTGCCCGGGCTGACCTGGCGGATGCCGAGTACACCGGCGAACGGCGCACGCACGCGGCGGTCACCGATGTCCGACTGCATCTGCGCCACGCGCGCCTCGGCGGCATCGCGGATCGACTTCTGCGTATCCAGCGTGGCGCTGGAGACCAGCCGCTGCGTGGCCAGCTCGCGCTGGCGCTTGTACAGCTGGTCGGCCTCATGGAAGGTGGCCTGCGCCTGCACCAGCGCGGCCTCCTGGGCCTGCCCGCGCAGGGTCACGATCGGCGCACCGGCAGCAACATGCTGGCCGCTTTCGAAGTGCACCTTCTCGACGATCTCGCTGACCTTGGCGGTGACGCTGATGGATTCGCGCGCCTTGGCCGTACCCAGTGCCTGCAGCGTGTCGTTCCACTGCGTGGACTGCACGACCTGCGCGGTGACCGGCACCGCTTCTCCCTGCCGACGGGCGGCGGCCTCCTGTTTGCCCGCGCACCCAGCCAGCACGGCCAGGCAGAGGCCAAGGGCCAGGGTCGAAGCGATGCGAGCCAACATGAACGGTCCTGAGTGATCCACGGCCGCCGAGTGTAGGCAAGCGCCCACAGAAGCGATATGTGCCAAGCGTTTACCGGCGTGGAACCGGCGTCGCGATAGCGCCGTGAACCCGTTCCGTGCAAGGCTGGCAGCAGCGGTGTCGGCATGTGTCGAGGTGTATCCAGCCGTGCACCGCAAGCGTTGCCATCGTAGAGTTGAAGCTGCCCGGCAGAGGGCGTCGGGCGGGGACGGATCCTGGCGGGGATCCGGCCCCGGTTTTTTTCACCCGGCGGATCAGTACCGGTAGTTCACCTTCATCCACAGGCTGCGGCCCGGCTCGTTGATGCGCACCGGATCGGCCGGGAAACCGAAGTCGGCGCTGCCGGCCAGATTCAGGTGCTCGCTGTAGGCGCGGTCGAACAGGTTGTCGACGCCCGCACTGAGCTGCAGCTGCGAACTGAAGCGGTAGGCTGCGTTGAGCCCGAAGGTGGCGAAGCCGGCACTCGGCCCCAGGTCCTGCGCGACCACATTGCCCTGGCCATCGGCGACGCGATGCTGGTGGGTCACCGCGCGCAGCAGCGCACCGGCACTCCAGCGCTCGCCTTCCCAGTTCGCGCTCAGGCGTGCTTCCAGCGGTGGCATCTGCGGCAACGGACGCTGCTGGTCGCGGTTCTCGCCCCAGGCATAGGCCAGCGTGCCGCCCAGCTTCCACTGCTCGACCAGGCTCACTTCCAGCCCGGCTTCGGCACCGGCGATGCGCGCATCGACGTTGCGGGCCTGGCTCATGCCCATCATGCCGCTGCCGTGGTAGGTGAACAGGATGTAGTCCTGGATCTGCCCGGCGTACGCCGAAACCCACGCCTGCACGCGCGGCCCCTTGTACTGCAGGCCGACGTCGAGCTGGGTGGTGCGCTCGGGCTGCACGCCGGTGAACGCGTTCACTGCACCGGCCGGGCCATGGTTGGGCGAGAACAGCTCCCAGTAGTCGGGCATGCGCTCACTGTGACCGAGGCCGGCGTACCAGGTCAGGCCATCGGCCAGGTCCTGCTCGTAACGTAGGAAACCGCTGCCGAGCCATTCCTTGCGCGTCTGCCCGGCGCTTGGATTGGGCCGGTTGCCCATCATGCCGCGGATCAATTGCCGCTCATCGCGGGCGCTGGCACGGTCGATGCGCAGGCCACTGATCCAGCGCTGGTCGGTGCCGGCGCCCAGGGTCAACTCGGTGAACACGCCGTAGCGGCGGAAGTTGGCATCGGTCTCCCAGGCGGCCTGGCGGTAGGTGTCGCGGCCCATGCCCATGCGGCCACGATGGCGGCTGTCTTCGCCATCCACACCGGCCACCAGCTGCACGTCCTGCCAGCGCCACTCGGAACTGACCCGGCCGCCCTGGGTACGGCGGTCCACGTTCGAGGCCATCGGCATCGGCATCATGCTGTGCGGGTTCGGCGTGCGCAGCGTGTAGTTGTCCATCACATGGTCGGCTTCGTTGTAGTACACGTTGGCCTGCAGCGTATCCCACGCACCGGGCAGGTTGCGCTTCTCGAAGCGTGCGGCATAGCTGGTGCGTTCGAACGCGGCACCGTCCATGCCGCGCCCGGCGTAGCGCGCGATGGCATCGCCGGCACCGGCGGAGATTTCCAGCAGCGTGTCGGCATCCGGCGTCCAGCCGATGGCCACGTCGCCATTCCACTTGCGCCACTTCGAGGGCACCACATCACCGTGGCCGTCCTTGTAGTCGTCAGCTTCGGAACGGTTGCCGCTGGCGCGTACATAGCCGGTCGGATTGCCCAGGGTCAGGTCCAGCACCTGGTCATTGCGGTTGCGCGAACCGACCAGCGCACTGGCATCGGCACGCAGCCCCGGTTCGTCGAAGCGCGGCGTATCGCGCTCGAAGCGCACGGTGCCGGCCGAGGCACCCGCACCCCAGCGCACGCTCTGCGGCCCCTTGATGATGGTCAGCCGATCGAAGCTCTCCGGCGCGATGTAGGACAGCGGATTGTCCATGCGCGACGGGCAGGCACCGATCAGGTTGCCGTCATTGCTGAGGATGTTCAGCCGCGAACCGAACATGCCGCGCAGCACCGGGTCGCCGTTGGTGCCGCCATTGCGGATGGCGGAGAAGCCGGGGACGGTCTTCAGGTAATCGGCACCGTCGCTGGCCGGCACCGGCTGCCGCGGCAGGCGCGGATCGGTCACCCAGTGCAGCGGCGAGGACGGTGCGGCGGCGGTGACCACCATCGTGTCGAGGGTGCGCGCCTGCTCGGCAGGCGCAGCATGGGCCAGTGACGCGGCCACGGCCAGGCCAAGGGCAACCGGCAGGCGCGCGCAGGCGCCCGCAGGGCGGGAAGTCATTTTCATCGGAACAGCTCCAAAGTACGCACGCGCGCACGGCGCCCGGTCAGGCGTCGTGCGGCAGATTCGACAGGGACATCAGCGGACGATGGCGGGGCGCGGTGGCCCACGTGCGGCGTGCGCCGGCCAACGCAGTGCCGGCAGCACCTGTTGCGACCACGGGAACACCAGGCGCGGCCGCCACAGCAGCGGCAACAGCAGCACCAGCACTGCCAGCCACGGCAGCAGGCGCATGGCCAGCACGCAGTATTCGCAGGCTTCGCCGTGCATGGCGTGGGGATCGGCGGGATGGTTGGGCGCTGCCGGCGCAGCGCCATGCTGAGCGTGCCCGGCCATGGCCATGTCGTGCATGTCATGGCCCATGGCGGCATGGTCCATGCCTGCCATCGCGGCGTGCTCCATCGGCGGCGCCTGCAGCGCGCGGCTGACCAGGGGCGCAAGCACCATCAGCAGCGTCGCCAGGACGGCGAGCTGGAGCAGAAGGCGCTGCGGGCGGGACAGGCGGGTCACCCCGCTAGTGTAGATGCGGGTCCAGGGTTGCTCGTGCGACGAACGGTCGCAGGAGGGGGTTTATCGGCAGGGCTTGCAGCCCTGCACCCGCTGAATCAACGTCAACGTCAACGTCAAAAGCGGGCAATCCGTGGGATGGCGGGGTGGGTCCGGTTGCGGGAGACGCCGTAAACCCGTCCCTGGGGGCTTGGCCGCGGCATCCATGCCGCGGACACTCCCGCAACCGGACCCACCCCGCCTTCGACAGATTTCTGCGATCTGTCGTAGATCCACGCTATGCGTGGATGAATCTCCATCGGAATCGAATATTTCGAATTGGAATCGAAAAGCATCCACGCATGGGGTGGATCTACCGTGTCGACCAAGGTCGACACCTACCAACAGCCGCCGGAATCTGTCAGAGGTGGGGCGGTGTCGGAGTGCGGGGTGTCAGCCGCATGGATGCGGCTGCCAAGCTTACAGGGACGTACTTGCAGCGTCCCCGCACTCCGACACCGCCCCGCCAACCCACGGAATGCCGCTTCTGCTGTTGCTGTTGCTGTTGCTTGAATGCCGCAGCAGGTGCAGGGCTGCAAGCCCTGCTCGACCAACCCCTCACACCGTGATGGTCTGGGTCAGTGACTCCCACGTCGGTGGCACCGGCCACGCCGCCGCCTGGTTGCCATCCAGCACCCTGCGCAGATCGCGCGGATCAATCTGCGGTGCTAGCACGTGCACCAGCTCCAGCGCGTAATCACGCAGCACGCGGTCACGCGGCAGCACCGCCCAGGCAATGCACTCGCTGATCGGGTCCGGCGCCGGCCACGAGCGCAGGTCTTCATCGTTGGAACTGACCGCCATCTCGGCCAGCAGGCCTACGCCAAGACCCGTACGCACGTAGGTCTTGATCAGGTCCGCATCGAGCGCGGTCAGTGCCAGGTCGGGCACCAGCCCATTGGCGGCGAAGGCGCGTTGCAGGGACGAGTTCGGACGGGTCGAGGATTCGTAGCTGATCAATGGCTGGCGGGCCAGCGCGGCCAGGTCCGGGGCGCGGCCGGCGCGGTCCAGCGGGTGGCCCTTCGGCACCACCACCAGACGCCGCCAGCGGAACAGCGGCACCGCGATGCCATCGGTGGGCTCACCGCCGGCGGTGCTGATGATCGCGATATCCGCGTCACCCTGGTTCAAGCGGTCCAGCGCATCGGCTTCGCCGGCCTGCTGCAGGTGCACGCTCACCTGCGGGTAGGCCTGCTTGATCGCTGCCACCGCCGGCGGCAGCACGAAGCGCGCCTGGGTGTGGGTGGTGGTCAGGATCAGCTGGCCCTGGCTCTCGCGGCGCTGGTTGGCCGCGTAGGTGCGGATGTTGTTGGCCTCGGCCAGCACCGCGCGGGCGCGGGCGATCACTTCGGTGCCGGCCGGAGTGACCGACTCCAGGCTGCGGCCCTTGCGCACGAACAACAGGAAGCCGAGCTCGTCTTCCAGCTGCTTGAGCTGCTTGGACAGGCCAGGCTGGGTGGCATGCACGCGCGAGGCAGCCAGCGTGATGTTCAGCTCGGCGTCGGCGATGGCAACCAGGTAGCGCAGCTGGGTCAGCGTCATGGGAGGCAGGCGGCGTGGGGCGGAAGTCCACTCTAGGGTCATTTGCCGTCACCAGCTTATAACCAAAGGTTGTTTAAGAAAGGTATCTGGTCATTTCCGGGCGTCATATGCCGGCGCTACGGTCAGCCGGCAGCCGCTGGCCTGAACAGCCAGCCCTCCCCCTTCGCCCGCCGAAGCCCGGCGCGGCCCCGTTTCCGGAGCGCTTCCATGGCCCTGTACGACTCCATCCTCGATACCGTCGGCAACACCCCCATCGTCAGGCTGCAGCGCCTGGCGCCCCCGCAGGTCAGCGTCTACGCCAAGGTCGAGTCGTTCAACCCGGGCGGCTCGGTAAAGGACCGCCTGGCGCTGGCGATCATCCTCGACGCCGAAGCGCGTGGCGTCCTCAAGCCGGGCGACACCATCGTCGAAGCCACGTCAGGCAACACCGGCGTGGCACTGGCGATGGTCGCCGCCGCACGCGGCTACAAGTTCGTGGCCACCATGGTCGAAACCTTCTCGGTGGAGCGCCGCAAGCTGATGCGCGCCTATGGCGCCAAGGTGATCCTGACCCCGGCCGCCGAACGTGGCAGCGGCATGGTGCGCAAGGCCGCTGAATTGGCCGAACAGCACGGTTGGTTCCTGGCCAGCCAGTTCGCCAATCCGGCCAACCCGGCGTACCACCGCAACACCACCGCCGCCGAGATCCTGCGCGACTTCGCCGGCAAGCGGCTGGACTACTTCGTCAGCGGCTGGGGCACCGGCGGCACGCTCACCGGTGTTGGCGAAGTGCTGAAGGTCGCGCGCCCGCAGACCCGCATCATCGCCACCGAACCGGCCGGTGCCGCACTGCTGAAGGGCGATGACTGGAAGCCGCACAAGATCCAGGGCTGGACCCCGGACTTCGTGCCGGATGTGCTCAACCGCGACGTGGTGGATGAACTGGTGACGGTGGAAGATGACCGCGCCATCGCCACCGCACGCCGACTGGCTGCGGAGGAAGGCATCTTCGTCGGCATCTCCGCCGGCGCTACCGTGGCCAGCGCGCTGGACGTGGCGGCCCGTGCTGAACCGGGCTCGGTGATCCTGGCGATGCTGCCGGACACCGGTGAACGCTATTTCTCCACGCCGCTGTTCGCCGATGTGAATGAGGGTTCCGACGACGACTGGCTGGCCGGCCTGCCGTAATGCACAGGGTCGGATCCTTTTTCCGTCGGAAAAAGGCTCTGCCCCGCTTGTGCTTCAGCCTGCGTGAAGGCGTCGCCCGCCATCGTGCGTGAAGGCCGTCGGATCGCAGCGCGTGAGACGGTCATGACGCAGTATCGATGCCCTGTCCCCTACCGTGGGAACAGCCGGCGCAGACGCTGCGCGGAACACCTCACAGGCAGGAGACGGACGCATGAAGATCGAAGTTTGGCAGGGCGACATCACGACCCTGGCGGTGGATGCGATCGTCAACGCGGCCAATGAAACACTGCTCGGTGGCGGCGGTGTCGACGGTGCGATCCATCGTGCCGCGGGCCCTGCGCTGCTGGCCGAGTGCGAGCAACTGCCGGAGCTGCGCCCGGGCGTGCGTTGCCCGACCGGCGAAGTGCGCGCCACCGACGCTTATGCATTGCCGGCGCAGCATGTACTGCACACGGTGGGCCCGGTCTGGCACGACGGCCAGCGCGACGAACCGGCATTGCTGGCCAACTGCTACTGGAAATCGCTGCAGCTGGCCGAGTCGCTGGGCGTGCAGTCGATCGCGTTCCCGGCGATCAGCTGCGGTGTGTATGGCTATCCGCTGTACCAGGCCGCGCAGATCGCAGTAACGGAAACACTGGCGTGGCAGCGCAGCCATGCACAGCCGATGCGCATCGTGCTGGTGGCGTTCAACACTGCCACGGCGAAGGCCTACCAGCAGGCGTTGAGCGCCGCCGGGCAAAGTACGGACAACGAACCGCGCGGGTCGGTGCTGCCGCCTCTGGGCGATTCGGGCTTCGCCGCTGCGCACTGAACCGCAGCGCTGCAGGTAGAAGAAAAGGCCGGGCATTGCCCGGCCTTTTCCGTTGCATCGTTGTCGTCATCCACGCGCGGCGTGGATCACGCTCAACGGCTGGCGGCTTCCACCGCGGCGGCGTCATCGGCCACGGCGGCGGCAGCATCGGCCGCGGCACGTGCCGCCGAGGCCGCAGCTCCGTCGGCGCTGGCACCCTCGACCTGCACGCGCACTTCCACCATGCCCGCACCATTGTTCAGGCTGGACACGTCCACGGTGTAGTGACCGGCCGGCAGGGTCTCTTCCAAGCGCGAATTGGTACCGCTGCCACCGTCATCATCGGTCAGCTCGACGTCGCCGCCGACCACGCGCAGCACGGTATCGACCTGGCTGGAAATCGCATCCAGGCGCACGTCGGCCGGGCGATCCAGGGTCAGCAGGAAGCGGCGGCGGCCGTCGTTGTCGAGCATCGTGTACACGCTGCCCGACTTCGGCAGCGCTGTGCCATCGCGTTCCACCAGATTGCCGGGCAGCTCGATGCGGTTGGCCGACAGGGTGAACATGCCGTTGACGCCGTCGCCCAGACCGCGTGCAGTCAGGGTGTACTTGCCCGGCTTCAGTGACAGGGTCAGGCGCGAGTTGGTGCTGTCCCCGCCATCGTCATTTTCGGCGTCCACGCCCTGGCCCGACAGCTTCAGCACCGGATCGAAGACATCCGACACCAGGCGGATCTCGTACAGGCCGGCCTTGTCCACCTGCAGGGTGTAGTCCTGGGAACCACCGGCCAGCATGTCGACGATCTCGCCGCTGCCCGCCAGCGGCTTGCCGTCGTACGGCACCAGCTTCTCGGCGCGCAGGCGGTACGGACCGTAATCGGTCGAGCCGTTGGCGTTGACCGCTACCTGGTAGGTGCCGCCACCGTTGGCACGGAAGGCCAGCGAGACGTCGCCCTCGCGCTCGTAGCCGGTGTTGCTGCTGGCCACCAGGCTGCCGTTGTTGAAGACGGCGATCGAGCCGCTCAGCGAGCCGGTCAGCTTCAGCCCAACCAGCTGCTTGTCTTCCAGCTTGATCTGGTAGAGCTGGTGATGGCTGCCGTCGTTGTAGTTGATGCCGCTGCGCGAGGTGATCTCGCCGGACACCGGCTTGTCGAAATCGAGCGACGCGGCCTTGCCTGCGTCACCACCGCCGCCGAGACGGTTGCAACCGCCGGCGACCAGGACCGTGGCGACGGCCAGTGTGATTGCTGCCAAACGCATGTTGTTTCTCCTTGGCCTTCCATGTGGTTCCCACGCACCGGCCGGGCGCGTGGGGGCGGAAACGATACCCGCAAAAGCAAACGCCGGCGTGATGCCGGCGTTGCCTTGTTCATCCAGCGATGGGACGGATCAACCGTTCCACTTGCCCAGCGCGGCCAGGCCGTTGTCCTTGGCGCGCTCGTACACGGTCTTCTGGGCAGCAGCGTAGTTGCCCTTCATGTCCTTGGCCCACAGCTTCAGCGCGGCCTGCTGCATGGCGCGGCCGTAGGAGAAGCTCAGCGGCCACGGCAGGTTGCCCAGCTGGTTCATCGCGTTCAGGTGCTCGGTGGACTGCTCGTCGCTCTGGCCACCGGACAGGAACACCACGCCCGGCAGGATGGCCGGCACGGTGCTCTTCAGGCACATCACGGTCGACTCGGCCACTTCCTCGACGTCGGCCTGCTCATCGCAGCCCTTGCCGGAGATGACCATCGAGGCCTTCAGGATGGTGCCTTCCAGCAGCACGTTCTGCTGGTACAGGGCGTCGAACAGCGAACGCAGGGTGGCTTCGGTGACTTCGTAGCAGGTCTCGATGTCGTGGTCGCCGTCCATGATCACTTCCGGCTCGACCATCGGCACCAGGCCACATTCCTGGCACAGCGCGGCATAGCGGGCCAGCGCGTGGGCGTTGGACTCGATGCAGGTGCCCGACGGAATGCTTTCGCCGATGTTGATCACCGCACGCCACTTGGCGAAGCGCGCACCCAGCTTGTAGTACTCCTGCAGGCGCTCGCGCAGGCCGTCCAGGCCTTCGGTCACCAGCTCGCCCGGGCAGCCGGCCAGCGGGTGCGCACCCTTGTCCACCTTGATGCCCGGAATCATGCCGTGGTCGGCCATGTACTTGGCGAACGGCACGCCGTCCTTGGTCGACTGACGGATGGTTTCGTCAAACAGGATGGCGCCGGAAATGTGCTCGTTGAGCTTCGGCGTGGTCAGCAGCAGTTCGCGGTAGGCACGACGGTTCTCCTCGGTGTTCTCGATACCGACGCCAGCGAAACGCTTGGCGATGGTAGCGGTGGATTCGTCGATCGCGATGATGCCCTTGCCCGGGGCAACCATGGCCTGGGCGGTTTCAGCCAGCTGTTCGATGCTCATGTACTTCCTGTGGCGGGTGCGGGAAAAACGTAAGTATAGCCCCGCCGCCCGTTGCGCCGACGTGCAGGCCAGTCTGGAAACGATTCCAATGTCCGCACCGGACAGGCGATGTCCTGTTGCGCCGGGTCAGAGCCCCTTTGCGGATCTGACCGTGGGCCGGATCCGCACAGCGGCTCCGACCGGGGGCCGACGGGGTTTACAGATCGCCCAGGCCGCTGGCGCGGCCGTCTTCGCCCACTTCCAGCAGGCGCAGGGTGTTGGTCGCACCCAGGGTTTCCATGTGCTCACCGCTGGTGAACACGACGCGGTCACCGGCCTGCAGCAGTTCGGCTTCCACCAGCAGGCGGATGCTGCCCCGCGCGGCTTCGCGCGGGGTCAGGCCACGGCTGTCGAAGTTGATCGGGAACACATCGCGCATCAGGGCCATCTGGCGGCGCGCGCCGTCGTGGCGGGTGACTGCGAACACCGGCGCCTTGGCGCGGAAGCGCGACAGGTAGCGGGCGGTGCCACCGGATTCGGTCATCGCCACGATCGCACGCACGCCCACGTGCTGCGACAGGAACATGGTGGCCATGGCAATCGCCTGGTCGGCACGTTCCAGATTACGCGGCGAGGCGTTGAAGTCGGTCTCGGTCTGGAACTGGCGCTCGGCACCCAGGCAGATACGCGCCATCGCTTCCACCGCCTTGACCGGGTACGCACCGGCAGCGGTTTCAGCCGACAGCATCACCGCGTCGGTACCGTCGATGACCGAGTTGGCCACGTCCAGCACTTCGGCGCGGGTCGGGATCGGGCTTTCGACCATCGACTGCAGCATCTGCGTGGCCGTGATCACCACCTTGTTCTGTGCCAGCGAGGCCTTGATGATCTTCTTCTGCAGGCCCGGCAGTTCGGCGTCGCCGATTTCCACGCCGAGGTCGCCACGGGCCACCATCACCACGTCGCTGGCCTCGACGATCTCTTCCAGGTTCTCGATCGCTTCGGTGCGCTCGATCTTCGACACCAGCGCAGCATCGCAGCCATGCGAGCGGGCGATGTCACGGGCGTCGTTCATGTCCTGCGCGTTGCGGCAGAACGACACGGCGATGAAGTCGACACCGATCTTGGCGACGATGCCGATCAGCTCCTTGTCGCGCTCGGTCAGCGCGCCCAGCGAGAGGCCACCGCCCTGCTTGTTCAGGCCCTTGCGATCAGACAGCGCGCCGTCATTGAGCACGGTGTTGATGATGCGCTCGCCCTGCACCTCGACCACCTGCAGCTGCATCAGGCCATCATCGAGCAGCAGGACATCGCCCGGGCCGACGTCCTGCGGCAGGCCGAGGTAGCTGACGCCCACCTGGGTCGCATCGCCGGGGCCGGCATTGGCGCTGGCGATCAGGTCGAAGCGGTCACCCGCCTTGAGCTGCACCTTGCCTTCGGCGAAGCGCTCGATGCGGATCTTCGGGCCCGGCAGATCGGCCAGGATGCCCACTTCCACGCCCACGCGGGCCGCAGCGGCACGCACTTCGGCGGCACGCTTGGCCTGGCCGGAGGGATCGCCGTGGCTGAAGTTGAGGCGCACCACGTTGACGCCGGCGCGGAACAGATCCTCCAGCACGCCCGGCGGATCAGTGGCCGGACCGAGGGTGGCAAGGATCTTGGTGCGACGCTGACGCTCGAACATGGTGAATGGGCCTCTCCCGATAAAGAACGGAAATTAGCACATCCTTCACGCCGCATGTATACGGTTACAGCCTTGTGCTGCCTGACTTCGCGGGTCATGGAACGGACATCGGCCGGACATACGCTGGCGCAGGGCGTTCTGTAGAGCCGAGCCCATGCTCGGCTGGGCACACGCCGGAGCAGCCGAGCGTGGGCTCGGCTCTACAGGAGCCTAGGCCAACAGCGTCGTCAGCTGTGCTGGCTCGCGTGCCAGCTGGCCGGCACCGGCTTCGGTGAGTTCGGCCTCACCGCCGAAACCCCACAGCACGCCGACACTGCGCAGGCCGTGGTGGTGTGCGCCTTCGATGTCCATGCGGCGGTCGCCGATCATCCAGCACTGCGCGGGCTGCACCTGCAGGCGGCGCAATGCCTCACCCACCAGTTCCGGCTTGTGGCTGCGCGAACCGTCCAGGGTCGAACCGACGATCTCCTCGAACAGCCCGCCGAACGGCAGGTGGGCGAGGATGCGGCGTGCATGTGGCTCGTTCTTGGCCGTGACCACCGCCAGGCGGTGGCCACGACCGTGCAGCGTGCGCAGGGTGTCTTCCACCTGCGGGTACACCGTATGCTCGCGCCAGCCCTCGGCGTCGAAGCGCTCACGGTAGTAGCCCACCGCCTGTTCCACCCGCGCCGGTTCAACGAACAGCGGCGCGAAGGTGGTCCGCAGCGACGGACCGATCCAACCCAGCAGCGTCTCCTGCGGCGGCACCGGATGGTCCATCTTCTGCAGCGCGTAAGCGATGCAGGTGGTGATGCCCACCTGCGAATCGATCAGCGTGCCATCGAGGTCGAAGAACAGCACATCCTTGCCGCGCTCGGCACTCATGCGCCGCGCGCGTCCAGTGCGGCCACCGCCGGCAGGGTCTTGCCTTCCAGGAACTCCAAGAACGCACCGCCGCCGGTGGAGATGTAGCTGACCTGCTGGGCGATATCGAACTTGTCGACCGCGGCCAGGGTGTCGCCGCCACCGGCGATTGAGAAGGCCGGCGAGCTGGCGATGGCGCGGGCCAGCGCTTCGGTGCCCTTGCTGAAGGCTTCGAACTCGAACACGCCGACCGGGCCGTTCCAGACCACGGTGCCGGCCTTTTCGATCAGCTGCGCGTACTGCGCAGCGGTCTGCGGGCCGATGTCCAGGATCAGATCGTCTTCGGCAACCGCGTCGACCGCCTTCACTTCGGCAACCGCGTCCGGCATGAACTGCTTGGCGGTGACCACGTCCACCGGCAGCGGAATGTCGGCGCCACGCGCCTTGGCATCGGCCACGATCTTCTTGGCGGTATCCAGCAGGTCCGGCTCGTACAGCGACTTGCCGACGTTGTAACCAGCGGCAGCAATGAAGGTATTGGCGATGCCACCACCGACGATCAGCTGATCGACCTTGCCGACCAGGTTGGCAAGCAGTTCCAGCTTGGTGCTGACCTTGCTGCCGGCAACGATGGCCAGCAGCGGCTTGGCCGGTGCATCCAGCGCCTGCGCCAGCGCGTCCAGTTCGGCCATCAGCAGCGGGCCACCGGCCGCCACCGGGGCGAAGCGGATGACACCGTGGGTGGAGGCCTGCGCACGGTGCGCGGTGCCGAAGGCATCCATCACGAACACATCGCACAGCGCCGCGTACTTCTTCGACAGGGCTTCATCGTCCTTGCCCTCGCCGACGTTCATGCGGCAGTTTTCCAGCAGCACCAGCTGGCCCGGCTGCACGTCGACGCCGTCGACCCAGTCACGCACCAGCGGAACCTCGCGGCCGAGCAGCTCGGACAGGCGCTGGGCAACCGGCGCCAGCGACTCGGCTTCGCTCCACACGCCTTCCTTCGGGCGCCCCAGGTGCGAGGTGACCATCACCGCCGCACCCTGCTCCAGCGCGCGCTTGAGCGTCGGCAGCGAAGCGGTGATGCGCTGTTCGGAGGTGATGCGGCCATTCTCGATCGGCACGTTCAGATCCTGGCGGATCAGCACGCGCTTGCCGGAGAGGTCGAGGTCGGTCATGCGGACGATGGACATGGGCAACTCTTTGGCTCAGGGACGGGATGCCGGGGTACGGCAGACGGCCATTGTATCGGGTGCGGGTGGTGGGAGGGTCGATGCCTGCGGCAGGCAGAGGCGCACAGCAACAGCCAAAGCGCTGGCGCTTCGTGGTGCTGTGAGTGGGCCGGGGTGGTGTGGGCTGGCAGGGGACGCCGTAAACCCGTCCTTGGGGGCTTGGCCGCGGCATCCATGCCGCGGACACCCCTGCCAGCCCACACCGCCCCGGCCTCGACAGGTTCATGTGACGGAGCGGATGGCAAAGGCAAGAGCGGTTTCTGATGTCGGACGGAGAAGGAATGTAGAGCCGAGCCCATGCTCGGCTGGAGATTTCGCGGAGAGCAGCCGAGCGTGGGCTCGGCTCTACAAAGAGCGCCCAGCCAAGCAGCTTTTGCTCTTCTTCTTTTCTTTCCGTGGGTGGAAGCAACCGGAAACTGTCAGAGGCCGGGCGGGGTGGGTTCGCGGGGGTGTCAGCCGCATGGGCCCGAGGCATGCCTCGGGCGGGTTGGGCAGGACGCCCAACCCCGGTCTTGCCGGGTGCGCAGGACAGCGCACACGAGCAA
>NZ_JAOCCT010000018.1:0-95631 GCF_029840555.1 Stenotrophomonas sp. GD03877 | reverse complement strand
GAGATGCAGCCGAGCATGGCTCGGCGCTACAGAGGGGCGAACGGCAGTCGAGCATGGCTCGACTCTACAAAGAGCGAACAGCCGTCCAGCAATCGCGTCGTTACAACTGGATCCAGGTAGCCTTGATCTCGCTGTACTTGTCGAACGCATGCAGTGACTTGTCCCGCCCATTGCCGGACTGCTTGTAACCACCAAACGGGGCGGTCATGTCGCCACCATCCCAGCCGTTCACCCAGACACTACCCGCGCGCAACTGCCGCGCGACCCGATGGGCGCGGCTGAGATCACGCGTCCACAGGCCCGCGGCCAGGCCGTAGCGACTGTCATTGGCCAGGCGCACCGCTTCGGCCTCGTCGTCGAAGCCGAGTACGGCCAGCACCGGCCCGAATACTTCCTCACGCGCCAAGGCCTGCTCCGGGCGCACCTGGTCGAACACTGTCGGCTGCACATAGCTGCCGCCGGCCTCGACCTCGGCCCGTCGCCCACCCAGCAGCAGCCGCGCGCCCTCGCCTTCTGCGCGTGCGATATCGTCCATCACCTTGTGCAGATGCGCGGCATCCACCAGCGCGCCCATCGGTGCATCGGCCTCCAGCGGATGCTGCGGCTGCATGTGCTGGCCATGGGCGATCACCTGATGCACGAAATCCTCGCGGATCGAGCGCTGGACCAGCAGCCGGGAGCCGGCAGTACAGACTTCGCCCTGGTTGAAGAAGATGCCCTGTGCCACCGCCTTGGCGGCGACGTCCAGATCGGGGGCGTCGGCGAACACCACATGCGGGCTCTTGCCACCGCATTCCAGCCAGACCCGCTTGAGGTTGGATCGCCCGGAATACTCCAGCAGCTTCGCGCCGGTGGCAGTGGAACCGGTGAAGGCCAGCACGTCCACATCCATGTGCAGGGCCAACGGTTCACCGACGCGCGCACCGTGGCCGGGCAACACGTTCAGTACGCCCTCCGGCAGGCCCGCCTCCGCGGCCAGTGCGGCCAGCCGCAGCGCACTCAGCGGTGACCGCTCGGAAGGCTTGAGCACCACCGAGTTGCCCATGGCCAAGGCCGGTGCGATCTTCCAGCACGCCATCAACAGCGGGAAATTCCACGGCACGATGGCCGCCACTACCCCAGCGGCCTCGCGCGTGACCAGCCCCAGCTCGTGCGGGCCGGTGGGCGCGACCTCACCGTACAGCTTGTCCACCGCTTCGGCGGTCCAGCGTAGGCAGCGCACCACGCCGGGCAGGTCGATACGGCGCGCGTCACGCACCGGCTTGCCCATGTCCAGGGTTTCCAGCAGGGCCAGTTCATCGGCGTGCGCGTCCACCAATGCCGCCAGCGCCAGCAGCACGCGCTTGCGATGGGCCGGAGTGGCCTGCGACCAGTGGCCCGCCTCGAAGCTGCGTCGCGCGGCCAGGACCGCGCGCTCGACATCCTGCGCGTCGCAGTCGGCAACCGCAACCAGCACGCGACCGTCGATCGGGCTGATGCAGTCGAAGCGGGCGCCACTGGCGGCATCGACATAGCGGCCGTCGATGAAGGCCTGGCCCGGCATCGACAGCTGGAGGGCCAGCGCCTGCCAATGGCTACGGTCGGGGAAATCAGCCATGGGAAGCTCCAACATTCAACGAGCCTTGGTTATACCGGGACCGCCGCGACTCCGCCGTGACGCGGCTGCGCTACATTCGTCGCATCGGACCCGACGGAGCTGGCATGAAGCGTCCCGAAAGCGACCTGCACGACCTGGCCACCCAGCGCCCCGAGTCACTGGACGCGTACTGGATGCCGTTCACCGCCAACCGCCAGTACAAGGCCGCGCCGCGCATGCTGGTACGCGCCGAAGGCATGCACTATGAGGATGTCGACGGCCGCCAGATCCTCGATGGCACTGCCGGCCTGTGGTGCTGCAACGCCGGCCATGCCCGCCCACGCATTGTCGAGGCTATCGTCGAGCAGGCACGCACCCTCGACTATTCGCCGGCCTTCCAGATGGGCTCACCGCCGGCCTTCGCGCTGGCGCAGCGGCTGGCCGCACTGGCTCCGGGCCCGCTCAACCATGTGTTCTTCACCAGCTCCGGCTCCGAGGCGGTGGATACGGCGATGAAGATCGTGCTGGCCTACCACCGCCAGCGTGGCGAGGGCCAGCGCACCCGTTTCATCAGCCGCGAGAAGGCCTATCACGGCGTCGGTTTCGGCGGCATGGCACTGGGCGGGCTGCCCAACAACCGCAAGCCGTTCGGCCTGCAACTGGGTGGCGTCGATTACCTGCGGCACACCCTGGACCTGCCGCGCAATGCGTTCAGCAGGGGCCTGCCACGCCAGGGCGCGGAGCTGGCCGACGATCTGGAACGACTGATCGCGCTGCATGATGCGTCAACGATTGCCGCCGTATTCGTTGAACCCATCGCCGGTTCGGCCGGGGTCATCCTGCCCGCGCCGGGCTACCTGCAGCGCCTGCGCGAGCTGTGCGACCACCACGGCATCCTGCTGGTGTTCGATGAGGTCATCACCGGCTTCGGCCGGGTTGGCATGCCGTTCGCCGCGCAGCGCTTCGGGGTCACCCCGGACCTGCTGACCTTTGCCAAGGCGGTCAGCAACGGCGCGGTGCCTCTGGGTGGCGTGCTGGCCAGCGACGCCGTGCATACCACGCTGATGCAGGCCCCGCCGCAGGCCATCGAGCTGTTCCATGGCTATACCCATTCCGGCCATCCGCTGGCCTGCGCCGCAGCGCTGGCGACGCTGGACGTCTATGCCGAGGAGCGCCTGTTCGAGCGTGCCATCGAGCTGGGCGAGTACTGGCAGGAACGGCTGCATGCGCTGCAGGGCCTGCCCAACGTGATCGACATCCGCAACTTCGGGCTGGTCGGCGCGGTCGAGCTGGCACCGCGCCGCGATGCTCCCGGCAGCCGTGGCTACGAGGTGTTCCGGCGCTGCTTCCACGATGGCCGGTTGCTGGTGCGCTGCACCGGCGACATCATCGCGCTGTCGCCGCCACTGATCGTGGACAAGGCACAGATCGACAAGATCACCGGCACCCTGGGCGAGATGATCCGGGCCACCGCCTGAGCCCGGGCCGGCGGTGGCGAGCGGGTACAATGGGCGGTTCCGCTCCTGCTCGCTGCCGTGCCCATGAATATCGTCGTCAAAGAAGAACTCAAGGCCTATATCGACCCGCTGACCGCGGACGAACATGACGCGCTGGAGCGCAGCATCCTGGCCGAAGGCTGCCGCGATGCGCTGGTGCTGTGGGGTGATGTGCTGGTCGATGGCCACAACCGTTTCGGCATCTGCCAGAAGCACGGCCTGCCCTTCAACACCGTGCAGAACACCCGTTTCCAGAGCATGGAAGACGTGCACCTGTGGATGATCGAGCAGCACCTGGGTCGCCGCAGCGTGTCCGATTTCCAGCGCGGTGTGCTGGCGCTGCGCAAGCGCGACATCCTGGCCGCCCGCAAGCAGGTCGAGCAGGCCCAGCTGCAGCGCGAGAGCGACGGCACCGCCGACGTCGTCGTAGACGCGGGTGAGGACAGCCCGCCGTGGGAACCGGCGCCGAAGATCAGCCGCGCCGAGCTGGCCCGCGAGGCCAAGCTGAGCACAAGCCAGGTCGGCATGATCGAGCGCATCCACGCCCAGGCCGCGGCCGAGGTGGTGGAAGCGGTGAAGGCCGGCGTGATCTCGATCAGCGCCGCTGCGGCCGTGGCCGACCTGCCGGAAGACGAGCAGCGCGCTGCCGCCGCCGGTGGCAAGGACGAGCTGAAGCAGGCCGCCAAGCGCGTGCGCGAGTCCAAGCGCAAGCCGCGCGCACCGAAGCCTGAACCAGCCGAGATGGATTTCGAAGAACCCAGCGAGGACGAGGTGGCCAGCCGCGATGCCGAGGTTCTGTCGGCACTGGAACAGCTGGGCGAGGATGCACCGGCCCTGCGCCGTCGCGTGGTCGCGCTGACCCGCGAGAACGACACCCTGCGCGCGCAGCTGGCCGCGCTGCGCAAGCAGCTGGAAGCGCTCTAAGCGCTCTCGACGCGCTTCTGTAGAGCCGAGCCCATGCTCGGCTGCTCTTTGCCACGCGCAAGGCAGCCGAGCATGGGCTCGGCTCTACAGGCAGACCTCACCGCGCTGCGGGTAGACTCGTGCAATGACGCCTGCCCACGATCCGCGCCGCGCTCAGCTGCGGCGCCTGAAAGCCCTCGCGCTGGGCCTGTTGCTGTTGATGCTGGCCGGTTTCGCAATCAGCCACTGGCAGGGCGAGCGCGGTATCTGGGCCTGGGTCTCGGCCTTCTGCGAAGCAGCGGCCGTGGGCGCGCTGGCCGACTGGTTCGCGGTCGTCGCGCTGTTCCGGCGGCCGATGGGCCTACCGATCCCGCATACCGCAATCATCCCGCGCAGCAAGGAACGCATCGGCGACAGTCTCGCCCTGTTCGTGCGCGACCAGTTCCTGGAGCCGGGTGTGCTGCTGGCCAAGCTGCAGGTGTTCGATCCAGCCAGCCGCCTCGGCAGCTGGCTGGCCGACCCGGCGCGCTCGCGGATGCTGGCCGACATGGCCCGCGGCTGGGCCCTGCAGGCGCTGGATTTCTTCGACGAAACCGCCGTGCGCCGCCAGCTGCACGCCTTCGTGGTGCAGCAGCTGCGGCAGTGGAATGCCGCCGCCACCGCCGGTGAGCTGCTGGCCCTGCTGACCGCCGATGGGCGCCACCAGCGCGTGCTGGACGAGGGCCTGCAGCGGCTGGGGCGCTGGCTGGAGCAGCCGGAAGTGAAGGAGCGCGCCTCGCAGCTGATCGTGCGTTACATCCAGCGCGAATGGCCGACGTTGTCGAGCACGGTGAACTGGGTCAAGCCGATCGATGAGATCGGCGACAGCCTGGCCGAGCGCCTGGCGCGGGCGGTGCTGGAAGAGCTGCAGCAGGTGCTGGCCGAACCGCAGCATCCGCTGCGCCAGGACTACGAGAGCTGGCTGCAGAACTACGTGCAGCGCCTGCGCGAGGACCCGGCCCTGGCCGAGCGCATCGAGCAGCTCAAGCAGGAAATGATCGACCACCCTGCCCTGCAGGACTACGTGCAGGGCCTGTGGGCACGCATCCATGCCAGCCTGCGCGCCGATCTGCAGCGTGAGGATTCGGCGCTGGTCGGGCACCTGCAGCGCAGCCTGGCCTCGCTGGGCAGCAGCCTGCAGGCCGATCCCGCCCTGCGCGACGCGCTGAACCAGCATCTGCTGGAGGGCGCCCAGCGTCTGACCGGCCGCCTGCGCGAAGGCGTGACCACGCATATCGCGCAGACCGTGAAGAGCTGGGACGAGCGGCACCTGGTCGAGCAGCTGGAACTGAGTGTGGGTCGCGACCTGCAGTTCATCCGCTTCAACGGCACCCTGGTAGGTGGCCTGATTGGCCTGCTGCTGCATGCCGCAACAGTAGTGTTCAGGTTCTAGGAACCCATCCGGCAGTCGATCCACGCCCTGCGTGGAGGGCGGAGTTCGTCACGCTTGATTAACGAAATGCGAATGCCTATCATTTGCTAATCGGTTGTACGCTTAGCCAAGCGGGGCACGGAAGCACGCACCTACCCGCCCCTTCGCCCGTGTACATCCCCCGACTACCGGGTCGCCCGCACCAAGCGGGTGGCGCACTGTCGATGGGACTCGCTGGGCGACGTGCGCGGAGCGCATGGCTGCTGTGTCTGCGCATTCCATCGCCTGTTTCGTCCTGCATGGAATCGCACCGATGGCAACGCCGCTGAACCTCCCTCGTCCCACTCTGCTGGCCCTGGCCGTGACCGCACTGATGATCGCCCCGCTGGCCCACGCCGACGGCACCGCCGAATCCTCCGCGCGCACGCTGGACACCGTGAAGGTGACCGCCGATGGCGAGATTCCCAACAGCTACACGGTCAAGGGCGCGCGCAGTGCGACCAAGCTGGACCTGTCGCTGCGCGAGACACCGCAGTCGGTAACGGTGATCACCCGCCAGCGCCTGGACGACATGGGCCTGTTCTCGCTGTCGGACGTGATGGGCCAGGTCACCGGCGTCAGCGTGTCGGTCACCGACAGCGAGCGCATCAACTATGTCTCGCGCGGCTACACCATCGACAATTTCCAGATCGACGGCATGCTCAACACGTTCGGTGGCTCGGTCAAGACCAACACCGACAACGTGATCTACGAGCGCATCGAAGTGATCCGCGGCGCCACCGGCCTGACCACCGGCGCCGGCGATCCGTCCGGCACCATCAGCATGATCCGCAAGCGCCCCACCGACACCTTCCAGATGGGCGCCAACCTCACCGTGGGCCGCTGGAACAACCGCCGCCTGGAAGCCGACCTCGGCGGCCCGGTCGCCTGGGACGGACGCATCCGTGCGCGCGTGGTCGCCGCCAAGCAGCAGAGCGATTCGTTCCGTGATGTCTATGCGCTGGACAAGGACGTGTTCTACGGCATCGTGCAGGCCGACCTGAGCGACAGCACGCTGTTCGAGGTGGGTTACGAATACCAGTCGCCGCGCACCACCGGCGTGACCTGGGGTGTGGTGCCGTACTGGGGCGCCGATGGCGCGCCAGCCAACCTGCCGCGCTCGACCAACCTGTCGGCCTCGTGGAGCGCGTGGCCGATCGTGGAGAAGACCAGCTTCGCGCGCCTGGAGCAGCAGCTGGGCAACGGCTGGTCGGTGAAGGGCAACCTCAGCCACGCGGTGCGCGATACCGATGGCAGCGTCTGGTACGGCGCGGCCGGCTATCCGCGTGCCGATGGCACCGGCATAACGGCCTACATCTCGCACTTCAACCAGCACAGCACGATGGACGTGTTCGACGTCAACGTGGGGGGGCCGTTCAAGCTGTTCGGTCGCGAGCATGAGCTTGTATTCGGCCTGGGCCAATCGGTTCGCAAGGGCGAATCGGAAGCTATGGATTTCAACTACGACACGGCCTATGCGAAGGTGCCTGACTGGCGGCACTGGACCGGCAACGTCCCGGTGTTGCCGGTCACCCGTCTCGGCCGCCTGTCATCACAGGATGAGCTGCGCCAGCGTGCCGCCTACCTCGCCGCGCGCCTGCGGCTTGCCGACCCGCTGCTGGCCGTGGTCGGCGCACGCTACGGCAGCTGGGAAACCCGCACGTGGGAGTATTCCTACGACGCCGCCGGCAACCGCACTGGCACCAAGCGCAGCGGCTACAAGCCCGACGATACGCTCACCCCGTATGCCGGCCTGATCTACGACTTCAACTCGACGTTCAGCGCCTACGTCAGCTACACCGACATCTTCAAGCCGCAGGGCTACCGCGACCGCAACGGCAACTACCTGGAGCCCATAGTCGGCAACATGTACGAAGCGGGCGTCAAAGCGGAATTCTTCGGCGGCCTGCTCAATGCCTCCGCCGCCGTATTCGAGGGCAAGCAGGACAACATTGCCGAGATGGATGATTCGGTTCCAGCCAACTCGCTGCCCGGCGGAGAGCAGGCCTACCGCTCCACCGCCAAGGGCAACAAGGTCAAGGGCTGGGAGATCGAAACCCAGGGCAGCATCGGCGAGCAGTGGAACGTCTCGGCAGGCTTCGCCCACACCGTCATCCGCAACAAGGATGGCGTGCTGCAGCGGACTACGACCCCGCAGGACACGCTCCGCCTCAACACCAGCTGGCGCCCCGGCGGCATCGAAGGCCGCTTCTGGCTCGGTGGTGGCGTGACCTGGCAGAGCCGTATCTGGAACACCAGCACCAAGGCGGATCGCAGCAAGGCCAACATCACCCAGGACGCCTTCTACCTGGTCAACCTCGCCGGTGGCTACCGCTTCAACGAAAATTTCAGCGCCCAACTGAACATCAACAACCTGCTGGACAAGAAGTACTTCAACAACGTCGGTTTCTACAACGGCGTGTACTGGGGCGAACCACGCAATGTCACCGTGACGCTGCGCTGGAAGCTCTGAACCCGTTGGATGGCGCTGGTTCTGCGACCAGCGCCCGGCCACGGATGGCCAACCCCGGCGCACTGCGGTGCGCCGGTCCCTTTTCACTGAAACCTGCAGGAACGCCGTGGACCGCTCGCCCGCAACCGCCAGCCCCCGCACCTTCTTCTCCAACCCGCGCTGGGGCGTGCTGTCACGCTCGTTGGCTGCAATCTTCGGCGGCTATGCGCTGGCTTCGGCCACCAGCGTGTTCTGCGCGGTGGCGCTGCCCGGCGCACGCGGGCAGACCGTGCTGACCGGCATGCTGCTGGCCATTCTGGTCGCCGCCTGCGCGGCGTTGTGGGCGTTCGCCACCCGCAGCGCGCTGCGTGCGTGGGTCGGCATTCTCGCTCCCGCCCTGCTGATGACTGCCATCGCGCGCATGCTGGGGGCCTGGGCATGAAGAACGGATTCCGCCAGTCGATGGCCTGGCTGCACACCTGGACCGGCTTGCTGGTCGGCTGGTTGCTGCTGCTGATTTTCATGGCCGGCACGGCCAGCTACTACCGCGAAGAAATCAGCCGCTGGATGCGCCCGGAGCTGCCGTCCAGCAACGTCAGCATCGACGTCGCCGCGCAGCGCGCGGTGGACTACCTGCAGGCCAACGCCGCGCAGGCCGAGAACTGGTTCGTCACCCTACCGCAGCCGCGCAACCCGGCCATGCAGATGTTCTGGCGACTGCCCCCGGAACTGGCCGACCCCAGCCGTGGCCGTCGAGGCGGCTTCGGCGATGCCACGCTCGACCCCAACACCGGCCAGGCACTGAAGGCCCGTGAGACCCGCGGCGGTGATTTCTTCTACCGCCTGCACTTCGACCTGCACTACATCCCGGTGCTGTGGGCACGCTATCTGGTCGGCTTCTGCGCGATGTTCATGCTGGTGGCGATCATCACCGGCGTCATCACCCACAAGAAAATCTTCAAGGACTTCTTCACCTTCCGCAAGGACAAGGGCCTGCGCTCCTGGCTCGATTTCCACAACGTCAGCGCGGTGATGGCCCTGCCCTACCACGCGATGATCACCTACACCGGCATCGTCACGCTGATGATCATGTACCTGCCGTGGGGCGTGAAAGTCGCCTACCCGCAGGACGAGGACAAGTTCTTCAGCGAAGCCTTCGGCGGCATGCCGGAGGTGACCGCGCCGGCCGAAGGCCGCGCAACACCGCTGCCGATCGCGCAACTGCTGGACAGCGCGCGTGCGCATTGGCACGGCGTGGAAGTGGCCGGCTTCACCGTGTCCAACCCGGGCGCGGCCAATGCGGTGATCGACATCCGCCAGCGTGATGGCAAGCGCCTGTCCACCGACACCCCGGCCGTGCGCTACGACATGGTCAGCGGTGCATTGCTGGAAGAAACACCGCCCTCCGGTGGCGCCACCGCCACCCGCGGCGTGCTGTACGGCCTGCATCTGGCACGCTTTGCCGACTGGGGCCTGCGTGCACTGTTCTTCCTGTCCGGCCTGGTCGGCTGCCTGATGGTCGCCAGCGGCGTGGTGCTGTGGGCGGTGAAGGAACGTCCCAAGCATGCCAAGAGTGGCCGCATCGGCTTCGGCCTGCGCCTGGTCGATGCGCTGAACATCGGCACCGTGGCCGGCCTGCCGATCGCCTTTGCCGCCTACTTCTGGGGCAACCGCCTGCTGCCGCTGGACATCGCCGAGCGCTCGAGTGCGGAAGCCAACGTGTTCTTCTACGCTTGGGGCGGCGCGCTGCTGGCCGCTTTCATCTGGCCGAAGCGGATGATGTGGGCGTGGCAGCTGTACCTGGGCGCGGCGGCGTTCGCGCTGGTGCCGGTGGTCAATGCGCTGACCACGCACGCGCATCTGGGCATCACCCTGCGCAACGGCGACTGGGTACTGGCCGGCTTCGATCTGTCGATGATCGCGTTCGGTGCGATGCTGGCGCTGTGCGGCTGGCGCATGCAGCGCTGGACGCCGCCATTGAGTGCGGCCGAGAAGAAGAAGCGCGCGGCCGCAGCCGCTGCACCCAAGGCACCGGTCGAAGCGGCGGAAGCTGCCGAAGCGGAGGCCAGCGCATGATGCTGCTGGCTCTGACGCTGTCGTTCTCCGCGTTCACCGCCCTGTCGCTGGCGATGGAAAAGCACCAGCACGACCTGCACGGCAAGGCTGCAGCTCCCCCGGCACGGCGCACGCAGTGGCGGGCGCTGGGTTGGGCCCTGCTGACGGTGGCGTTCGCGTTGTGCGTGGTCGACCATGGCTGGGCGATGGGCCCGGTGCTGTGGCTGGGCACGATGACCCTCGGCGGTGTGGCGCTGTCGTTCGGGCTGTACCCGTACCGACCGAAATGGATCGCGCCGCTGGCGATCACGCTGCCCGTGGCCGGGCTGCTGGTGGCGTTGGTGTAGCAGAGCCACCGGGGTCGGATCCCTTGCGCGCAGCGCAAGGGCTCTGACCTCTGGCACGTAGATCCGGATGGGGTCAGAGCCCCTGCGCTTCGCGCAGGGGATCCGACCCCGGGCGTCGGCTTACCCCAACCGCTTCAGTTCCCACGCGCGGTGGATGCGCGCGTTGCGCTCGAAATCCGGACCGATGGTGCGCGCGGTGATCTCGCGGCACTGGGCGAATTCGGCGATGGCGTTCTCTTCCAGCTTGAAGCGGCGGAAGTTGTTCGAGAAATACAGCACGCCGCCCGGTGCCAGCCGCGCCACGGCTGCGCGCAGCAGCTTCAACTGCTCGCGCTGCACATCGAAGTCATCGGCACGCGCGGAGTTGGAGAAGGTCGGCGGGTCGCAGAAGATCACGTCGTACTGGCCACGGTCGCCTTCTAGCCAGGCCATGGCATCGGCCTGCACCAGCAGGTGCTGGTTGCCGCCCTGCCCGTTCAGCGCCAGGTTGTCGTAGCACCACTGCAGGTAGGTGGCCGACAGGTCGACGCTGGTGGTGCTGGCGGCACCGGCCACCGCGGCCTGCACGCTGGCCACGCCGGTGTAGCAGAACAGGTTGAGGAAACGCTTGCCGCGCACCTGCTCGGCCATCATCCGGCGCAGCGGGCGATGGTCGAGGAACAGGCCGGTATCGAGGTAGTCGAACAGGTTCACCTGCAGCAGCGCGTTGTTCTCGCGCACCACGATGAACTCGTCACGCTGCTCGAAGCGGCCGTACTTGCTGCCGCCCTTGCCGCGCTCGCGCGACTTCATCGAGACCTGCTCCGGCGGCACGCCGAACACTTCACGCGCAGCGGCCAGCAGTTCGTTGCGGCGACGGCGCACGTCGTTCTCCGGAATGGCGGCCGGTGCGGCGTATTCCTGCACGTGCAGGAAGGTACGGCGCTTGCCGCCGTCTTCCTCGTAGACGTCGATGGCGGCGGCGTACTCCGGCAGGTCGGCGTCATAGGCGCGGAAGCAGGTGATGTCCTCGCGGGCACGCCAGCTCTTGAACTTCTTCAGGTTCTTGCGCAGGCGGTTGGCCACCATCTGCGCACCTTCGCTCAGCTCGCGTGGCTGTGCCGGATCGCGGCCCGGCACCGCGATCGGGTCGCAGACGATCAGCGCGCATTCCAGCGCACCGTTGAACATCTGGTACTTCTTGCCCGCACGCAGGCCGGTGGCGAAGGCCAGCTCGTCGTTGCCGCACAGCAGGCTGGCACGCCACTGCGGCACGGCCTTCTGCAGGGCGTTGCCCAGTGCGCGGTACAGCGCCGGATCGGCGGCCAGGCGCTCATCGTACGGCGGGTTGCAGACCACCGCGCCGATCTCCTGCTCCGGCGCGGCCAGGTCGGCGACGTCGGCGCGGGTGAAGCGGATCGCGTGGGCGACACCCGCCACTTCCGCGTTCTCGCGTGCCGCCTGAATCGCGGTCGGGTCGATGTCGCTGCCATGGATGACCGGCTTCAGCGCGGCCAGGCCTGCGGCCTCACGGTCACGCGCTTCGCTCTGGATGGTCTTCCAGGCGGCCTTGTCGAAGCCCAGCCAGCGGCTCGGCGGCAGGCTGCCATGGCGCATCAGGCCGGGAGCGACGTCAGCGGCCATCAGCGCGCCCTCGATCAGCAGCGTGCCGCTGCCGCACATCGGGTCCAGCAGGCCACCACCGGCGGCGTGCAGGCGCGGCCACTGCGCGCGCAGCAGCAGCGCGGCAGCCAGGTTTTCCTTCAGCGGTGCCTCGTGGGCGGCACCGCGCCAGCCACGGCGATGCAGCGGGCCGCCGCCGAGGTCGATCGACAGCGAGGCGCGGCCCTTGCGCAGTGACAGGTTGACGCGCACGTCCGGCAGGTCGGTGTTGACCGAGGGGCGTTCCAGCCCCTCATCGCGCATGCGGTCGACGATGGCGTCCTTGATCCGCTGGGCGGCAAAGCGGGCGTGGGTGATCTTGTCGCCGGACACATGTGCGTCCACCGCCAGGGTCATCTCCGGCTTGATGTGCTCATGCCACGGCAGCGCACGCACGCCGTCATACAGGGCCTGCTCGTCCGGGCACTCGAACTCGTCGATCGGCCACAGCACGCGGCTGGCCAGGCGCGACCACATCACGATCCGCAGCGCCTGCTCCAGTTCGCCCTCGGCGTTGACGCCGGCAATGGTGGCAGTGGCCTTGGCAAGGCCCAGGGCCGACAGTTCATCGGCAAGCAGGTATTCCAGGCCCTTGGCGCAGGAGACGAAGAATTTCACGGGATCGGTTCGCAGGTGGTCGGGCGCGGCACAGGGGCCGGGCCAGTCGGAAAGGAGGGCCGTAGGCACGGCCGGCAGGCCCGCGCCGGGGGCGGCGGGGCTGCCATTGTAGTCAAAGCGGGCGGGCGCACCGTGCGCCCGGGCTTCACAGTTGCCGCAGCAATCGCTCGAAGGCCTGCGCGGAGGCCTCCACGTGGTGCTCCAGGCGGTGACCGTCGTCGACCAGCAGCAGCTGCGCCGAACGCGCCTGCGCCCAGGCAATCACCCCGGCGGCCGGTACCACGTCGTCATGCCAGGCCTGCACCACCGTGATCGGCACCGCCGCGGCATCCAGCGCCGGCATCGGGCCCATGGTGGTCGGCGGCACCATCAGGAACAGGCCGGCCACAGGCACCTGCAGCGAGGCGATGGCGGAGATGTAGGCGCCCAGGCTGGAGCCGGCCAGCACCACCGGGCCCTGCTGGGCGGCGATGGCGGTACGTTCCACCAGGCGCTGCAGCCGGGTGCGCACGTCACCCACCCGGCTGACCTCGCTCATCGCGTCCAGGTCGGTGTAGTCCGGGCGTTCATGGGTCCAGCCCAGGCGTTGCGCCACGTCGGCCAGCGCGGTGACCTTGGTCGCTTCCGGGCCGCTCTCGAAACCGTGGGACAGGATGCAGTGGCCGCGGCTCATGCACGCGCTCCGTGGGAGCGGGTCGGCGGCGAAAGAAGAGGCAGGTTCATGCCGCAATGCTAGCATCGCTGGATGCCCAACCCGCTCCTTCCCGGCCTGCAGCTGCAGCCCCTGCCCTATCAAGACCGCCTGCCGCTGCGCGACCCGGCCACGCTGGAGATGGTGGTGATCCACTGCACCGAGCTGCCCGATCTGGCGATGGCCCGCGAGTACGGCGAGCGCGTGCTGTATGACAGCGGCGCCGGCAACAGCGGCCACTTCTACATCGACCGCGATGGCAGCGTGGTGCAGTACGTCGCACCGGAACGGGTGGCCCACCACGTGCGCGGCATGAACGCGCATACGCTGGGCATCGAGCTGGTCAACACCGGGCGCTACCCGGACTGGCTCGACAGCCGCCATCAGGCGATGGACGAGGCCTACACCGAGGCACAGCTGGCGGCGCTGGAGGCGCTGCTGCTGGCGCTGGTGGCGCGCTATCCGTCGCTGCGGCGGATTGCCGGGCACGACCAGCTGGATCTGGAGCAGGTGCCGGCCAGCGATGATCCGACGCTGATGGTGGCGCGCAAGCGTGATCCGGGACCGTTGTTCCCGTGGGCGCGGGTGCTGGCGAAGGTGCCACTGCAGCCGGTTGGGTGAGGGTTTGCAGGGCTGCGCCCTGCACCCGCAGAAGCAACGTCAACGTCAACGTCAAGAGCTCGCATTCCGAGGGATGGCGGGGTGGGTCCGGTTGCGGGGGACGCCGTAAACCCGTCCCTGGGGGCTTGGCCGCGGCATCCATGCCGCGGACACCCCCGCAACCGGACCCACCCCGCCTTCGACAGATTTCTGCCGCTGTTGGTGGGTGCCGACCGTTGGTCGGCACGGGGTCGAATCGATCGGAATCGGCTTTTGTAGAGTCGAGCTATGCTCGACTGCTCTTTGCGTGGATATCGAGACGATAGAGTCAGGCGCCGCTGGCCACCGGGCGGCTGCTGTCGCTCACCCAGCCGCTCCAGGAATCGGCATAGATGCGTGCGCCGCTCAGTCCTGCGCTTTCCATCGCCAGCAGCAGGTGGCAGGCGGTCACGCCGGAGCCGCACATCAGCACCACCTGCTGCGGATCACGGTTGCCGATCACGCCCTGAAGTTCGGCGCGCAGCTCCTGTGCATCACGCAGGCGGCCGTCGGCGACGTTCAACGCAAACGGGCGGTTGACCGCGCCGGGTACGTGGCCGGCGACCGGGTCCAGCGGCTCGACTTCGCCGCGGAAGCGTTCGCCCGCGCGTGCGTCGACCAGCCAGCCCGGCGCGTGCTTCAGGCGTGCGCTGATCTCCTCGGCATTGGCGATCTGGGTGGTGTCGAAATGGCCCGGGTAAGCTGGCAACGTCGTCACTTCAGCCTGGCCGCTCGCCAGCGCGTGGCCAGCCTCCTGCCAGGCGGCGATGCCGCCGTCGAGCACGGCCACTTTGGTGTGCCCGATCAGGCGCAGCAGCCACCACAGGCGCGAGGCGGCCATGCTGCCGTCGCTGCCGTCGTAGACCACCACCTGGGTGTCGGGACCGATACCCCACTGGCCAAGCTTCGCCGCGAAGGCATCGCTGTCCGGCAGTGGATGACGGCCGTGGCCGCTGCGGGTCAGATCCGACAGGTCACGATTGAGGTCGGCGTACACCGCACCCGGAACGTGCCCCGCCAGATACTGGCCGCTACCCGCCTGCGGGTCGGCCAGCGAGGACCGCGCATCGACCACACGTACAGCGCTGCTGGCAGTGGCACGTGCATCGACGACACGTACGCCCTCACCCAATGCAGCCGCCAGGCTGGCGACATCGACAAGCGTGGTCCACGGCGGATCGATCGGCTTCATTGCACTTGCTCCAGGCGGCGACGCAGGTTGTAGAGAATGGCGGCGGTCGCGCCCCAGATACGCTGGCCGGGCCAGCCGTACTCAAGGACGTGGCGGATGCGGCCGCGGTGATTGATTTCGACCTGGCGCAGATTGTCTGCGGCCATCAGGTAGGCCAGCGGCACTTCGAACACTTCGGCCACTTCGCTGGGCTGCGGCACCGGCACGAAGTCCGGATCGACCACGGCCACCACCGGCGTGACCCGGTAGCCGGTGATCGTCACAAAGGGATCGAGATAACCCAGCGCCTGCACTTGCCCCGGAGCCAGTGCGATTTCTTCCTGGCTCTCGCGCAGCGCGGCCGCCAGTGCGTCGCGGTCATCGGGTTCGGTGCGCCCGCCGGGGAAGCCGACCTGGCCACCATGCTGGCGCAGGGTTTCGGTGCGACGGGTAAGGATGACCTGTGCGCCATTGGCGCGCGGCACGATGCCGGCCAGTACGGCGGCTTCCACAGGTGGCCCCGGCGGCAGCAGGTCGATCAGCTCACTGCGGTTCCAGCCATCGCCGGCCGGCGGTTCGGCCAGTGGATGCAGCGCGCGCATCAAGCGTTCGTGATCGGCCAGCGAGCCGCGCAGTGATTGCTGCAGCTGTTCACGCAGGGGTTGCACACGATGCAGGATGCGGCTGCGCTCCTCGTTGCTCATCGACGACCACCGTGCGATTTCATCGATGTGCCGCCCGCAGCCGGTGCATTGCCGGTCCGGATCCAGCGTGCACACTCCGATGCAGGGACTTGCGACAACACGCGCCGTTTCTTCCATTGTTTGCACCCGGCAACAGTAGCGCGATCGGGCTGAATTTGCGCGGGGTGAAGATGCGGTGCGTGGCACCGTCGCGCTCCGCGCAAACAAAAACGCGCCGGTGGAATCACCGGCGCGTTTCGTTTACGGCTTCGATTTACTTGACGCTGACCAGCTTGATCTCGAACTGCACAGCCACGTTCGGCGGGAACGGGGTGCGCGGGTCGGCACCGTAGGCCTGGTCCGGCGGCAGGGTGACTTCCCACTTCGAGCCTGCCGGCATCTGCAGCAGGGTCTCGCGCATGGCCTTCATTTCGACTTCGCTGACCTTGATCGACGGAATCTGCTGGGCCGGGCGGGCTTCGGTCGGGCGCTGGCCGTACGGGAACGGACCGGCCACTTCCAGCTGCACGGTGCTGGCCTGGGTCGGCTTGGCGCCCTTGCCAGCTTCGATCACGCGGTACTGGACGCCGCTCGGCAGGGACTGCACGCCGGCCTTGGCCTTGTTCGCCGCGACGAACTGATCGCTCTTGGTCTTGTTTTCGGCAGCAGCCTTTTCGTACTCGGCCTTGGCAGCCTGGGCACGGCCCTGCTCGCGCTTCTGGAACGCTTCAACGGCCGGCTTCAGCTGGTCGGCGGTGATCGCCGGCTGCTTCTTGGCGTAGGCGTCCTGCAGACCCTTCACCACCGAGTTGATGTCCAGCTGCTCACCACGACCGGTCAGCTCCGCCAGGTTGTTGCCGTAGTCGTAACCGAAGTAGTAGCTCAGCTTGCCCTTTTCGGACGAGACGTCCTGGGCGAAGGCATTGCCCGTCAGGGCCAGGGCCGCGACGGCGACCGCGATAGAACGCAACTTCATCAAACAGTTCTCCAGGGGTGGTAACTCAGGGACGTTCTGCGCCGCCCTGAGGCGACGGGTTAGGATAACGGGCACAACGTGTAACCGCTACTCACGATGCAGGCTAAGACCCGTCTGCGTTGGCGGAGTTCAATCTCACTTTTTTTTAACGTTTCAGGAGTTTTCCCGTGGCCGATGCCCTGATCGCTGTCGCCGACGACGGCGCCATCCGCACCGTGACCGTCCAGCGCCCGGACAAGCTCAACGCCTTGAATGCCGCGACCCTGCAGGCGCTGGCCGAGGCATTCAGCGCCGCCGCTGCCGACCCGGACGTGCGCGTGGTGGTGCTGACCGGTGCCGGTCCGAAGGCGTTCGTGGCCGGGGCCGACATCGCCGAGATGAACACACTCAGTGCGGTTCAGGGACGTGATTTCTCCCTGCTCGGCCAGGCCCTGATGCGCCAGATCGAGCGCATGCCCAAGCCGGTGATCGCGCGCGTGAACGGCTTCGCTTTGGGCGGCGGGCTGGAGCTGGCCATGGCCTGCCACCTGCGCATCGCTGCCGATACGGCCAAGGTCGGGCAGCCGGAGATCAATCTCGGCCTGATTCCCGGCTTCGGCGGCAGCCAGCGCCTGCTGCGCCTGTGCGGCCGCGCCGCCACCCTGGAGCTGTGCCTGCTGGGTGCACCGGTCAACGCCGCGCGTGCGCTGGAACTGGGCATCGTCAACGAGGTGGTGCCGGCCGACGCGCTGGACAACCGTGTGCAGGACGTCGCCCGCCAGTTGGCACGCTCGGCGCCGCTGGCCCTGCGTGGCCTGCTGGATGCCGTACACGTGGGTGGCGAATGCAGCCTGGAGGCAGGACTGGAGTACGAAAGCGCGCAGTTCGGCCTGCTGTTCGCCACCGAGGACATGCGCGAAGGCACCAGCGCGTTCCTGCAGCGCCGTCCGCCGGCCTTCCAGAACCGCTGACGCCATGGCATCCCGACCCGACCCCGCGCAGCTGTTCGCCCGGGTCCAGGCAGACGATCTCGATGGTGCCCTGCAGGCAGGCCTGATGGACTACGTCGCCCGCGCCGGCGACGAACAGCTGCTGCCCGGCCACCCGGACCTTCCGCGACGCCTGCAGCAGGCGCAGCAGCAATTGCATACGGCCTGGGCCGCACGCGAACGCTACCGTGCGCGTGCGGTGCGGCTGGCACGGCGCGAAGCCGAGCGCGACGCACGCCGTACGCCGGCCCCGGCGCCGGACGTGAAACCCGCCCTGCCCGCCGCAGCCGCCGCCATCCTCGCCCGGGCCAAGGCCCGCGCCAGCGGCAAGGAGCAGTAATGGCCACCATGAAGAAGACCGCACGCGCCCCGGCGCGGCGTGGCGGCACGATGCCGCGCGCCGACGTGGTGGAAATGTTCACCCGCCTGCGCGAACTCAATCCACACCCGAAGACCGAACTGGAGTACAGCTCGCCGTTCGAGCTGCTGGTGGCGGTCGCGCTGTCGGCGCAGGCCACCGACGTCGGCGTCAACAAGGCCACGCGCCGTCTGTTCCCGGTCGCCAACACGCCGGCGAAGATCCTCGCACTCGGCGAGGACGGGCTGAAGCAGTACATCGCCACCATCGGCCTGTTCAACGCCAAGGCGAAGAACGTGATCGCCACCTGTGCGATCCTGCTGGAGAAGCACGGCGGTGAAGTGCCGCGCGATCGCGATGAACTGGAAGCGCTGCCAGGCGTTGGACGCAAGACCGCCAACGTGGTGCTCAACACTGCGTTCGGCGAGCCGGTGATGGCGGTGGACACACATATCTTCCGCGTATCCAACCGCACCGGCCTGGCGCCAGGCAAGAACGTGCGTGAAGTGGAAGACAAACTGGTGAAGGTGATTCCGGCCGAGTTCCTGCTCGACGCGCATCACTGGCTGATCCTGCACGGGCGTTATGTGTGCAAGGCGCGAAAGCCGGATTGCCCGGGCTGCGTGATCGCCGACCTGTGCCGGTTCAAGGAAAAGACCACGGCCGAGGTGTGACCGCGTTCGTGGTGTGACAAAACAAAGACGGCGGGCACAAGGCCCGCCGTCTTTGCTTGTAGACAAGGGTGCTTCAGGACATCAGAACGACAGGTCGCCCCAGACGCCGAATTCCTTGGTCTTGTCGTTCTTCTTGTCGCTGGCGTTGGCCAGGTGCGTGTACTTGTACACGGTCGACAGCTTGAGGTTCTTCATGACCGGGAACTCGACGCCGACGTTCCAGTACTTGTCGCTCAGGGTCGGGTCCAGGGTCTTGCTGACGTCGGTGTCATCGTAACGACCGAACACGTTGATGCCGCCGTCGGTGACGCGCACGCTGCCCCACACCGACCAGCCACTGGTCTTGTCGGTGGCAACGGTCATCACGTTGTTGAGGTTCTTGGCCTGGAAGTACTCGCCACCGACGCGGAAGTCGCTGCTGGCGTAGGCCACCATCGCATTGGCGCGGGTGTAGGTGTTCTCGGCGCTCTGGATGTCGGTTTCCTTGCCCAGCTTGCCGCTGTAGCCACCAACGGCCACCACGAAGTTCTCGTTCGGGGTATAGGCCGCGCGGCCTTCCACGTCCATGCCCTTGCTGCGGGTCGGGTTCTTGTAACCGGCGCCGGACACGACCGAGACCGCGTAGTTGAAGTTGTTGCCCAGGTTGCCGAAGCCATGCAGGCCCCAGTCGGACGAGTTGCCGTACTTCAGGCGGTCGGTCAGGGTGTTCTCGACATAGCGCATGCCGTAGAACTTCTCGACGTACGGGATCCACGGCATGTCGGCGGCGCCGACGCGCAGGTTGAAGGCCGGGTCGAAACTGCCCTGCACGTAGGCCTTCTTGACGAACAGTTCGGTGTTGCCGATGGCCGAGCTGTACTGGAAGTCGGTGGTCAGGTTGGCCGACCAGATGTCGTTGAACTTGTGATCGACGGTCAGGTAGAAGCGCTTGACGTCCAGACCGGTGCCGCTGGCGGCGGTGTCCTTGCCGTTGCTGGTCTTGTCGATGTTGGTCAGGTCAAAGAACATGCGACCGCCGATCTTGTTGTCATTGACCAGCTTGGCCAGCTTGTCGACGCTGGTCTGGGTCTTCTGTGCACCTTCCAGGGCCTGCGCCTGAGTGATGTTCACTTCGGACTGCGCGTCGGACTGCGCCTGCAGCGCCTGCGAATCGTTCTGCAACTGCTGGACCTGGGCCTGCAGCGCAGCGATCTGTGCCTGCAGCTGCTGCAGCTGTGCCTGGGATACGCCCGAGCTGGCGGGGGCTGCGAAGGCGTCGGCGGAAACCAGACCGAGGCTTGCAACGACCGCGGCGGCGAGCAAATGGGAACGCATTTTGGATTTCTCCAGAGAGTTGGAATGGCTTGGGCAGAACGCCACGCCGGCAGGCCGGTCAAGCGTTTTGCGAACGTTCCGTTAAAACCATGACAGCCGAATGACAGATTGAGCACCAACCACAGATTTCTTCGTGCGGTCATGCGTACGACTCATTTGTGGCTACATGCTTGTCGATCCCTTGCGGCATATGGCGTGACGTATCAGCGTCCGTGCCCGGGCCGGTCGCCGCGCGACCTTCACCGGCATTGCTGGTTTCGTGTGGATGACGCGGCATCACTGCGGAATGCCGGGCAGGGTCGGCATTGACGACCGCACCGGACAGGCCATCAGCGACATATAGAACGTGATCGCAACCGGCTTATGTCCGTTTCCGGTGCATTGGCCATCACGTCGCCCGCAGCACTCAGAACCTTCACGCCCCTGCTGTGCGGGCACCGGGCAGCGCTGTAACGGTTGCGTCATACAACGGTCCCTGCGCTGTCATCGAACCGTTATGGAATGTGCGCCGGGCGGGTAACCCCGCATCCCAATCAACCCAGGAGCCACCCCGTGATCCACGCCTTCAAGTCGCGCGTTGCCGTTGCCGTCTTCGCAGCGTCGTCCGTGTTCGCCGCCAACGCCGCTGAAATCACCGGCGCGGGCGCCTCGTTCATCTACCCGGTGATGTCGAAGTGGTCGGCCGACTACAACGCCGCCACCAGCAACAAGGTCAACTACCAGTCGATCGGCTCCGGCGGTGGTATCGCCCAGATCAAGGCCAAGACCGTTGATTTCGGCTCCTCCGACGCCCCGCTGAAGCCGGAAGAACTGGCCGCTTCGGGCCTGGCCCAGTTCCCGTCGGTGATCGGCGGCGTGGTGCCGGTGGTCAACGTGGCCGGCATCGCTCCGGGCGCGCTGAAGCTGGACGGCACCGTGCTGGCCAACATCTTCCTGGGCAAGATCAAGACCTGGAACGACCCGGCCATCGCCGCGCTGAACCCGGGCGTGACCCTGCCGAGCGCCAAGATCACCGTCGTGCACCGCTCGGACGGCTCGGGCACCACCTTCAACTTCGTCAACTACCTGTCCAAGGTCAGCCCGGAATGGAAGACCTCGGTGGGTGAAGGCACCTCGGTCCAGTGGCCGGCCGGCATCGGTGGCAAGGGCAATGAAGGCGTTGCCGCCTACGTGAAGCAGATCAAGGGCGGCATCGGCTACGTCGAACTGTCCTACGCGCTGCAGAACAAGCTGTCGTACACCGCGATGAAGAACGCTGCCGGCCGCTTCGTGCAGCCGAGCGACACCTCGTTCGCTGCCGCTGCCGCCAGCGCCGACTGGGCCAGCGCCAAGGACTTCTACCTGGTGATGACCAACGCCCCGGGCGCCGAGTCCTGGCCGATCACCGCCACCAACTTCATCCTGGTGCACAAGAAGCCGAAGAACGCTGCCAACGGCAAGGCCACCCAGGAGTTCTTCCGCTGGGTCTACAAGAGCGGCGACGCCCAGGCCCGCCAGCTGGACTACGTGCCGCTGCCGGACAGCCTGGTCCGCCAGATCGAGACCTACTGGTCGCAGAACCTGAAGTAAGCAAGCGCGTTCCCCCGCAGGAACGGGATCGGCGGGTCCTCTCTCCCCCGCCGATCCCACCCCGGGCGCGAGATCCTCGAGATCTCGCGCTCTTCTTGTTTTTTCGGGGTTGGTCGTGAAGAGCGTTTGCGCCTTCGCTGATCCGTGGGTGAGTCGGTTGGCCAGGGCGTGCAGGACACGCCGTACACCCGTTCTTGGGGGCTCGGCCACGGCATCCATGCCGTGGACGGTCCTGCACGCCCTGGCCCACCGCCTCTGGACAGTTCATCGCGGGCGCGGTGGGGTCATGGAAGGCAGGAGCAGGAGCAAAGCAAGAGCGCTTGTAGAGCCGAGCCCATGCTCGGCTGATCATGGCCCGGCCTCGGGCGGAGCCGAGCGTGGGTTCGGCTTTACCTTCCCCGGCCGTCATATCGGTGCGCAGATCGGGGGGTTTCCGGGCACCTGCCGGATTGGTACCAACCCTGTGAAACCCTTGTCAGAACGTGATCCAGGACACCTCTGTCATGGTCGTAATACGGCTGTAACAAAAACATCATTTCATAGCCGCATCCGCCGACACCGTCGGCTCTACCCCGCTATGGAGTGACCATGAAACTGCACTCGGCCGGCCTTGCCGCCCTTTCCCTGGCCATCGCCCTGGGCCTGTCGGCCTGCGGTGGCGACAAGCAGGCCGCGCAGCAGCCGGCTGCCGACGGTGCCGCTGCCCCGGCCGCCGCCGGTGCCAAGGTGACCGCCGAAGTGTCCGGTGCCGGCGCGTCCTTCATCTTCCCGCTGGTCTCCAAGTGGTCGGCTGACTACAACGCCAGCACCGGTGCCAAGATCAACTACCAGTCGATCGGCTCGGGCGGCGGTATCGCCCAGATCAAGGCCGGCACCGTCGACTTCGGTTCCTCCGACAAGCCGCTGAGCAGCGAAGAGCTGGCCCAGGCCGGCCTGGCGCAGTTCCCGTCCGCCATCGGCGGCGTGGTGCCGGTGGTCAACATCGAAGGCCTGGAAGCCGGCAAGCTGCGCCTGAGCGGCGCCCTGCTGGCCGACATCTTCCTGGGCAAGGTCAAGACCTGGAACGACCCCGCCATCGTCGCCGCCAACCCGGGCGTGAAGCTGCCGGAAGGCAAGATCACCCTGGTCCACCGTTCGGACGGTTCGGGCACCACCTTCAACTTCTCCAACTACCTGTCCAAGGTCAGCCCGGAGTGGAAGAGCAAGGTCGGCGAAGGCACCTCGGTGCAGTGGCCGGACGGCGTCGGTGGCAAGGGCAACGAAGGCGTTGCTTCCTACGTGAAGCAGATCAAGGGCTCCATCGGCTACGTCGAACTGGCCTACGCCCTGCAGAACGGCATGCCGTACACCGCCATGCAGAACGCGGCCGGCAACTGGGTCGCGCCGAGCGCGGAAACCTTCGCCGCCGCGGCCGCCAGCGCCGACTGGGCCAGCGCCAAGGACTTCAACCTGGTCATCACCAACGCTCCGGGCGAGCAGGCGTGGCCGATCACCGCCACCAACTTCATGCTGATGCAGAAGCAGCCGAAGGACGCCAAGCGCAACCAGGACACCCTGGCCTTCTTCAAGTGGGCCTTCGAGAACGGCCAGGCCCAGGCCAACGAGCTGCACTACGTGCCGCTGCCTGCCGAACTGGTCAAGCAGATCGAGGCCTACTGGACGACCGACCTGAAGTGATGGACACGACGGTGCCCGCCCCGCGCGGGCACCGCCTCTTCCACGCCGTGCCGCCCCGCCCCTTCCTGGCCCTGCCGTCCCCATGAATGCCATCGCCCAGCCTGTAGCAGCCCCGTCCACGCGTGATACGCGTGATGCCCGCAACGACAAACTGTTCCGATGGGTGCTGGTCGGCACCGTCATCTTCGTCCTGATCGCCCTGGCCTGCGCCGCGCTGTCGATGCTGTGGGGCGGCCGTCATGCCCTGCAGATGCAGGGCCTGAGCTTCTTCTTCTCCGCTGACTGGAATCCGGTCGAAAACAAGTTCGGCGCTCTCGCCCCGATCTACGGCACCCTGGTCACCGCGCTCATCGCGATGGTCATCGCCGTGCCGGTCAGCTTCGGCATCGCCTTCTTCCTCACCGAAGTCGCGCCGCGCTGGCTGCGTGGTCCGATCGGTACCGCCATCGAACTACTGGCCGGCATTCCCTCGATCATCTACGGCATGTGGGGCCTGTTCGTGCTGGTGCCGGTGATGACCGAGTACGTCACCCCGTTCCTCAACGAAACCCTGGGCGAGATGCCGATCATCGGCCCGCTGTTCCAGGGCCCGCCGCTCGGCATCGGCATGCTCACCGCCGGTTTCGTGCTGGCCATCATGGTCATTCCGTTCATCTCCTCGGTGATGCGCGAAGTGTTCCTGACCGTGCCGACCCGACTGAAGGAATCGGCCTATGCGCTGGGTTCCACCAAGTGGGAAGTGAGCTGGGACATCGTCCTGCCCTACACCCGCTCGGCGGTGATCGGCGGCATCTTCCTCGGCCTCGGCCGCGCCCTGGGCGAAACGATGGCGGTGGCCTTCGTGATCGGCAACAGCGTGCGCCTGTCGCCGTCGCTGCTGGAACCGGGCACCACCATCGCCGCGCTGATCGCCAATGATTTCGGCGAAGCCACTGAAACCTACCGCTCGGCCCTGCTGCTGCTCGGCTTCGTCCTCTTCATCGTCACCTTCGTGGTGCTGGCCATCGCCCGCCTGATGCTGATGCGCCTGTCCCGCAAGGAGGGCAACTGATGTCCACCACCGCTGATTCGCTGTACCTTCGCCGCCGCATCGGCAACGTCGTTGCGATCACCGCTTCCTGCGCCACCGCGCTGTTCGGCCTGTTCTTCCTTGGCTGGATCCTGTTCACCCTGGCCTCGAAAGGCCTGGCCGGCATCAACTGGGATCTGTTCACCAAGATGACGCCGCCACCGATGCAGGAAGGCGGCCTTGCCAACGCCTTCTTCGGCAGTGCCGTGATGTGTGCGCTGGCGATCGGCATCGGCACCCCGCTGGGCGTGCTGGCCGGTACCTGGCTGGCCGAGTACGGCAACGCCCGCAAGGCCGGCACCGTGGTCCGCTTCGTCAACGACATCCTGCTGTCGGCCCCGTCCATCGTGCTCGGCCTGTTCGTCTACACCCTGTACGTGATGCAGACCGGCGGCAACTTCTCGGCGTTCGCCGGTGCCCTGTCGCTGGCCTTCATCGTGCTGCCGGTGGTGGTGCGCACCACCGACGAGATGCTGCGCCTGGTGCCCTCGCAGATGCGTGAAGCGGCCCTGTCGCTGGGCATCCCGCAGTGGAAGGTGATCGTGCAGGTGCTGTACCGCAGTGCCTCGGCCGGCATCATCACCGGCATCCTGCTGGCGCTGGCCCGCATCTCCGGCGAGACCGCGCCGCTGCTGTTCACCGCCTTCGGCAACCAGTACTGGAACAACAACATCTTCCAGCCGATGGCCTCCGTGCCGGTGGTGATGAACCAGTTCGCCGGCAGCCCGTATGAATCCTGGCAGGTCCTGGCCTGGGCAGGTGCCCTGGTGCTGACTGTCTTCGTGTTGCTGGTCAGCCTTGCCGCCCGCGGCATCCTGCTGCGCAACCGTATCTCCCATGACTGACCTTTCCGTGGATAACGCCATGAACGACCTTTCCAACGCCGTGCCGATGCAGCGCATCGCCGTGCCGTCCTCGCACGAGAGCCTGCACACGCCGTCGCCGGTGAAGCTGGCTGCGCGTGGACTGGACTTCTACTACGACAAGTTCCACGCCCTGAAGGGCATCAACCTGGAAATTCCGGAAAAGCGCGTGACCGCGCTGATCGGTCCCTCCGGTTGCGGCAAGTCGACCCTGCTGCGCATCTTCAACCGCATCTACGCGCTGTACCCGAAGCTGGAAGCGCGCGGTGAAGTGCTGCTGGACGGCGAGAACATCCTGTCGCCGAAGTACCCGATGAACCGCCTGCGCAGCAAGGTCGGCATGGTGTTCCAGAAGCCGGTGCCGTTCCCGATGACCATCTTCGAGAACGTGGCCTACGGCATCCGCCACCACGAAAAGCTGAGCAAGGCCGACATGGCCGACCGCGTCGAGCAGGCGCTGCGCCAGGGCGCGCTGTGGGACGAAGTGAAGGACAAGCTGGGGCAGAGCGCGCTGGGCCTGTCCGGTGGCCAGCAGCAGCGCCTGTGCATCGCCCGTGCCGTGGCGCTGCGCCCGTCGGTGCTGCTGCTGGACGAGCCGACCTCGGCGCTGGACCCGATCTCGACCAGCCGCATCGAGCAGCTGGTGGAAGAACTCAAGCACGAGTACACCATCGTGATCGTCACCCACAACATGCAGCAGGCCGCGCGCGTGTCCGACTACACCGCCTTCATGTACCTGGGCGACCTGATCGAGCACGACCGCACCGAGGTGATCTTCTCGCAGCCGTCGCAGCGGCAGACCGAGGACTACATCACCGGTCGCTTCGGCTGAAACGGCAGTCGAGCGTGGCTCGGCTCTACAGACAACGGCAGTCGAGCATGGCTCGACTCTACAGAGTGGAACAACCATGAATCTTCCCAACGACCACATCGTCAAGAGCTACGACGAAGAGCAGCAGCGCCTGGTGGCCGAAATCGTGCGCATGGGCGAGATGGCCGTCGCCCAGCTCGAAGCGGCGATGGACGTGATCGAGAAGCGCGACGAGAACGCCGCCCATCGCATCATCGCCAACGACGAAGCGATCGATGCGCTTGAGCAGCAGATCAGCCACGACGTGATGCGCCTGGCGCTGCGTGGCCCGATGGCGCGCGACCTGCGCGAGATCCTCGCCGGCCTGCGCATCCCGGCCGACATCGAACGCATCGGCGACTATGCGGCCAACGTCGCCAAGCGCTCGATCGCGCTGGGCAAGGTGCCGCCGCTGCCGCAGATCCAGGGCCTGCGCGCACTGGGCCGCCTGGCCGCGCAGCAGGTGCGCCGCGCCATTGCCGCCTACCGCGACAACGACGCCGACGCCGCACTGGCACTGCGCGAGGACGATGCCCGCCTGGACGCGCAGTACACCGCGCTGTTCCGCGAGCTTCTGACCTACATGATGGAAGACCCGCGCAACATCACCCCGTGCACGCACCTGTTGTTCATGGCCAAGAACCTGGAGCGCGTGGGTGACCACGCCACCAACATCGCCGAGAACGTGTGGTTCCTGGTGCACGGCGAGCAGCCGCTGCCGCCGCGCGAGAAGCGCGACGAGACCTCCAGCACCGGCCAGCCCTGACGCTGCACTGCAACACCGGAGTCGACTCCAAGGTGGCCGCTGTCCTGGTGACAGCGGCCTTCCTGTTTCTGGGCGTTCCACCCGCATTGTGGGCGCCGGGCTTGCCCGGTGCGAACCTTCCGGATGCTTCTGTAACAAACCTCACGAAAATTTGAGGTCTTGGCGAGGATTCGTTGAGTAGGATCGCTGCACCATCGTTTCCACCGGCATCCCTGCCGGCCACTCGGGCACCCGCCCACACCACCCAGGAGCACGACCGATGAGCAGTTCCAACAAGACCCTGTCCCTGCTGACTGCTACCGCCCTGGCCGCCGGCCTGGGCATGACCGCCAGTGCCTCGGCGCTGAGCATGAGCGACCTGGCCCAGGGCTATCTGGTGGCCGGCCAGGCAGCCAAAGCCAGCACCGATGCCAAGGCAGCAGATACCAGGATGGCCGCCGACGCGACCAAGCACGCCGAAGGCAAATGTGGTGCCGACGGCAAGAGTGCCGAAGGCAAGTGCGGCGCCGACAAGGGCAAGGCCGCCGGTGCCGCGGCAGGCGCCAAGGCCAAGACCGGCGACAAGAAGGCGGCCGAGGGCAAGTGCGGCGAAGGCAAGTGCGGTGCCAAGCACTGACGTCCGCGCCAGCGCCATCCACCTGCGGTCGCCGCTTCATGCGGCGGCCGCCGGGTTGGGGCTGCGCAGGGCGCTGCTGCAGGATCTGCGCGATGCACCGGCGGGTGACTTCGATTTCCTCGAATGCGCACCGGAGAACTGGATCCATGTCGGTGGCCCCGCTGGGGATGCGCTGGCCGAACTGGCGCAGCGCCATCCGTTGAGCTGCCACGGCCTGTCTTTGTCGCTGGGCGGCAGTGCGCCGTTGGATACGCAGCTGCTGGAACAGGTCGGCCAATTCCTGGAAAAGCACCGTGTGCCGCTGTACAGCGAGCACCTGAGCTACTGCAGCGACGACGGCCACCTCTACGACCTGCTGCCGATTCCGTTCACCGACGAAGCGGTGCGCCATACCGCCGCACGCATCGCCCGCGTGCAGGACCTGCTGGGTCGCCGCATCGCGGTGGAAAACGTGTCCTACTACCTGGCACCGGAGCCGGCAATGGACGAACTGGCCTTCACCAAGGCCGTGCTCGCCGAGGCCGACTGCGACCTGCTGCTGGACGTCAACAACGTCTACGTCAACGCCTGCAACCATGGCTACGACGCCGACGCCTTCATTGCCGGGCTGCCCGCAGAGCGCATCGTCTGCCTGCACGTGGCCGGGCACCTGGACGAGGCACCGGACCTGAAGATCGATACCCATGGCAGCGCGGTGATCGACCCGGTCTGGGAGCTGCTGGCGCGTACCTACGCGCGCATCGGCCCACGCCCCACCCTGCTCGAACGCGATTTCAATTTCCCGCCCTATGCAGAACTGCAGGGCGAACTGCAGACCATCCGCCGCCTGCAGGCCGCGCACGCCGGGGTTGCACATGGCTGACGCCACCGACACCCTGCGCGCGCAGCAGCACGCGTTCACCGCTCACCTGCGCGATCCACATGCGGTGCCTGCACCGGCCGGCCTGGAGCCACGCCGGGTGGCGGTGTACCAACGGCTGCTGTTCAACAACCTGCTCGGCCTGTTGAGCAACGGCTTCCCGGTCTGCGTGCGCCTGCTCGGCGAACCGGCCTGGAGCGGACTGGTGCGCCAGTACTTCGCGACCCATCGCTGCCAGACGCCGCTGTTCACCGAACTGGCCGCCGAATTCGTGCAGTGGCTGCAGGCCCAGCCACAGCTGCCGCACCCGGCGTTGGCCGAACTTGCTCATTACGAGTGGGTGGAAACCGCGCTGTACCAGCTTCCTGCCGAGCCTCTGCCTGCGCCGGGTGGCATCGACCCGCTGCGGGTGCCGCTGCAGCGCTCGCCACTGGCATGGCCGCTGCTGTATCAGTGGCCCGTGCACCGGCTCGGTGCCGAGGACGCACCGTCACAACCGCCGGCGGAACCGACCGGCCTGCTGGTTCGTCGCGAGGCCGATGGCGAGGTGCGCTTTGCCGTACTCAGCCAGCTGGCGGTGTACCTGCTGTCCAGCATCGGCGAACACCCTGGCCTCGATGGCCATGGCTACCTGCGGCACCTGGCCGCCGCGCACGGCCTGGCCGAGGACGCGCTGGCCGGACCCGGTGCCGCGCTGCTGCAGCAGTTCCTGCAGGCCGGCGTGATCGGCCCGCTCGCAGTCCCCGGCTGACGCCCCCTTCCCCCGGAGAACCACCGATGAACCTCCCGACCCTGGCCGCCGTGCGCGGCCAGCTGGACCGTCTCGCCCCCTGGCTGGCCCCGCTCGGCCTGCGCCTGCTGCTGGCCTGGGAATACTTCGAATCCGGCCGCGAAAAACTGCACGGCCAGAACTGGTTCGCCGACCTGCAGGATGCCTTCCCGTTCCCGTTCGACCAGCTGCCGGCCACCCTGAACTGGCAGCTCGCCACGTGGTTCGAACTGATCGGCGCGGCCTGCCTGCTGGTTGGATTCGGCACCCGGTTTGCCGCGGCCAGCCTGCTGGTGCTGACCGTTGTGGCCACCTATGCAGTGCATTGGCCGATGGAGTGGAACTCGCTGTCTGACCTCGCCATGGGCTACGCGATCACTGACCAGGGCTTCGGCAACTTCAAGCTGCCGGTGCTGTTCATGGCGATGCTGCTGCCACTGATCTTCACCGGCGCCGGCAGGCTGAGCGTGGATGCGTGGTTGGCGCGGTGGCAGCCATCGGGCACGACGGCACGGCCCGCAGTCCGGTAAATGCCGCCCCTGGTCGGCGCGCACCGTGCCAACCAAGGTTGGCAGCTACCGGAATCCTGAGCGTGCGGTGCCCGGTAGGTGTCGACCTTGGTCGACACACGACCACGCAGGGAACCCATGCACAGAAGGCTGGCCGGGCGCTCAGGGTCGCTCTGCTAGAATTCACGCATGACTGACCCCACCCCCGCACCTGCCGCCGCTCCCGATTCCGTAGTACCCCAGGCGCAGCGCGCGATGTCACAACGCTTCCGCGGCTTCCTGCCGGTGGTGGTGGATGTGGAAACCGGCGGCTTCGACAGCCAGCGCAACGCGCTGCTGGAAATCGCTGCCGTGCCGATCGAGATGGACGAGAACGGCCTGCTCTACCCCGGCCAGACCGCCAGCGCCCACGTGGTGCCGGCCGAAGGCCTGGAGATCGACCCGAAGTCGCTGGAAGTGACCGGCATCATCCTCGACCACCCGTTCCGGCTGGCCAAGGAAGAGAAGGCCGCGCTGGACCACATCTTCACCCCGGTGCGTGCGGCGATGAAGAAATACGGCTGCCAGCGCGCGATCCTGGTCGGCCACAACGCCCATTTCGATCTCGGTTTCGTCAATGCGGCGGTGGCCCGGACCGGTCACAAGCGCAATCCGTTCCATCCGTTCAGCGTGTTCGACACAGTGACCCTGGCCGGCATCGCCTACGGGCAGACCGTGCTGGCACGTGCGGCCACGGCCGCCGGGCTGGGTTGGGATGCCAACGAGGCGCACAGCGCGGTGTATGACACCGAGCAGACCGCGCGGTTGTTCTGCACCATCGCCAACGCCTGGCCGCGCTAAGGCAGCGCTTTCTGTAGAGCCGAGCCATGCTCGGCTGCGCCTTTTTCCGCGCTGTCGCGCTGTAGTCGAGCATGGCTCGACTCTACCGATCGATAGAGGCATATCCACGCCACGCGCGGATGTGATCAACCGATGCTCGTGCGATCGCGGCCGTCGCTCTTGGCGCGGTACAGCGCGCGGTCTGCGCGCTGGTACAGCAGCGCCGGGGTGCGGTCGTCGGCGTCCAGCTCCACCAGCCCCGCACTGAAGGTCACGCGCAGGCCGTCCACACCGGCCCAGTCGGGGTGGTCATGGAACAGGCCGCGCAGGCGTGCACACAGCTGTGCGGCTTCCTCCAGGCGGGTGTCGTTGAGCAGCAGCGCGAACTCTTCGCCACCAGTCCGCGCGGGCAGGTCCGAGTCGCGGCTGGCGGCGGCGATCAGCCGCGCCACCTGCACCAGCACGGCATCGCCGATGCTGTGGCTGTGGCGGTCGTTGACGTCCTTGAAGTGGTCGATATCCAGCACCACCAGGCACAGCGGATGACCACTGCGCTGCGAACGCGCAAAGTCGCGGGCCAGCGTTTCATCGAAGGCACGGCGGTTGGCCAGGCCGGTCAGCGCATCTTCGCGGGCCTGCCGTTCGAAGGCCTCGGCCTGGCGTGCCAGGCGCTCGGCCAGTTCGGTCTTTTCCTGGTTCAGCGCCTGCAGGTGCACGGTCTTCGCCTGCAGGTCGAAGGTGGCCTCGTCCACCCGCCGCGCCAGGCGCAGGTTGCTGGCCTTCAGCTGCTGCAGCAGCAGGCGGTACAGCGCCACCAGCCCGGCCAGCAGCAACAGTCCACCCAACCCCTGCACGCTGCGTCGCTGCCACCAGAACGGCTCCACGGTGAAGCTCCATACCGCTTCCTGCTGGCCCCAGCTGCCACTCGGATGGGCCGCGGCCACGTGCAGGGTGTAATCGCCCGGCGGCAGGCCGACGAACTCCACGCTGCGCTGCGGGCCGCGTTCGACCCACCCCGCATCCAGGCCATCCAGCCGCGTGCGGTAGCGGATCCGGTCCGACATCAGGTAGCTCAGGCCGACATAGCTCACCGTCAAGCGACGGCCGCCGGGAATGTAGTTGCGGTCCGGGCCTTCCCAATGCACCGGTGCGCCATCCACCTGCACGCTTTCAATCGCTGCCGGCGGTGAAAGGCGCTCGCGGAAGCGCTGCAGGCGTTGCGGGTCAACGGTGCTCAGGCCTCCGGCGGTGACCACCCAGAACGTGCCGTCCTGGCGCAGGATCGCCGAGGGCCCGGAGCTGCCGTTGGCCTGCGCATTGGCCATGCCGTCGATCTCGTTGTAGCGCTCCACCATCACCCGGGGTGCGCGGCCATCGGCCACGGCGTTGAGGGGGGCCATGTCGGTGCGCAGTACACCGCGGTTGCTGCTGATCCACACATTGCCAAGGCGATCCGGCACCAGCTGGAACACCGCATCCACCGGCATGCCCTGCTCCAGCCCCACCCGCGCCAGCGTGCCGTTCCGCCAGCGGTACAGGCCGCGGTCGCTGCTGATCCACATCGCGTCGCCCAACTGATGGAAGCCGAACACGCTGCGGCCACCGCCCAGCGGCGCCAGGTCGATCGACTGCACGTGGTCGCCGCGCAGCACGCGGATTCCCTCGATGGTGCCGATCCACAGGTTGCCCTGATGATCGTGCTCAAGTGCGGTGATCAGGCCGCTGGGCATGCCCGGGACGTTCGATACCTGCACACGGTCACCGTCGATGCGGACCACACCCTTCTGCGTGCCGGCCCAGACCACACCCTGCGGGTCCACGCTGATCGCGCGGATGTTGCCACCCGGCATGCCATCGGCGGCGGCATAGCTGTGCCGCAGCCGGCCGTCACGACCAAGACGGTAGACGCCATCGCCGAACGTTCCGACCCACAGGTCACCGTCCGGGCCCTGCGCCAGGCTGAGCACCGAAGGTGCCTTGCCGCCGCGGTTGTGCAGCGGCATCGCACGGAAGCGGCCATCGGCGGTCTGCAGATCGAGGCCGCTGGCACTGCCGACCCACAGCTGGCGGTCGCGGTCCTCGAACACGGTGCGCACATAATCACCACTGAGGCCATCGCGCTCGGTGTAGCTGCTGAACAGCGTTTCGCGCAGGCGGTACAGTCCACCGTTGGCACCGACCCAGATGCTGCCCTCGGCATCCTCGCGCAGGCTGACCACGCGTCCACCCGGCAGGTTCAGGCCCGCCGGCAGCCGCTCCAGGCCATGCGAGGAGATCCGCAGCAGGCCCTGGTTCTCGGTGCCCAGCCACAGGTCTCCATGGCGATCCTGCAGCATCGAGGTCAGGTGCAGCTGGCCCGGCAGGCGGTGCATCAGCACCAGCTGATCATCTTCCACGCGGTACAGGCGCTCGCCGGCGACGATCCACAGCGCGCCGTCCGGAGCGCGGTACGGCCACGACAGGCCACTGCCGGCGCCCAGCCCCCACGCCGTGGGCGCCCGCTTGAGCACGCCGTCGTTGTCGCGCAGCACCAGCCCGTCCAACGTACCGGCCCAGACCCGGTCCTGCGCATCGACCACCAGCTTGGTGAAGCTCATCGCCATCGGCAGGTCGGCGGCCGGCGCCTGGTAGACGATGCCGGTGTCCGGCGTCAGATAGCCGATGCCCTTGCCTTCATAGAGCAGCCACAGGCGGCCCTGGCTGTCCATCTGCATGGACTGGATCAGTACCTGCGGGGTATCGGCCTGGTGCTCCCAGACCCGCCACTGGCCATCGTTACCGCGGTGGCTGACGTTGCCGCGCGAATCACTGATCCACAGCCCACCCTGACGGTCGACGAACAGCGCACCGATACCGTTGTCACGCAGGCCCGGGCGGGTGCTGCGGTCGAACACGGTGAAATCGAGGCCGTTGTATCGCACCAGGCCTTCCCAGGTGGCGAACCACAGGTGGCCTTCGGGGGTCTGCGCGATGTCGCGCAGCGAGTTGTGTGGCAGGCCGTTGCGCGACGTCCATACATCGATGGCGTAATCGCGCAGCGGCGGTGCCCCCTCCTGCGCAGCCACCGGCAGTGCAAGGGCCAGCAGCAGCCACAGCAGGCCCTGTCGCAGCCATCGACCGATACCTGATCCGCAGCGCTCCGCCCAGCGCCCGATGTCCCCCTGTCCGGCCATCAGTGCAGCGGCGGCGGCCAGGCAGGGCTGCCGGGCCTGGCAGCATGCGGGAACTGCCAGGCAGCGCTGAACGGCATGCCGGCGGGAACGGGCTGGCTCATCGGGGGGAAACTGGGAAGATGCGCAGATGATAGGCCAAACCCGGCCCACGGCGTCACCATCGCCAGCCGCGAAGACTCAGCCCGCGCGCCCCGGCGGCGTTACCTGTGCACTGGCCGGCCACTGCACTACCGCCTCCAGCCCGCCTTCGGCGCGGTTGCGCAGCCACAGCCGCGCGCCATCCTTCTCGGCCAGAGCGCGGGCGATGGTCAAGCCCAGACCGGCGCCGCCGGTTTCGCGCGAACGCGAGGTCTCCACCCGCACGAACGGGTCGAACACGGCTTCCAGCTGATCCTCGGCCAGGCCGGGGCCGTCGTCGGCCACCACCACGGTGATCGCGCCGCCACTGCGCTCGACCCGTACCCGCACCCGGTAGGCGTACATCACCGCGTTGTCCACCAGGTTGGAAAACAGGCGGTGCATGGCCAGCGGACGCAACATCAACACCGCTCCGCTGCCCCCTTCGAAGACGACATCACCGCCGCCCTCGGCGGTATCTTCAACGATGCTCTCCAGCAGCGAATCCAGGTCCAGTGCGGCACGCTGCTCGGCGCTCTCGGCACTGCGCGCCAGCTCCAGGCCTTCGCGCACCAACGCCTGCATCGCGGCCAGATCGCCGATCAGGCGCTCGCGAAGTACCTCGTCGCTGACATTCTCCAGGCGCAGGCGCAGGCGGGTCAGCGGGGTCTGCAGGTCATGGGTGATCGCCGCCAGCATCTGTGTGCGCTCGGCCAAGTGCCGCTGCAGGCGGTGCTGCATGGCGTTGAAGGCTTCGGCGGCACGCTGCACCTCGCGCGGCCCGCGCAGCGGAAGGGGATCGCGCTGCAGGTCGTCGCCCAGGTCTTCGGCGGCGGCGGCCAGCTCCTGCAACGGCGCGCTGGCGATGCGCGCGACGATGTAGGCCAGCACCGCGATCGCCAGCACCAGCAGGGTCAGGAACCACGGATCAACGGCGAGGATGCCGTTATGCGCCACCGCCGGCGAATCCAGCGCCAGCTTCAGCAACGTGCCGTCGTTGAGGGTCACGTCGACCGCACGGCACTTGGGCGGGATGAATGCCGGATCACGCTCGCGCGGGTGCTTGCGATGCCCGGGCGGCGGCGGCGGCAACAGGTCCTGCAGCTTGGGAATGCAGGAGCGGAACGAAGCGAAGTGCACATGTGCGCGTGCGACCGGCCCCGGCCGGTCATCCAGCACTTCCATCAACGCCGTGTCGGCCCGCCCCAGGCGTGCGCCGGGTTGCAGCGCGCGCACGCTCGGCCCACCGATTTCGAGCAGGCGTTCACGCAGTTCGGGATTGCCGTCGAGCAGGTTGACGTAGCCCTGCAGGCGGTCGGCGATGCGGTTCAGGTTCTGCCGCTCGAACTCCTGCTGGCGCTTGGAGGTGGCCAGCATGGTCGCGCCGATCGCGGCCACGCTCATGCCCAGCAGCAGGATCACGAACAACCGCCCGACCATCGAGGACAGGAAATGGCGCAGGCGCTTCATCGCGGCTTATTCCAGGTTCACCGAGGAGGCCAGTACATAGCCTTCGTTGCGAACGGTCTTGATCAGCCCGTCCGGGCCACCGTCGTCGCCCAGCTTGTTGCGCAGCCGGCTGACCTGCAGGTCGATCGCGCGATCCTGTGCCTCGTAGTTGCGGCCGCTGCTGAGCGCGACCAGCTGCTCGCGCGACAGCACCTTGTTGGCATGGGCGATGAACACCCGCAGCAGGCGGAACTCGGCGCCGGACAGCACCACCACGCGATCGTCCGGGTCCACCAGGTGGCGATGCTCCAGATCGAACACCCACCGCGAGAAGCGCGCACGGCGCACCGCCAGCGGCTCCAGGTTGGCCGGCAGCGCCTCGGTCCGGCGCAGCACGTTGCGGATGCGCGCCAGCAGCTCGCGCGGTTCGAACGGCTTGGCCAGGTAGTCGTCGGCGCCCATTTCCAGGCCCAGCACGCGATCGATCGGCTCGGCGCGTGCGGTCAGCATGATCACCGGCGTGTTCGAGCGCGCGCGCAGGTCGCGGCACAGGGTCAGTCCATCCTCGCGCGGCAGGTTGAGGTCCAGCACGATCAGGTCCACATGCTCGCGGTCCAGCAACTGGCGCATGGCGGTGCCATCGGCGGCCGTACTCACCTGGTAACCGGCACGGCCGAGCTGCTCGGCCAGCAGGGTGCGGATGTCGTTGTCGTCGTCGACGATCAGCAGTCGATGCATCGTGTTTTCAGTCTCCATGTCGCGATCATCCCGTGTCGGCAGCTGAACCGCATCCGGGGCAATGCGTACCAGTGTATCCACCCGTGGGCGGGATACCTGTGGTTACGCGTATTCACCGACAGTGTTACATAGAGACATACCCCGAGGATTGAGCCGCCCATCGCCCGGTCTTCACAATGCCCACCAACGCCGCCTCCGCGGCCCCGAGAGTGAAGCCACGACGTGACGTTCCGCCTGCTGCCCGCGACCCGCCGGGGTCGCCTGATACTGATCGCCCTGCTTGGCCTTGCCGTCGCCGCAGCCGCCTGGTGGCTGCTGCGCAAGCCCGCCGCCCCGGCGGTGGCGACCACGCCCGTCAGCCGTGGTGACATCGAGCAGACGGTGGAGGCCACCGGTGTGATCGACGCCTACAAGCTGGTCAGCGTCGGCGCCCAGGCCTCGGGCCAGATCAAGTCGCTGAAGGTACAGCTGGGCGACACGGTGAAGGAAGGCGACCTGATCGCCGAGATCGACGCCACCACCCAGCAGAACCAGGTGCTCAACGCGCAGGCCTCGCTGGACCAGGTCACCGCCCAGCGTGCCGTGCAGCAGGCCACCCTGCGCCAGGCGGAACTGGAATTCGCGCGCCAGCAGCAGATGCTGGCCGCCGAAGCCACCTCGCGCCAGGAATACGATGCCGCCGAGGCACAGCTGAAGACCGCCCGCGCCCAGCTGCAGTCCTACGAGGCACAGATCAAGGGCCGCGAAACCGAGCTGGGCACCGCCCGCGCCAACCTGGCCTACACCCGCATCACCGCGCCGATGGACGGCACCGTGGTGGCGGTGGTGGCCGAGGAAGGCCGCACCGTGAACGCCAACCAGACCGCACCGACCATCGTCATGCTGGCGCGGCTGGACGTGGTCACCGTCAACGCCGAGATCTCCGAGGCCGACGTGGTCAAGATCAAGGCCGGTATGCCGGTGTACTTCACCACGCTGGGCGATCCTGACCGCAAGTACCACGCCACGCTGCGCCAGATCAATCCGGCGCCGGCCTCGATCGCCAACGAGAATTCGTCCAGCTCCAGCAGCTCCTCCAGTTCCAGCTCCAGCAGCGCGGTCTATTACAACGCGCTGTTCGACGTGGAGAACCCGGACGGCACGCTGCGCATCGACATGACCGCGCAGGTCTCGGTGCTGCTCAAGCAGGCCAAGGGCGTACTGATGGTGCCGGCGGTAGCGCTGGGACCGAAGCGCCGTGGCGACGAGCGCATGGTGCGGGTGCTGGACGACAAGGGCCAGCCGCAGCCGCGCAAGGTCAGCGTGGGCATCAACAACGGCGCCTCGGCCGAAATCCTGTCCGGGCTGAAGGAAGGCGAGCGCGTGGTGGTGGGCGAAGCCGGTGCGGCCGGTGCCAGCGCCGGCGGCGGCAACCGCGGCGGCATGCAGATGCGGGTCGGCGGCCCGGGCATGGGGCGCCGATGAGCACGACGGCGCCGCTGCTGCGCCTGCGCGACCTGCGACGCGAATTCCCGGCCGGCGATGATGTGATCGCCGTGCTGCGCGACGTCAATCTCGACATCCACGCCGGTGAGATGGTGGCCATCGTCGGCCAGTCCGGCTCGGGCAAGTCGACGCTGATGAACATCCTCGGCTGCCTCGATCGCCCCACCCGTGGCAGCTACCAGGTGGCCGGCCGCGAAACCGGGAAGATGGAACCGGACGAGCTGGCCGAACTGCGCCGCGAACATTTCGGTTTCATCTTCCAGCGCTATCACCTGCTGGGCGACCTGGATGCGCGCGGCAACGTGGAAGTACCGGCGGTGTATGCCGGCAGCCCGGGCGCAGTGCGCAACGCGCGTGCCGAGCAGCTGCTGCAGCGGCTGGGCCTGAGCGACCGCATGCACCACAAGCCGGGCCAGCTGTCAGGTGGCCAGCAGCAGCGCGTGTCGATTGCACGTGCCCTGATGAACGGCGGCGAGGTGATCCTGGCCGACGAACCCACCGGCGCGCTCGACACGAAATCCGGCGAGGAAGTGATGGCGATCCTCGGTGAGCTGCACGCCGAAGGCCACACCATCATCATCGTCACCCACGACATGAGCGTGGCCGAACACGCACAGCGCATCATCGAGATCCGCGACGGCGAGATCATCGCCGACCGCGCCAACCCGAATGCGCCGACCTACCGTGCACAGCGCGAGGCCAGCACCGGCGTGGCCCGCGGCAACAGCTGGCGGGCGGCCCGTGACCGCTTCACCGAAGCATTCCGCATGGCCCTGCTGGCGATGAACGCACATCGGCTGCGCACCTTCCTGACCATGCTCGGCATCATCATCGGCATCGCCTCGGTGGTCTCGGTGGTGGCGCTGGGCAATGGCTCGCAGCAGCAGATCCTGCAGAACATCAGCGCACTCGGCACCAACACCATCGACGTCTATCCCGGCCGTGGTTTCGGCGACATGCGCTCGGCGCGGGTACAGACGCTCAAGGCCAGCGATGCCCATGCACTGGCAAAGCAGAGCTACGTGGACAGCGCCACGCCCAGCGTGTCGACCTCGGTCACCGCGCGTTACCGCAACCAGTCCTCCACCGCCCAGGTCAGCGGCGTCGGCGAGCAGTTCTTCCGGGTCAAGGGTGTGACCCTGCTCAGCGGCAGCTTCTTCGACAGTGACGCGGTGAAGGGCCTCGGCCAGGTGGCGGTGATCGACGAGAACACCCAGACCCAGTTCTTCCCCGATGTCGATCCGGTCGGCCAGGTGATCCTGCTCGGCAACGTGCCGGCGCGCGTGGTCGGCGTGGCCAAGCGCCAGAGTTTCGGTTTCGGCGGCAGCACCAGCCTCAGCGTGTGGGTGCCGTACACCACGGTGATGTCGCGCATGCTCGGCCAGAGCCACGTCTCCAGCATCACCGTGCGCGTTGACGACGACACGCCAATGGATGCGGCGCAGGAAGCAATCACCCGCCTGCTGACCCTGCGCCATGGCACCGAGGATTTCTTCCTCAGCAACAGCGCCGAAATCCGCCAGACCATCGAACAGACCACGCGCACAATGACGCTGCTGATCGGCGCCATCGCCGCCATCGCGCTGCTGGTCGGTGGCATCGGCGTGATGAACATCATGCTGGTGTCGGTGACCGAGCGTACCCGCGAGATCGGGGTGCGCATGGCCGTCGGTGCGCGGCAGAGTGATATCCGCCAGCAGTTCCTGATCGAAGCGGTGCTGGTGTGCCTGCTCGGCGGTCTGCTCGGCATCGGCCTGGCGCTGCTGCTGGGCTCGATGATCGGCCGCTTCGCCAGCGACTTCCAGGTGCTGTTCTCCACCGCCTCGATTGTTGCCGCCTTCGCCTGCTCGACCCTGATCGGCGTGGCGTTCGGCTTCCTGCCCGCGCGCAATGCCGCGCAGCTCGACCCGGTGGAGGCTCTGGCCCGCGAATGAAGATGATGACCCGACTGCCCTTCCCTGCTCCCTCGCGCCTGCTGCTGGCGGGCGCTGTTCTGCTCGCCCTCTCAGGCTGTACATCGGTGGGCCGCTACCCGGTGCAGGCCCCCGACGTGGCGGCCAGCTACGGGCGTGGCGACGCCACCCTCAATGCACCCGCCGACGACCCGCGCAGCAGCCTGGATACATCCGGCCGCGACATCCGCCAGGACACCTGGTGGACCGGCTTCGGCGACGAACGACTGGACCGTCTGGTGGCGCAGGCGCTGGCCGCCAACAGCGATCTGGCCGCCGCCGGTCTGGCCGTGCAGCGTTCGCGCCTGCAGGCTGGCCTGGCCAGCAACGCGCTGTGGCCGCAGCCTTCGTCTTCCGGGGTCAGTGGCAGCGCCAGCCGCGCCACCGACCAGGCTGATGACTGGCGTCGCAGCTATTCCACCGGCGTTTCGCTGGGCTGGGAGGTCGATCTGTGGGGCCGCCTGCGCACCCAGCGCGACATCGCCCGCTGGGAAGCCGAGGCCAGCGAGGAAGACCGGCAGAACACCGCGCTGCTGGTGATCGGCGACACCATCACCCAGTACTGGAACCTGGCCTATCTCAACCAGTCGATCGCCACCGGCCAGGCCAACCTGGAGCGGCTGGAACGTACCCGCGAACTGGTCCAGGCCCGCTTCGACGCCGGTGCGGTATCGCGCCTGGAAGTACGCCAGGCACTGCAGAACCTGCAGTCGCAACGTTCCGCACAGAGCGCGCTGGAACAGCAGCGGGTGGAAGTGCGCAATGCGCTGACCGTGCTGCTGGACGGCACGCCGTGGCCACAGCAGGACGAACCGCAGGACCTGCTGGCCGCACGCAGCCCCGGGATCAACGAAGGCCTGCCGACCGACCTGCTCGGCCGCCGTCCCGACCTGCGCGCAGCCGAACTGCGCCTGCGCAACAGCCTGAAGACCATCAAGGTCACCGCGACCCAGTACTACCCGGCATTGAGCCTGACCGGCAGCCTCGGCTCCAGTGCAACCTCGCTGAGCGATGTGCTGCGCAACCCGGTGGCCACGCTGGGCGCCGGCCTGTCATTGCCGTTCCTCAACCTGCAGCGCGCGCAGCTGGATACCGACATCGCCGGTACGGCGTACCAGATTGCTGCAACCAACTTCCGCAAGACGCTGTACACCGCGCTCTCGGAAGTGGACAACGCGCTGTCGGCACGTGAGCAGCTGGCGCGCCAGGTGGCGGCCTCGCAGGCTTCGTATGACGAAGCGGTGGAAGTAGAGCGCGCGCAGGAAGTGCGCTACCGCGTGGGTGCCACCGATCTGCGCACCTGGCTGGAGGCACAGCAGACCCGGCGCGACGCCGAGCTGTCACTGGCGCGCGTGCGCCAGGGCCAGCTGAACAACGACGTGACCCTGTTCAAGGCGCTGGGCGGCAGCGCGGGCTGAGGCCCGTCCTGTAGAGCCGAGCCCACGCTCGGCTGCAACGAAGAGCAGCCGAGCGTGGGCTCGGCTCTACAGATCAACCGCGCTGGCGCACGGCCTCGAACAGGCTGACGCCGGCGGCGACGGAGACGTTCAGGCTCTCGATCTCGCCCGGCATCGGGATCTTGACCAGGCCATCGCAGTTCTCGCGGGTCAGTCGGCGCAGGCCGTCGGCTTCGCCACCCAGCACCAGGGCGATGTTGCCCTTCAGGTCCAGCTGGTACAGCGAAGCGGTGGCTTCGCCGGCCAGACCATAGATCCACACGCCCTGCTTCTGCAGGTCCTTCAGGCAGCGCGACAGGTTGGTCACCGCCACCACCGGGATCAGATCGGCGGCACCGGCCGAGGTCTTGCGCACGGTGGCATTGACCGTGGCCGACTTGTCCTTGGGGATGATCACTGCGGTCGCACCGGCGGCAGCGGCCGAACGCAGGCAGGCGCCGAGGTTGTGCGGGTCCTGCACCTCGTCCAGCACCAGCAGCAGGGCCTTGCCCTCGGCGGCAGTGACGAGGCCTTCCAGCTCGTTCTCGCTGTAGGTACGGGCGGCGGCATAGCGCGCGGCCACGCCCTGGTGGCGCACCGAACCACCCACGCCATCCAGCGCCTGGCTGTTCACCTTGCGCACGTCGATGCCCTTGCGGCGGGCGTTTTCCTCGATCTCGGTCAGGCGCGGGTTCTTCGCACCGGCCTCGACCAGCACTTCGCGGACGTTCTCGGCGTCGTTCTCGATGGAGGAGGCGACGGCGTTGACGCCGACAATCCACTGGCTGTTCTTGCTCATGCGGGCGGGGACCGGAAAGGGGGTGGCTATGGTAGAGCATCGGCGGGCCGGGCGCTGCGGCGGGCCCGCCTGTAGAGCCGAGCCTGCACCCGGCGGCCTTGGGTTCAGGCTGCGGCGACCCGCCAGCCGAGCGTGGGCTCGGCTCTACAGGTGCGTTACCGGCTGCGCGGCGGCCAGTGTGGGGTGTCGTGGTCGGGATGCTGGTGGGACACGATCGTGGCCAGGAAATCCAGCGCGGCGATGTCTTCCTCGGTACGACGGGCCGGCAGGCTGGCCAACGTATCGACGAACGGCAGCTTGCGCTCGACCCCGTACTGGATCGTCGGCGGCAGGCGCTCGGGTTCGTCAAAGGCACCGGCCGCCACCGCCACGCCGTCCGGCGCCTCGTAGGTCAGCGGCGTACCGCAGTCGGCGCAGAAGCCCCGCCGCACCACGTTGGACGACTGGAAATAGCGCGGCTGGCCGCGGGTCCAGCTGAACTGCACGCCGCGCACCGAGACCAGCGGCGCGTAGTAGGCACCGAAGGCCTTCTGGCACATCCGGCAATGGCAGATCGAGCTGTCGGTGAGCGCGCCACGCGCCTGGAAGCGGATCGCGCCGCACTGGCAGCCGCCACTGTATTCGGGTTGACCCTGCATCTGCGGTCCTCCGTAACGTCGTGCCAACCAAGGTTGGCACCTACCGGGTGAGGGATGTGCCAACCAACGGTTGGCACCCACCAGCTGAAGTAGGTGCCGACCGTTGGTCGGCACACCTTTCAATACTGCTTCTTCGTCCGCTTGGCCGGCTTGCCGCGCTCCGGCAGTGGCGGCAGGCCCTCGCCTTCGTCCTCGCCCTTGTGCTCGACCAGGCGGAAGTCGATCTTGCGTTCTTCCATGCTGGCCTTCAGCACCAGGATCCGCACGCGATCGCCCAGACGGTAGCTGCTGCCGCGGCGCTCGCCGGTCAGCGTCTTGCGGGTCGCGTCGAACTTGTAATAGTCCTGCGGCAGCTGGGTCACGTGCACCAGGCCCTGCACTTTCGACTCATCCAGCTCGACGAACAGGCCGAAGCTGGTCACGCCGCTGATCACGCCATCGAACTGGCCACCCACGTGCTTTTCCATCCACGCCGCGCGGTAGCGCTCGTCGACCTCGCGCTCGGCTTCATCGGCACGGCGCTCACGCTCGGAGCACTGCAGCGCCAGCGCAGCCATTTCGCGCGCGTTGTAGGTGAACTTGTCCAACGGCTTGCCGGACAGCGCATGCTTGATCGCGCGGTGCACCAGCAGGTCGGGATAGCGACGGATCGGCGAGGTGAAGTGCGCGTACGCCTCCAGCGCCAGGCCGAAGTGGCCGTGGTTCTCCGGGCTGTAGATCGCCAGGCTCTGGCTGCGCAGCAGCACCGATTCCAGCAGCGTGGCATCGGGGCGGTCGCGGATCTTCTTCAGCAGCTTGGTGTAGTCACCCGGGCGCACCTTGGACCACGGCGGCAGGCTCAGCTTGAACTCCTTGAGGAATTCCAGCAGGTCGGCGTACTTGGTCTCCGGCGGCTTCTCGTGGATGCGGTACGGGGCCGGCACGTGGCGCGACAGCAGGTACTTCGCTGCCTCGACGTTGGCCGCGATCATGCATTCCTCGATCAGCTTGTGCGCGTCGTTGCGCACCAGCATGCCGGCCTGGGTCACTTCACCGCGGTTGTCCAGCACGAAGCGTACTTCACTGCTTTCGAACTCGATGGCACCGCGCTTGGCGCGTGCCTTGGACAGCACCTTGTACAGCTGGTGCAGGCGCTGCACCTGCGGCAGCAGGTCACCCATCCAGGCCTTGGTATCGGCATCGTCCTCGCCCACCGCCTTCCACACCTGGGTATAGGTCAGGCGCGCGTGCGAGTTCATCACCGCCTCGTAGAAGCGCGAATGCGTCACCAGGCCGTCGCGGTCGATCTGCATGTCGCAGACGAAGCACATGCGGTCGACCTTCGGCATCAACGAACAGATGCCGTTGGAGAGCGTCTCCGGCAGCATCGGCACCACGAAGCCGGGGAAGTAGACCGAAGTCGCACGCTTCTGCGCTTCCTCGTCCAGCGGCGTGCCGGGACGGACGTAGTTCGAAACATCGGCAATCGCCACCACCAGGCGGAAACCGTCGGCATTCGGCTCGCAGTACACCGCGTCGTCGAAGTCCTTGGCATCTTCACCGTCGATGGTGACCAGCAGCGTGCTGCGCAGATCGACACGGTCGCCGATCATCGCCGGTTCAACCACCATCGGCACCGAGGCGGCTTCGTCCAGCACCTCCTGCGGGAACTCGAACGGCAGCTCGTGGCCGTGGATGGCGGTCTCCACCACCAGCGATGCGGTCAGCTTGTCGCCGAGCACGGCGATGATGCGGCCGATCGGCGGGCGGCGGCTGTCCGGCGCCTGGGTAAGTTCGCAGACCACCAGCTGGCCATCGCGCGCGCCACCGGTCTGGTCCGGCGGTACCTGCACGTTGCGCTGGATGCGCTTGTCATCGGGCACCACGTAATTGATGCCCATTTCAATGCTGAAGCGACCGATCAGGCGGGTCATGCCGCGTTCGAGCACGCGCGCAATGCTGCCTTCGCGACGGCCACGGTGGTCGATGCCGGTCACGCGGGCCAGCACCTTGTCACCGTGCATGACCTTGCGCATTTCATACGGGGGCAGGAACAGGTCGTCGCCCCCCTCGACCGGGCGCAGGAAGCCGAACCCTTCCGGGTTGGCGATCACCACGCCGGTGACCAGGTTCAGGGTCTGGATCGGGGCGAAGCCGCCACGGCGGTTCTGCACCAGCTGGCCATCACGGACCATGGCACCGAGCCGGCGCGACAGCGCTTCGGCACGATCGGGTGCGGTCAGGCCCAGGCGTGCGCCCAGTTCCTCGGCGGTCTGCGGCCCTTCGCAGCGCTCCAGCAGGGCCAGGATGGCCTCGCGGCTGGCGATGGGCTGTTCGTATTTCTCCGCTTCACGCGCGGCATAGGGATCGTCGATCACCTTGCCGGTCGGCGGCAGCTTGCGGCCCGGGGTCGGGCCTGGCGCGTCGGAATTGCGGACCTTGCGGCCACGCGGTGGTGCGCCGCCTTCATTCAATTCGGGGAACCAGCCCGGCAACGGCTTGCCCGGCTTGGTGGTGCGGGCTGCGCCCGCCTTGGCGCCCTTCTTCGGGCCCTGGCTGCGGGAGGTGCTCCCGCCCTTGCTTGGTTTTTTGGTAGTCATCGCCCTACATGGTAGCCGTTGACGGCGTGCAGAACGGGTCAGTGGCCGTCTTGAAGGCCTTGCGTGAAAAATATTCAGGAAGTCGTTGACAGCCTGCGGATTCATCTTCACAATTGCGCCTCTGGAACGCCCAGGTGGCGGAATTGGTAGACGCACTAGTTTCAGGTACTAGCGGGTAAAACCGTGGAGGTTCGAGTCCTCTCCTGGGCACCACGTTTCAAGGCTTCGGCCGCACAGAACCCCGCCATGGCGGGGTTTTTGCGTTATGCCCGTCCCCCACGCCAGCAATGGCGGCATGGAAACGGGACGCCGCCATCGGCGTCCCGGCGGATAACCGGTAGAGGCGCTAGGGCAGCGGCGGCGGGTCACCCGGGATCGGTGGCATGCCCCCTTCTGCAAGCGGCGGGATCTCCCGCACCGCCTTCCAGGCAGACAATCCCTCATGCCAGACCAGTGTCTCCACAGTGATGCGACGCTCACGCAGGAGGCGCAACACCTGCTCAAGGCCGTGAGGCCCCGACGCATTGCCGTCCACGGCCAGGAAGTACTGCGTGGCGACAGGAAGCGAGGGAGGCTGTGCCGGCAGGCGCGGCGTCAGCGCATCCAGCTGACTTGCCATGCCCCGCCCCAACCCCAGGCCAGCACCGAGCCCCAGCCCGGCCTGCACCGCCGGGTTGCCTTCGTTGGCCGCTGCGGTTTTCAACACGTCGATCGACCTGTCGTACTGGTAGATATCGCGCCCCAGCATGTTCAGCTCAGCCGTCTTTTCCTTCAGTTCCTTCAGCCGCCGGAAGCTCGGATCGTCTTCCGGTACGTTGACCGAGTGGAAGTAGAAATTGACGACGCTGACACCGAATTGACCCATCTCTTCATCGATGGCCGCACTGCATTGCGCAGCAATCTCCTCAAGGTGCAGCGACGCTTCGACGACGGAGATGCGCAGCGTCGTCAGCGCGCGCGCCAGGTGCACGTTGACGGCCTGCAGCACCACCCCGGTGAAGTACTCGACCACCTGCCCGGCCGAAAAGCCGGTCCCCGCCCCCACCAGCGACTCCAGGAACCGCCGCGCGTCGGTGATCCGGAAACCGTACTGGCCATAGGCGCGCACCGGCACGACCACGCCGTATCGGGGATCCTCCAGCTGGATCGGGCGACGGGTCCCCCACAGGTTGTCCAGCTTCGAGACGAGATTGACGAACCAGACTTCGGCCTGGAACGGACTGTCCATTCCGAACGGCACGCTGGTGAGCGTGGTCAGGAAAGGCAGATTGTGCGTATCGAGCGTAATCGTCCCTTCGCGCACCTCCTCGCGGATGGTGCCGCGGTAGACGAAGAACGCGACCTGGCCGGGCTTCACCACCAGCTGCGAACCCCACCTCAGGCGGGTGGAGGGAAACTTCCAGACGAAGTCCTGCGCAGTGTTCTCGAACGCAACGACATCAATGAGCGCCATGCAGTCAGGCCTCGATCATGTTGGCAGACAGGCGACGGCGCGCCCACGCAGCCAGCGGTGCAACAAGCAGCACCCGCGTAGCGCCACGGGCCAGCGCACTGCCCTCGATCAGGCGAGCCACCGGCGGCGAGCAGCGATAGTAGAGCCTGACAAAGCGGCGGCCTGCCGCTGTCCTGCGCAGCACGCGGTCCCGATACCGCCGCAGCACCCGCACGCTGCCATCCTCATATGAGCCCATGGCCGCCGTGGCAATGAAACACCCCGTCTTCGCCGGCGGCGGCAGGCCACCGGCCACCGCTTCGGGCCAGGCGCTGGCATCGTAGACGTTGTTGTAGAACTGCCTGCAGTACTTCTGGAATCCCTGGCACCAGTCCAGCGGCGGATCCGAATGGACGGTCGCGCCCTGGATGCGCACTTTCAGGACCTGAGCAGCGCAGATCATCTTCAGAAGCGCTTCGGAGATGATGTAACGCCCATTCTCGAAGCAGAACAGCTGGCCACCGATGTGCTCGACCTGGGTGTCCTGCTCGGTGAACTCGACCCGTTGATTGACCTGGTCGCAATTGAAGATGATCACACCATCGCGCGCATGGAACCAATCATCGGCACGGATCACCACGCAATCGAGCACAAGGACATCGAGCTCAGCCGTCTTGACACGCCGCAGTGTAAACCGGGCATTGAACGCGCTCAGATTTTCCGAGCTGATGGCGACCTCGTCCAGGTAATCGCGGATGTAGAGGTTGCCCTCTCCCCACATGAACTGCTGGACATGCGTGATTTCGGTCTTTTCGGTGAACTCGTCGAAGGTTTTCTCGACGAAGGAATCTGCTGCATCCGACACTTACACTCCCCCTGTTTGCTGCAAAAGTGCGCCGAGCCTCCGCTCGACGTTTTCAATCTTCCGGGCAATGCTCGGATGACCGGTTTCAACCTGCTGCTCGACAAGAAACGCGAGCTCGCGACGCAAGGAGGCCTCCAGGGCACGCGGCTCCGCTTCGCCGGCACTCCCGGCATCCATCGCGGGCCCGACCGCCGCTGCCTCTTCCGCCAGGCTTCCACAGTAGGCACACACCCGCATTGCTGCCCGCAGGGGCGCACCGCACGACCGACACTCCACCATTCACTCCTTGCTGCTGCATGCCAGGATCTCGTTTCCAACCCGACCACGGCAGGCATGCTCCCTGCGCCGCATCGGTCAGCGCTGCATCATCGGGCCAAAACGTGCGGCAATCCAGACGGCAAACGGGTGGGATGCATGGGGGCCTGGCTGCCCTTGTGAGCCCCCTCGCAGGCATACCGGGCACAGGTGTTGACACCCCCGTCACAACACCCCATAATCTCGCTCCTCGACGCCCAGGTGGCGGAATTGGTAGACGCACTAGTTTCAGGTACTAGCGGGTAAAACCGTGGAGGTTCGAGTCCTCTCCTGGGCACCACGTCGAGAATGAGAAAAACCCGCGAAAGCGGGTTTTTTCATGCCCGGAATCCGGCATTGCGGCCACCGGCATCAGAACAGCGGCCGCAACACCAGCTCCAGCCCAAGCAGCAGCAGGAACCCGAGGAAACAGGCGCGGAACACCCGTGCGCTGATGCGCTGCCGGATCACCTGCCCCAGCCACATGCCCAGCAATGCCGGCAGCACCGCCAACGCACTCAGCCCCAGCTGCTGGATGCCGAATGCGCCATGCAGCACCAGGCCGGTGGTCAGCGAAATCGTCGACACAGTGAAGGCCAGCCCCAACGCCTGCACCAGCTCCTCGCGCTGCAATCCCAGCGACTGCAGATACGGTACCGCCGGCATCACGAACACGCCGGTGGCGCCGGTCACCACGCCCGACAATGCCCCCACCAGCGGCCCCAGCCAACGCTCGCGCCGCTGCGGCACGCGAAACACCGGTGCAAGCAGGGCATAGACGGCATAGACCACCAGCGCCACTCCCAGCGCAACGCGCGACCAGGTGCGATCGACCCGCACCAGCAGCGCCGCCGAACCCAGTGTCACCGCCACCACCGCCAGCATCATCGGCCACAGGCGCCGCACGATGGGGCCCAGCGACGGCCCGGACAACAGCTGCCACGCATTGGTGACAAAGGTGGGGATGAACAGCATCGATGCCGCCGCCACCGGCGACAGCGCGCCACCGAGCAGCCCCATCGCCACGGTCGGCAACCCCATGCCGGTCACGCCCTTGACCACGCCAGCCAGCACGAACACCACCACCAGCAGCACGTAGAAGTACATCGATTCATTCATGCCTTGATTGGATCGGGCCGTCGCCCGGCGCACAATGCGGTCTTCCCGGCCCACCCTTCGGCTGATCCGAAGGCTCGGGCGTTGCGATGAGGGCATGACATGCGGATGGATATCGCCGACCTGCGCCTGTTCCTGGCGATTGCCGAGGCGGGCAGCATCACGGCCGGCGCGGCGCAGGCGAACCTGGCCCTGGCTTCGGCCAGCGAACGCCTGCGCACGATCGAAGCCGATGCCGGCACCGTGCTGCTGAACCGCCATCCGCGTGGCGTCAGCCTGACTGAAGCCGGCGCCGCCCTCGCCCACCATGCACGCCTGATCCTGCAGCAGCAGGCGCAGCTGCGCGGCGAACTGCAGGCATTCGCGCATGGCGCGCGCGGTACCCTGCATCTGTATGCCAATACCGCTGCGCTGACCAACTACCTGCCCTCGCGGCTGGCACCGTGGCTGGCCGAACGCCCACGCCTGCACGTGGAACTGCTGGAGCGCACCAGCCCCGAAGTCGTGCGTGCGATCAGCGCTGGCCAGGCCAAGGCCGGCATCATCAGTGATGCGGTCGACGCTGCCGGCCTGCAGCAGCATGTGGTGGCCGAAGATCCACTGGTGATGCTGCTGCCCGCAGACCATCGCCTCGCATCGCGGCGCAGCCTGGCCTTCGCCGATGTTGCCGGCGAGACTTTCGTCGCCCTGGCCGATGGCAATGCACTGCAGACCTACATCGAGGACCAGGCACGCGACATCGGGCGGCGCCTGGACGTGCGCATCCGCATGAAGACCTTCGAAGGGGTGTGCATCATGGTCGGCCACGACATTGGTATCGGCATCGTGCCGCGGACCATCGCCCGCCAGCATCGGCGAAGCACGCATACCGTCGCCGTACCGCTCGCCGATGCGTGGGCACAGCGCCGCCTGTGCGCCTGTTTTGCCGAGTGGGCGCAGTTGTCATCGGCAATGCGCAGCCTGCTGCTTCACCTGGGCGTGCAGCCGCAGAAAGAGCTGTGAAATGTTGTTGACACATCCTCTGCCGTACCGCACAATTCGTCTCCTGAGTCGCCCAGGTGGCGGAATTGGTAGACGCACTAGTTTCAGGTACTAGCGGGTAAAACCGTGGAGGTTCGAGTCCTCTCCTGGGCACCACGACTCAAGATGATCAAACCCGCGAAAGCGGGTTTTTTCGTTTCCGGGGTTTGGCGAGCGTGGCATCGCATCTACCGCTCGAACTGTCGTATCTCGCACCACCCAGGCGTCACCCGCGGGTGCATACCTCCTCCCGGCGCGTCGTCACCAAACCCTGAACGGCCTCCTTTTGGGTCGCAATTCACGTTACGCGTTCAATTCGTACTTTTCCTAGTCGGAGATCTACCCGATTCCTTTTCGGTGGAAGGCAGATTTACGGGAGCCGGTTGCAGGTCTATCGCCACGACCTGACCAGCGCCCCCCTTCCCCAAAGGACGCCCCAATGCAGCGCAGCATCATCTGCCCTCACTGCCACACCGGCTCGAACCACGGCGTACGCGTATGCGTGGGATGCCAGGCCGAGGTCCACTACAGCGCATCGAAGGAGGCCGTAATGTTCGTCTTTGTCGCCGCCATCATCTGCGGCGCACTGGTCGGCAGCCGATTGCAGGCCACTGCCGGCTGGATCACGTGCGGCGCCGTACTTGTGGCGGGAATGTGGGCCATTTCCCGATTGTTCCGTGATCGGGTGGTGTTCAAGCGCATCTATCGCACGCGCTGAACCTGCGCCGCTGCACTCCCCCAACGGCAGGGCCCGTGCGACCCGCGTTGCACAAACAAAAACCCCGCCTTGCGGCGGGGTCAAAATACAGCACGTGTTTCCAGGGAGTTTTCAGTGCCCGCCGCCGGCGGCCGCACCTGCGCCTGCGCCGAACGGCGGTTTGGCCAGCCACAGGAACGCGATGATCGCCAGGAAGATCCAGCCCAGCAGGAAGAAGATGTCGTTGAAGCCCATCTGCGATGCCTGGTGGTTGATCATGTTGTTCAGTACCGCGGCACCATGTTGCAGGTCGCCCTGCCCCATCGCCGTCACCTGGTCCTGCATGCCCGGCTGATAGACCGAGATGTGCTCGGTCAGGTCAGCATGGTGCACCTGGGTGCGCCGCGCCCACAGCCACGTCGTCAGCGACGCCGCGAAACTGCCGCCCAGCGTACGCAGGAAGGTGGCCAGGCCGGAGCCCGCCGCGATCTCGCGCCCATCCAGGTCCGACAGCAGGATCTGCAGCACCGGCATGAAGAACAGCGCGACGCCGATGCCCATGATCAACTGCACGCCGGCCACGTGGGTGTAGTCCACCTGCAGGTTGAAGTTCGAACGCAGGAAACTGGTCATCGACAACACGATGAACGCGACCGTGGCCAGCATGCGCATGTCGAAGCGCGATGCGTACTTGCCCACGAACGGGGTCATGATCACCGGCAGGATGCCGATCGGCGCCGTCGCCAGGCCCGCCCAGATCGCGGTGTAACCCATGTCACGCTGCAGCCACTGCGGAATCAGCAGGGCCACGCTGAAGAACGCCGCGTACGCCACCACCATCGCCAGCGTACCGGCGCGGAAGTTGCGATGCCGGAACAGCTTCAGGTCGACGATCGGATCCTTGTCGGTCAGTTCCCAGATCAGGAACACCGTCAGCGTGACCACAGCCACACACGCCAGCACCACGATCTTCATCGACGAGAACCAGTCCTCGTCATTGCCCAGGTCGAGCACCAGCTGCAGCGCACCGACACCGATCACCAAGGTGACCAGGCCGACATAGTCCATCTTCGGCTTCTCGATGTGCTCCGGGCGCCCCTTCAACTGGTTGCCCACCACCAGCGCGGCAAAGATGCCCAGCGGCACATTGATCAGGAAGATCCATTCCCAGCTGTAGTTGTCGGTGATCCAGCCACCGAGGATGGGGCCGCAGATCGGCGCTACCACCGTGATCATCGCCAGCAGCGCCAATGCCTGCCCACGTTTCTCACGCGGGTAGATCGAGACCAGCAGCGACTGCGTGATCGGGTACATCGGGCCGGCCACGAAGCCCTGCAGCGCACGCGACACCACCAGCATGCCCATGCTCTGCGCCAGGCCGCACAGCAGCGAGGTGATGACAAAGGCCAGCGTGGCCCAGACGAACAGCTTGCGTTCGCCGAAACGGCGGCTGAGCCAGCCGGTCAGCGGCAGCGCGATGGCCGTGCTGACCGCGAACGAGGTGATGACCCAGGTCGCCTGCTGCGAACTGGCACCGAGATTGCCGGCGATGGTCGGCAGCGAGACGTTGGCGATGGTGGTATCGAGCACCTGCATGAACGAGGCCATCGCCAGGCCGACGGTACACAGGGCGACGCTGGGCGGCAGGAACCCGGAGGCCGCACCCGGCGCCGCCGGTGCACCCGGAGCGCCGGGCGCGGCTGGAGCTTGTGCGGACATGGCGACCTCAGCCCACCTTCGCCTGCTGCTGCGGCAGGTTGCCCTGGATGATCGTATGGATCACCTCGTCGGCATCATGCAGCTGCTTGGCATACACGTCGGTGTCGAACACCGTGCCCTTGGCCGCAGTGCTCGGCAGCACTTCGCCCTTCTGGTCGCGCAGGCTCACTTCAGCCTTCATCGACAGGCCGATGCGCAGCGGGTGTTCGGCCAGCTGCTTGGCATCGATGGCGATGCGGACCGGCACGCGCTGCACGATCTTGATCCAGTTGCCGCTGGCGTTCTGCGCCGGCAGCAGCGAGAACGCCGAGCCGGTGCCCAGGCCCAGGCTCTGGATGCGACCCTTGTACTTCACGTCACCGGCGTACAGGTCCGACTTCAGCTCCACTTCCTGGCCCAGGCGCATGTGGCGCAGCTGGGTTTCCTTGAAGTTGGCCTCGACCCACATCTGCTCGGTCGGCACTACCGCCATCAGCGCGTTGCCCGGCTGCACGCGCTGGCCGACCTGCACCGAACGACGGGCAACGTAGCCGGTGACCGGCGCGACGATGCCGGCGCGGGCGTTGTTGAGGAAGGCCTGGCGCAGCTGCGCGGCGGCCGCCTGCACGTCCGGCTGGGTGGCGATCACGGTGTCGTCGACCAGCGCGCGGTTGCGCTCGACGGTCTCGCGCGAACCGGCCACCGCGGCTTCGGCAGCGGCCAGCTCGTCACGGGCGTGGGCCAGTTCTTCATTGGAAATGGCGCCGGTGGCGGCCAGGTCCTTGCGGCGGGCGAAGTCGTCGCGCACGCGCTTCAGGGTCACCTGGCGGGCGTTCAAGTCCGCCTGCGCACCTTCCACGCTGCGGTACAGGCCACGGGTCTGGCGCACGGTCTTGGCCAGGTTGGCTTCGGCCTGCTGCAGCGCCACCGATGTATCGGACGGGTCCAGCTGCACCAGCAGCTGGCCGCGCTCCACGCGCATGCCGTCATCGGCGTTGATGGCGACCACGGTACCGGCCACCAGCGGGGTGATCTGTACCTGGTTGCCCTGCACGTAGGCGTCGTCGGTCTCTTCGAACCAACGGCCGAACATGAAGTACCACAGCGCCAGTGCGGCAAGCAGCAGCACGACGATCACGAACAGGCCGCGCAGCAGGTTGCCGCGGCGGTTGGAGGCGGCCGGGGCCGCGGTGTCTTGGGTCTGGCTCATGGCGGAAGTCTTCAGGAATGCGAGGAATCGGAATGGGAGGCGATCGGTGCGCGGTCGGCGTCAGCGGGCTGGAAACCACCGCCCAGCGCCTTGCTCAGGCGCACCGAGGTCTGCACCTGCTGCGACTGCAGGCCGGCCAGCTGCTGCTGCGACTGCAACAGCGTGGACTGCGCGGTCAGCACGTCCAGGTAGCTGCCGATGCCGGCGCGGTAGCGCTGCTGGGCCAGGTCGAAGGCCGAGCGTGCGGTGTCCACGGCCTGCTGCTGCGAATGCGCCTGCTGCGCCAGCGAGCGCACCGCGTTGACCTGGTCGGCCACGTCGCGCAGCGCATCGAGCACGGTCTGGTTGTAGTTGGCCACCGCCAGGTCGTACTGCGCATCGGTGTTGGCCAGGTTGGCGCGCAGCTTGCCGCCTTCGAAGATCGGCAGGCTCAGCGCCGGGCCGATGTAGGCGAAGGTGGAACTGCTCTTCAGCAGGTCACCCACGTTCGGGGCAACCACGCCGGCCAGCGCGGTCAGGTTGAAGCTCGGGTAGAACTTGGTCTTTGCCACCTTGATCTGCTTGTCGGCCGCTTCCACGCGCCAGCGCGCGGCGACGATGTCGGGGCGACGGCCCAGCAGTTCGCTGGGCAGCACGCCCGGCAGCTGCAGCGCCACCGGGTTCAGCGGCTGCGGGCGCTGGATCGACAGGCCACGGTCCGGGCCCTTGCCAACCAGCGCGGCCAGTGCGGTGCGGGCCGCGTCGATGCGCTGCTGTGCGGCCTGCACCTGCTGCTGCGCGGCCGGTACCCGGGCCTCGGCCTGGCGCACCTGCAGGTCGCTGTCGATGCCGGCGCTGCGGCGCTGGCGGGTCAGCTCCAGCGATTTCTGCGAGCGGGCCAGCTCTTCTTCGGCCACGTCATTGAGCTGCCATGCATAGGCCAGATCGGCATAGGCCTGGGTGATGCCGGTGGACAGGTTCAGGCGTGCAGCCTGGGCTTCGACGGTGGCGGCATGGGCGCCGTCCACGGCCGCTTCCCAGGCAGCGCGCTTGCCACCCCACAGGTCCACGCCATAGCTGAAGTCAAAGGCGACCTGGCTGCTGCCGGCGTAATGGCCACCCATCTCGCTGCCTGCCATCGACTCGGGCAGGCGCAGGCCGGTGTAGCCACCGGACACCGACAGGCTCGGCAGTCGGTCGGCGCGCGCGGTACCCACCTGCGACTGGGCCTGGCGCAGACGCGCGTCGGCGGCGTCCAGGCTCGGGTGGCCGGCCAGGCCCTCGGCAACCAGCGCGTCCAGCTGCGCATCGCCCAGCGCCTTCCACCAGTCCCGCGCCGGGAAGCCGGTGGCGCTCAGGTCGGTGTCGGCCAAGGTGCGTTCGCTGTGCAGGCTGTCCACGTCAAGCACGTGGCCCTGCGGGTTGAGGCCACGACTGCTGGCGCAGGCGGCCAGGGCCAGGGCCAGCGCTGACACCAGCAGCGCGCGCCCGGACCGGCGGAGAGTGGAATGCGGGATCGGGTTCATGGGGTCGTCAGGGAATCGCGGATTCGGGTAAGGAGGGACAGCAGCAGCGTGCGCTCGTCGGCGGAAAGATCACGCAGGGCGTAATCCATCACCGCGTCGCCACGCAGCTTCAGCCGCGCCCACAGCGCGCGGCCTTCATCGGTCAGTACGATCTGCAGCGCCCGCCGATCCTGCGCATGCGGCTCGCGGCGGACGCAGCCCAGCGCCTCCAGCTTGTCCAATAGGCGGGTGACCGCACTGGGCACCTGGTCGATGGCCTGGGCCAGCTCGTTGGCCGTGCACGGGGCCATGTTGGAAAGCACCTTCAACCCGATGTAGTGGGTGAAACCGATACCCAGGTCTTCTTCAGCCATGGATGCGTCGAGTTGACGGACCAGGCCGTCGCGCACCTGGCGCAGCAGCAGGCCGAAGCTGGGGGGAGTGGTTGCAGGACAGATCATGGGGGAGCATTCTCTTCCAAAAAAAATATTTCTCAATGGAAATATTCGATCTGGCATCGAATGCTGTGTTGCAGCAGTGGGCTGGATCAATGAAGGCGCCTACCTTAATGATCTGGTCAGGTGGCCCGGTAGTACAATTCAGCCAATGGATGACACATTTCAGCCAGCGGATATGATGAACAAGGCAGAAATCCCCCCTCCCAAGCGGTTGTTGCGCGACGACGCCCTGGATTGGTTCGAGCGCAATGACGGGCCACCGGTTGTCGCTTTCCGCTTCGACAGCCCCTTGGGCCTGGTCCGTGAAGTGGACTGGCACCACCACCAGCGCGCGCAGCTGATCTGCGTCGAACGTGGCCTGCTGACCACCCGCACCTCGCACGGGACGTGGTCACTGGCGCCGGGCTCGGCTGGCTGGATGCCGCCGCTGGAGCCGCATACGGTCACCCTCGACGGCCCGCTGCGCGGCTGGGGCATGGCACTGGCCGCGCCGGCCTGCGCCACCCTGCCTGCCGATCCCTGCGTGCTGGGCCTGTCCAAGCTGGCGCAGGCGCTGGCCGACCGCATCTGCGAATGGCCGCTGGGCTATGACACCACACCCGAGCGCCAGCACATCATCGAGGTGCTGCTGGACGAGATCCGCACCGCGCCACGCCAGCGCATGCATCTACCGATGCCGCACGACCGGCGCCTGCTGAAGATCGCCTCGCAGCTGCTGGCCGACCCCTCCGACGAGCGCAGCCTGGCCGAATGGGCGCATTGGGCCGGCCTGTCGCCGCGCAGCCTGACCCGCCACTTCCGCGATGAGACCACGCTCAGCTTCGCCCAGTGGCGGCAGCAGGCCCGCCTGTCCGAGGCCCTGCGCCAGCTGACCGACGGCCGCAGCGTGGCCGACATCGCCCACGCACTGGGCTTCAGCAGCGCCAGCGCCTTCGTCACCGTGTTCCGCCGCCACTTCGGGCTGCCGCCGGGGCGCTACCTGGCACGGGCCGGCCACGGCCTGGAAACCGGGCTGGACCCTGCACGCGGCTTGGCATCCCCCGCCGCATCCGGATAATCACAGGATTGCGAGCGGCGACCGCCGTCGCCGCCTCCTGACAACAGGTAACAACGCCGCATGACCGAACTTGCCCGCCCCGTGTTCCACGGATTCGAACAACTGCCGCTGCGCGAGTACGCCGAACGCGCCTACCTCGACTACTCGATGTACGTGGTCCTGGACCGCGCCCTGCCGTTCATCGGCGACGGCCTGAAGCCGGTGCAGCGCCGCATCATCTATTCGATGAGCGAGCTGGGCCTGAACGCCGCGTCCAAGCCGAAGAAGTCCGCGCGCACCGTCGGTGACGTCATCGGTAAGTACCACCCGCACGGCGACAGCGCGTGCTACGAGGCACTGGTGCTGATGGCCCAGCCGTTCTCGTACCGCTACCCGCTGATCGAGGGCCAGGGCAACTTCGGCTCCAGCGACGACCCGAAGTCGTTCGCGGCGATGCGCTACACCGAATCCAAGCTGACGCCGATCGCCGAAGTGCTGCTGGGCGAACTGGGCCAGGGCACCACCGACTGGGCACCGAACTTCGACGGCACCCTGCAGGAACCGACCTGGATGCCGGCGCGGCTGCCGCACCTGCTGCTGAACGGCACCACCGGCATCGCCGTGGGCATGGCCACCGACGTGCCGCCGCACAATCTCAACGAGATCGTCAGCGCGCTGCTGCACCTGCTGGACAACCCCGATGCCAGCGTGCGCGACCTGTGCGAGCACGTGCAGGGCCCGGACTATCCGTCCAGCGCCGAGATCATCACCGCGGCCAATGACCTGCGCAACATCTACGAGACCGGCAACGGCAGCGTGCGCGCACGTGCGACCTTCACCAAGGAAGCGCACAACATCGTGGTCACCGCGCTGCCGTTCCAGGTGTCGCCGTCGAAGGTGATCGAGCAGATCGCCGCACAGATGCGCGCCAAGAAGCTGCCGTGGCTGGAAGACATCCGCGATGAGTCCGACCATGCCAACCCGGTGCGCGTGGTGCTGGTGCCGCGTTCCAACCGTGTCGACGCCGAGCAGCTGATGGGCCACCTGTTCGCCACCACGGACATGGAACGCAGCTACCGCGTCAACCTCAACGTGATCGGGCTGGACGGCCGTCCGCAGGTGAAGAACCTGAAGATGCTGCTCAGCGAATGGCTGACCTTCCGCAGCAACACCGTCACCCGCCGCCTGCAGCACCGCCTGCAGAAGGTCGAGCGCCGCCTGCACCTGTTGGAAGGCCTGCTGGTCGCCTTCCTCAACCTGGACGAGGTGATCCATATCATCCGTACCGAGGACGAACCGAAGGCAGCGCTGATCGCGCGCTTCGGCCTGTCCGAGGAACAGGCCGAGTACATCCTGGAAACCAAGCTGAAGCAGCTGGCCCGCCTGGAGGAGATGAAGATCCGTGGCGAGCAGGACGAGCTGGCCAAGGAGCGGGAGAAGATCCTCGGCATCCTCGACAGCAAGGCCAAGCTGAAGAAGCTGATCCGCGACGAACTGACCGCCGACGCCAGGAAGTTCGGCGACGCACGCCGTTCGCCGCTGGTGCAGCGCCAGGCCGCACAGGCCATCGACGAGACCGAGCTGGTGCCGAGCGAGCCGATGACCGTGGTGCTGTCGGAGAAGGGCTGGATCCGTGCCGCCAAGGGCCACGACGTCGATGCGTCCGCCCTCTCCTACCGCGACGGTGATGCCCTGCAGGGCGCGGTGCGTGCGCGCAGCACCCAGCAGGTCGCGTTCCTCGACAGCGAGGGCCGCGCCTACTCGACGCCGGTGCACACCCTGCCCTCCGCGCGTGGCAACGGTGAACCGCTGACCGGCCGCTTCTCGCCGGCCGCGGGCACCAGCTTCGTGACCCTGGCCAGCGCCGAACCGGACACCCGCTTCGTGCTGGCCTCCACCCACGGCTACGGTTTCGTCACCCGCTTCGAGAACCTGATCGGTCGCAACAAGGCCGGCAAGGCGATGCTGAACCTGTCGGCGGGTTCATCGGTGCTGACCCCGTCGGTAGTGGCCAATGTCGCCACCGATCGCATCGTGGCAGTGACCAGTTCGGGCAACCTGCTGGCGATCGCTGCCAACGACCTGCCGGAACTGGACAAGGGCAAGGGCAACAAGATCATCGAGATCCCGAAGGCCAAGCTCGCCACCGAACGCGTGGTCGCCATCGTGGCGATCAGCCCGGGACAGACCCTGCAGGTACGCAGCGGGCAGCGCACGATGGGGCTGAAGTTCAACGAGCTTGATGCCTACCTCGGCGCCCGCGCCACCCGCGGCCACCTGCTGCCGCGCGGCTGGCAGAAGGTGGAAGGGTTGTCGGTGGAGTAAGGCGCCCGCCTGGTAGGTGTCGACCTCGGTTGACACGCCTTGCCTGACGTCAGACACGAAAAAGCCGGGGCATTCCCCGGCTTTTTCGTTGTCGGCTGGCGGGCGGTGGAGCAGCTGGCTGGCGAAAGCTGGCTGGCGGTGCTCCGGTGCTGGCGGGCGACAGAACTTTTGTAGAGTCGAGCCATGCTCGACTCGGATCCAACAGCAGCCGAGCATGGCCCGGCTCTACAGAGAGCGGTGCCGTCTCAGTGCGCCGGGGCGCCGTTGCCGTCGATCTTGCTCAGCTGGTACAGCTCCAGGCCGATGCGCTTGATCAGGCCCAACTGCTGCTCCAGCCACCAGGCGTGGTCTTCCTCGGTGTCCTTCAGCTGCGCCAGCAGGATGTCGCGGCTCACGTAGTCGCCGTTCTCTTCGCACAGCTTCATGCCGGCGGCGAGATTGTTCCGAACCGCGTATTCAGTGTCGAGATCCTTCTGCAGCATCTCTTCCACGGTCTTGCCCGGCTCGGTGGCATGCGGACGCATGTCCGGGTCGCCGCCGAGGAACAGGATCCGGCGCAGCAGCGCATCGGCGTGCTGGGTTTCCTCTTCCATCTCGTGGTTCAGGCGTTCGTACAGCGCGAACAGGCCCTGATCCTCGTAGCGGCGGGAATGGATGAAGTACTGGTCGCGGGCTGCAAGCTCGCCGCGCAGCAGTTCCTTCAGGCAGGCGATGACGTCCGGGTTGCCTTTCATGGGGGGGCTCCTGTGAATCGATGTGACATAGGGTGCCGCATTTCAAAATACGGTGATCTAATCGGAATCAGTCGCAGTTGCGCCTGCGGCTACAATCGGCCCACGAGTTCGGAAAGGACGTGCGATGCGACGTACATGGCGTTGGGTGCTGGGCGTGTTGATCGCCATCGTGCTGGTCACCGCACTGGTCCTGTGGCTGCTGCTGCGCGGCAGCCTGGCCGACCTCGACGGCGAGCATGCGCTGCCGGGGCTGGCCAAGCCGGTCACCATCGAGCGCGATGCGCTGGGCGTGGTCACCATCACTGCGGGCAGCCAGGCCGACGCGATGCGTGCATTGGGCCGCGTGCATGCGCAGGAACGTTACTTCGAGATGGACCTGATGCGCCGCAGCGCCGCCGGTGAGCTGTCGGCGCTGTTCGGACCGAAGGCCATCGACGCCGACAAACACATGCGCGTGCATCGCCTGCGCGCGCGCACCGAGGCGAACCTGCAGGCCGCGCTGGGCGACAACGGCGCGGCCGTGCGTGCCTACGTCGACGGTGTCAACGAAGGGCTGGCCGGCCTTTCCGTGCGGCCGTGGGCGTACCTGCTGCTGCGGCAGTCACCGCAACCGTGGAAAGCCAGCGACAGCGTGCTGGCCGGGCTGGCCATGTACGCCGACCTGCAGGCCCCGGACAACCAGACCGAGCTTGCGCTCAGCCGCATCCGCGCAGTGGTGCCGCCCGCGCTGTACGCGCTGATCGCTCACGACGGCACCGAATGGGATGCACCGCTGTTCGGCGAACCGACCGGCAACGCCACGCTCCCCGATGCCAGCCAGCTGGATCTGCGCACGTTGAAGGGGAAGCCAGGCACCGGGCAGGAAGAGGCCGATGTCATCGGCAGCAACAACTTCGCGGTGGCCGGTGCACTCACCGCCGACGGTCGCGCGATCGTCGCCGACGACATGCACCTGGGCCTGCGCGCGCCCGGCCTGTGGTTCCGTGTGCGCCTGCGCTATCCCGACCCGCAGGCCGCGGGCGGCCAGGTCGACGTCACCGGCTTCTCGCTGCCCGGCCTGCCGGCGGTGATCGTCGGCAGCAACGGGCACGTGGCCTGGGGCTTCACCAACAGTTACATCGATACCGCCGATTACCGCACTGAACCGGCCAACGCCGCCGTGACCGTGCATGAAGAACGCATCGCCGTGGCCGGCCAGGCCGACGTGCTGTTCCCGGTGCGCGAAACCGCCTGGGGCCCGATCCTGCATACCCACGCCGATGGCAGCGGCGATGCGCTGCGCTGGGTCGCCCACCTGCCCGGCGCGGTGCGCCTGGACTTCGGTGACCTGGCCCGTGCCGGTGATCTGGACGGTGCCCTGCAGTTCGCCGACCACGCCGGCATCCCCGCGCAGAACCTGGTGGTCGGCGACCGCAGCGGACGCATCGCCTGGCGGCTGATCGGCGCCCGCCCGGATCGCGGTCCGGGCTGTGCACCGGCCGGCTTCACCGCCGCCAGCAACCAGGACTGCGCCCCCTGGCCGATCCGCAGCGATGCCTCACCGGCATTGATCGATCCCCCCAACCATCGCCTGTGGACCGCCAACGGTCGCGTCCTCGACGGCGAGGCACTGGCCAGCGTCGGCAACGGTGGCTATGACCTTGGTGCCCGCGCGCGGCAGATCCGCGACCTGCTGGCGATCCAGGAACGCTTCGACGAGCGCGACCTGCTGGCGATCCAGCTCGACGACCGCGCGGTGTTCCTGCAGCGCTGGTGGGCACTGCTGCATGACGTCATCGAACGCAGTGACGATCCTGCGCTGAAGCGGTTGAAGTCCGTCAGCCACCAGTGGGGCGGCCGGGCCTCGGCCAGCTCGGTCAGCTACCGGGTGGTGCGCGCGTTCCGCACGCAGGTGATGGATACCCTGTCCGATGCACTGCTGGCCCCGGCCAACGCGCAGCTGGGCGATGACTATCTGGATCCGCGCCTGGCGCAGCTGGAAGGTGTGGCCTGGCCGATGCTGCAGCAGCGCCCCGCCAACCTGTTGCCACCGGCCTACGACAGCTGGGACACGCTGCTGCTTGATGCCGCACGCCGCACCGAGAGCGAGCTGGCCAAGCAGGGCCCGCTGACCAAGCGCACCTGGGGCGAACGCAACACTACGGCGCTCTGCCACCCGATCGCACGAGCGTTGCCCGAGGTTGCCAAGCGCTGGCTGTGCATGCCCGCCGACCAGCTGCCCGGCGACCGTGATATGCCGCGGGTGCAGACGCCGAACTTCGGCGCCTCCGAACGCATGGTGGTCTCGCCCGGCCACGAGGCCGACGGCATCGTGCACATGCCCGGCGGCCAGAGCGGGCATCCACTGTCTCCGTACTGGGGCGCCGGCCACGAAGACTGGGTGCATGGGCGGCCGACGCCGTTCCTGCCCGGCAAGGCGCAGCACACGATGACGCTGGTGCCAGCGCGCTGACGGCGGCACCCACATGCCCAAGGGTGCGCTGCACGCTGTAGAGCCGAGCATGGGCTCGGCTCTACAGAATGCCCGCGCGGCGCTACCGGGTCAGCTTCTACGCCGCTCGATCAGGTTCAGCAGCGGCCCGGTCATTGCAGTGGTCACCAGCGCCATGATCACCAGCACCGCAAACAGGCGGTCGCCGAGCAGGCCCAGCTCGTAGCCCAGGTTGAGCACGATCAGCTCCATCAGGCCACGGGTGTTCATCAGCGCGCCCAACCGCCACGCCTCGCGCGTGGGCATGCCCGCGCTGCGTGCGGCACTGAAGGTGCCCAGCAACTTGCCGGCCGTGGCTACTGCGATCACCACCGCGCACAGCACGATGTCGCTGGCCTGCAGCGCATCGGCACGCATGCGCAGGCCGGTCATGGCGAAGAACAACGGCAGCAGCAGGGTCACCGCAAATGGTTCGACGCGGGCCATCAACAGATCGCGCAACCGCGCGTTGGACGATACGGCGACGCCCGCCGCGAATGCACCGAACAGCGCATGGATGCCGAGCATCTCGGTGATCAGGGCACTGCCCAGCGACAGCAGCAGGATGCCGAGCAGCCAGCGCCCTTCACGGCCCGGCACGATCTGCTGGCGGGCGAACCACGGCTTCACCAGCCCCAGCATCAGCGCCACGAAGGCGACCACGCACAGCAGGTTGAGGCTGGCCGGAAGCCATCCGCTGGCCTGTGCAGCCGCCACGATCAGCGCCAGCAGGCACCATGCGGTGGCATCGCCCAATGCCGCGCAGGCGATGGCGGTCTGCCCCAGCGGCGTCTGCGTGATACCGCGGTCGGCAAGGATGCGCAGCAGCACGGGAAAGGCCGTGATGCTCATCGAAATACCAACGAAAAGTGCGAATGCCGTGAAGCCTACGCCCTGCGGGCCGTGCTGCGGATACAGCCAGATTGCGAGGGCGACGCCGAGCACGAACGGCACCGCGATGCCGGCATGACTGACCGTGAAGGCGAAACGCCGGCGCCCGCGCAGCGCCGCCAGGTCCAGCTCGGCACCGGCCACCAGCAGGAACATCAGCACACCCAGCTGGCTGAGCATGCCCAGCGGGCCCAGCGAACTGGCCGGGAACAGGGCACCATGCAGCTGCGGTAACAGGTTGCCAAGGACCAGCGGCCCCATCATCAGGCCGGCGGCCATCTCGCCGATCACCGCCGGCTGGCCAAAGCGCTTGAGCAGCGCACCTGCGCCCTTGGCCACCAGCAGCAGCACCAGCAGCTGCAGCAGGAACAGGCCCAGCGGTGACGCCAGGTGCTGCGCCCAGCTGCCTTCGGCAGCAACCGTGGCACGCGCGACCGCCTCGGGCGCCGCCGGCCCGGCATACCGCGCCAGCAGCACGCCGGCCAGCAGCGGGACACCGGCCCAGGCCAGATAACGCCATCCCCATTTCGTGGGCCGCATGCCGCCGCCCGCCTGTACGTCCATGAACATTCCCCAATGCGCAGGGGGCGATCATACAAAAAGGGGACGGAGGGGATTAAGTCGTTTGTGCCACTAACGACTTAATCCCCTCCGTCCCCTTTTCTTGGGCTTAGGCCAGCGCCTGCTCGTGCACGCCGGCGATCGCGCGGCCGGAAGGGTCGGCCGCCGCAGCGAAGCTGGCGTCCCAGGCAATGGCCGCCGGCGACGAACAGGCGATCGACTTGCCGCCCGGCACGGTCTCGGCGGCCGCGCGGCTCGGGAAGAACTGCTCGAACAGGTGGCGGTAGTAGTACGCCTCCTTGGTCTGCGGCGGGTTGTGCGGGAAGCGCTTGTCGGCGGCCGCCAGCACACGGTCGCTCACCTGCGCTTCGGCATGCGCCTTCAGCCCGTCGATCCAGCCGTAGCCGACGCCATCGCTGAACTGCTCCTTCTGGCGCCACAGGATGCTGTCCGGCAGGTAGCCATCGAATGCCTCGCGCAGCACCGCCTTCTCGATGCGACGGCCACCGAACCCGGCACCGACCATCTTGTGCGCGGCATCGAAGCGCATCGCCACGTCGAGGAATTCACGATCCAGGAACGGCACGCGCGGCTCCACGCCCCAGGCCATCATCGATTTGTTGGCACGCAGGCAATCGTAGTTGTGCAGGGCATCGAGCTTGCGCACCAGCTCGTCGTGGAATTCGCGCGCATCCGGCGCCTTGTGGAAGTACAGGTAGCCACCGAAGATCTCGTCACTGCCCTCGCCGGACAGCACCATCTTCACGCCCATCGCCTTGATCCGTCGTGCCAGCAGGAACATCGGCGTCGATGCACGGATGGTGGTGACGTCGTAGGTTTCGATGTGGCGGATCACTTCCGGCAGTGCATCCAGGCCTTCTTCGAAGGTGTATTCGAAGCCGTGGTGCACGGTGCCGAGTGCCTCGGCGGCGATCGCGGCGGCGGCCAGATCGGGCGAGCCCTTCAAACCGATCGCGAATGAATGCAGCCGCGGCCACCAGGCTTCGGTCTGCCCACCATCCTCGATGCGGCGACGCGCGTAGCGTGCGGCAACTGCCGCCACCAGCGATGAGTCCAGGCCACCGGACAGCAGCACGCCGTACGGCACATCGCTCATCAGCTGGCGCTCCACCGCATGCTCGAACGCCTGGCGCAGCTCGGCCAGATCGGCCTGGCGGCCCTGTACGTCGGCATAGTCGCGCCACGGCTGCTGGTAGTAGCGCACCAGCTCACCACGGGCACTGTCGAAGTAGTGGCCCGGCGGGAACTGCGCGACGTCGGCGCAGGTGTCGACCAGCGCCTTCATTTCCGACGCCACGCGCAGCCGCCCCTGGGCATCGTGGCCCCAGTACAGCGGCACCACGCCGACCGGGTCGCGCGCCACCAGCACGCGGCCGCTGTCACGGTCCCACAGGGCGAAGGCAAAGATGCCGTTGAGCTGCTCCAGCCACTGCGCCGGCGATCGGCCCTGGCGGTACAGCGCGTTGATCACTTCACAGTCCGAACCGGTCTGGAAGTCGTAGGCGGTAGTCAGCGCGGCCTTCAGTTGCTGGTGGTTGTAGATTTCGCCGTTGACCGCCAGCGCCAGCTGGCCATCGGCCGACAGCAGCGGCTGCGAACCACCGGCCGGGTCGACGATGGCCAACCGCTCGTGGACCAGCAGCGCGCCTTCGTCGAGGTACACGCCGCTCCAGTCCGGGCCACGGTGGCGCTGGCGCTGCGACAGTTCCAGCGCATGGCGGCGCAGGGAAGGAAGATCGTCACCGGCCTGCAGGCCGAAGATTCCGAAGATCGAACACATGGGGGAGCTCCTGTTGGGGGATTTCACGGATGGGAAGGTGTTCGACCGGCCATCCAGGCCCGGGTGGGCGGCGCCCGGGCACAAAAAAACCCGCATCGGCTGATGCGGGTTTTCTGGTGTCCGGGCGTGTGTTGCTGTCTATCTACCCAGGGCGCAGTCCCGCATCGGCCGCGCACGATTATTCGCGCGCAGATTATTGCGGTTGTTGTTATTGACGGCGGTGGCCAGGCGGATCGACATGGCATCGACCCTACCCCGGTTTCCGGCGCGGCGCAACAGTTGCGTCGGCAACCACGCCTGAGGCGCATAATGGCGCGCCCTGAACCGTGTAACAGGAATGCAACACCGCAATGGACGCACCGGCGCACTGACCGCCCTGCTCTGCCTGGGCCTGGCGGCCTGCCAGACCCTGCCCCCGCCTTCTACGCTGCCGCAGTCCCAGCAGCAGGCATTGGAACAACGCGGCACCGACGGCAGCTTCGAGGGTGCCTTCGATACCGCGCAAACCTTCGAGCGCTTCAACGATCCGCGCGCCATCGCCTACTACGAGCGTGCCGCAGCGGTCGCCCCCTGGACCTTCCACAACACCAAGGCGGAAGAAGCACTGGGCCGGATCTGGATCTCCGGCACGCTGCGCCATGCCGACAGCCCCCACATCAACCCGGCACCGGTGCTGCGCGCATCCTGGCGACGTGGCGAACGCGCCTATCTGGCGGCGGCCTACCACGGCAATCCCTATGCGTTCTACGAACTCGCCAAGGCCTATCGTCAGCGTGGCGACGCGCAACAGGCGCTGCGCTGGGACCTGCGCGAAATGATCTACAAGCGATACCCGAGTTCGTCGTCGCGACTGCCGGATGCGGTGGCCGCGCAGGATGACACCGTGCATCCGCGGGTTGCGCAGATCCAGCGCCGTGCCGAGCGTGGCGATGCCGAAGCGCAGGTAGACCTGGGCGCGCTGCTGGAGGGGGGCATGGGACTGCCGCGCGATCCGGCGCGTGCGCTGCAGCTGTACCAGCGCGCCGGTGAGAAGGGCAATGTGTTCGGCCAGTACTTCGCCGGGCTGCTGCTGGGCCGCAGCGCGCCGGGGGTGGAGAAGGACACCGAGGCGGCGGCGCGCTGGTTTGCCAAGGCCGAGGCGCAGCGCTTCTACATGGCGGCGCCGAGTTACTGGAAGAAGGCGGTCGAGCCGCCGTTCTTCCTCTTTTCGGAATAGTGGAGCCGAGCCATGCTCGGCTGCTTCTGCCGGTAGACATCAGCCGAGCATGGCTCGGCTCTACAGAGATGTAGCTCCGGCGGGGGGCGTGCCGACCAACGGTCGGCACCCACCGTCGCAGGCTCACGCCAGCAGCCGTTCCACCAGGCGCTGGTACAGCCCCGGCAACGCTTCCAGATCGTCCACGCGCACGTTCTCGTCCACCTGGTGGATGCTGGCGTTCACCGGCCCCACTTCGATGCACTGCGCACCCAGCGGCGCGATGAAACGAGCATCGGACGTGCCGCCGCCGGTGCTTTCTTCCGGGGCACGGCCGATGTGCTCGGCCAGCACTGCACGTGCGGTGGCGCGCAGCATGCCTTCCGGGGTGTAGAACGGCTCACCGCTGCGGTGCCACTTCAGCGTGTACTGCAGGCCATGCCGGTCCAGCAGTGCGGTGATCTCCGCCTCCAGCTTCGGCGCATCCCAGTGCGGGTTGTAGCGGATGTTGAAATCCACTTCGAGCTCGCCGGGAATCACGTTGTTGGCACCGGTGCCGGCGTGGATGTTGGAGATCTGCAGGCTGGTCGGCGGAAAGCTCTCGTAGCCTTCGTCCCAGCGCCGCGCACTCAGTTCGGCCAGCGCCGGAGCCGCCTGGTGAATCGGGTTGCGTGCCTTTTCCGGATACGCCACGTGGCCCTGCACGCCCTGCACGCGCAGCTTGGCCGACAGGCTGCCACGACGCCCCACGCGCAGCAGGTCGCCCAGGATCGCGGTCGATGACGGCTCACCGGTGACGCACCAGTCGATGCGCTGGCCGCGTTCGGCGAACAACCGTGCGACGTGGCGCACGCCATCGATGGCGTCGCCCTCCTCGTCGCTGGTCAGCAGCACCGCCAGCGTACCGGGGTGATCGGGATGCGCGGCGACGAACTGCTCGGCGGCGACCACGAACGCGGCCACGCTGCCCTTCATGTCTGCAGCGCCACGGCCATACAGCACGCCATCGCGGATCTGCGGCGTGAACGGGTCGCTGGTCCAGGCCTCGCGCGGACCCGTCGGCACCACGTCGGTATGGCCCAGCAGTACCAGTACCGGCGCGCCCTGGCCGTGGGTCGCCCACAGGTTGTCGACCTCGCCCAGGCGCAGGTGATCGCACTGGAACCCGGCCTGCTTCAGGCGTGCCGCCAGCAGTGCCTGGCAGCCAGCATCATCCGGCGTCACCGAGGGTCGTGCGATCAGTTCGCAGGTCAGGTCGAGGACCGCGCTCATGCGTCACCCACGCCGAAGCGGGCCTTGAAGCCGTTGTCACTAAAACCCTGGCTGACCGCGCCATCGGCGGTGACCACCAGCGGGCGCTTGATCAGCTGCGGGTACTCGCGCAGCAGCAGCTTCCATTCGGCCTCGGAATCGGCAGCCTTGCGGTTGTCCGGCAGCTGCCGCCAGGTGGTGGAGGACTTGTTGACCATCGCCGCCAGGCCACCCAGCTGCGCTGCCCATGCCAGCAGTGTTTCCGGGTTCGGCTTGTGCTCGCGGTAGTCGACGAAGGTGTACGGCACGCCGAAGCGGTCCAGCCACTTGGTCGCCTTCTTGCAGGTATCGCAGTTCTTCAAACCGTAGACAGTGGTGCTCATGGCCATCTGTGATGCTGGAAAACAGAGGGCCAGAATCTCACAACAGGCGCTCGGACACGACCCGGAACGGCACCCGTGGCAGCAGGAAGGCCAGCCCCTCGTGCAACGCCACGCCCATCGCCTGCAGGCGCGGGCACTGCAGCTCGCCTTCCAGCTGCAGCGGCTGCAGGCGGTCGATCTCCACCGGCAACGCGATGCGGGTGCTGGCCCAGCGACAGTCGCAGGTACGGGCGATGGCCTCGTCCTGGCAGGTGAGGAAACGCAGGAGGGCCTGATGGCCACCGAAAGCCGCCGTCCATGCCGCGTCCTCCCAGCCCGCAGCAGCCTGCCACTGCAGGTACAGCTCCGGCGCACTGCCCTGCCCGCCTTCGATCCGGGTATGCCCACCGCCATCGGCGCGCACCGCATGTTCGAAGCGGGTGGACAGATGCGGCTGCATGGCATCGCTGAAGGCACGCGCGCCGGCGACGAAGGGCAGCTGGTCCATCACGTTGCGGTCGAACAGCACCACCGGTGTCCCGTCCGGAGCATCGTCACGACGCAGGTACCAGCGCCAGTTGCTCTGCCTTGGAGACGGCATCAGGGAACGCAGCGGCCCGGCCAACGCCGGCCCGAAGTGGCCGTGACGGTAACTGAGGATGGTGTAAGGCGTACGTCCGGCATGGACCACGTAATGATGGCCTGGCGGTGGCATCGGCGCGTGGCGCACGTCGACCCACCAGCTCACGTAGACCACATCGCGCACATCGCTGACCAGCGCCGGCATCGGCCAGCGCCTCGATAGTGCGCGGCGCAGCCGGGCCCAGCGCGGGGCGTGCAGCAGGCGCGGCAGCATCCGCCCGAACAGGGTGTCGGACGGATGCCGGTAGATCGCGGACTGCGCCAGATCTTCCGGCGCAGCCACCTTCAGTCGGCCAGGCCGCGCAGCAGGTCGTTGACGCTGGTCTTGCTGCGGGTCTTGGCATCAACCTGCTTGACGATCACCGCGCAGTACAGCGAATGGGTACCGTCCTTGCTCGGCAGCGAGCCGGACACCACCACGCTGTACGGCGGGATGTAGCCGTAGGTGATTTCGCCGGTGGCACGGTTGTAGATGCGGGTGCTCTGGCTGAGGAACACGCCCATGCCGATCACGCTGTGGTGACCGACGACCACGCCTTCCACCACCTCCGAACGGGCACCGATGAAGCAGTGGTCCTCGATGATGGTCGGGCTGGCCTGCAGCGGCTCCAGCACGCCGCCGATGCCGGCGCCGCCGGACAGGTGGCAGTGCTGGCCGATCTGCGCGCACGAACCCACGGTGGCCCAGGTGTCGACCATGGTGCCTTCGCCGACGTAGGCGCCGATGTTGGTGAAGCTCGGCATCAGCACCACGTCCTTGCCGAAGTACGTGCCGCGGCGGGCGATCGCGCCCGGCACCACGCGCACGCCGCCGCGGCGGAACTTCGCTTCGTCATAGCCGGCGAAGCGCGATTCGACCTTGTCCCAGAACGGCGCCGGGCGCGCATCGACCACCGCCATGTCGTTGACGCGGAAATACAGCAGCACGGCCTTCTTCAGCCACTCGTTGACCTTCCAGCCACCCTGGCCGTCCGGCTCGGCGACGCGGAACTCACCGCTCTCCAGGCCGTCGATCACGCGGTTGACCAGCGGCTTGGTCGAGCCTTCCAGCTCGTGCAGGGTCAAGGTGGCACGGCGCTCGAAGGCGCTCTCGATACCAAACTTCAGCTCTTCCACACCCGGTGCCGACGGCTTGCGCAGCGACTTGCGGGCGATGGTTTCGGCGCGGACGGCTTCGGCGCTCCTGGCCGGTGCCTTCTTCGCTGCTGCCGTTTTCTTCGCCGGGGCCTTCACCGCAGCGGCCTTCTTCGGCGCAGTGGCCTTCTTCGCGGCCGGTGCGGCGGCAGCAGGTTTCCGGGCCGCTGCGCTCTTGGGGGTCGCGGCGGTCTTCTTGGCGGGCTTGGTGGCCATCAGGCGGGGTCTCCGGCGTTTCGATCAGGGTCCAGGCAGGCCAGCATCGCGTCATGCAACTGCTGCCGGGCAGGTTCAGTCAGGGGGAGGTCGTGTTCGTCACTGATCACGAAAGTGTCTTCGGCGCGTTCGCCGAACGTGGCAATGCGCGCATCATGCACGCGCAGGCCCTGGTTGCGCAGCACGAACGCCACATCGGCCAGCAGGCCGGGGCGGTCGGGGGCGACCAGGGCAAAACGGGTTGCGCCCGGCTCATCGCGGAATTCGATGCGCGGCGCGAAGCGGAAGTGCCGCAGCTGCCGTGGTACCACCCGGCGTGACGGCCGCAGGCGCGACAGGTCACCGCTGAGTGCCTCGCGCAGCGCCGCTTCCAGGTTGGCACTGCTGCCATCGGCGAAGGTATCGGCCGGGTTCACTTCGAAGGTATCGAAGATGGTATCGGCCGGGCCGTCCAGCACGCGTGCGCGGTGGATGCCGTAGCCCTTGCGGTCCAGCGTCATCACGATCGCGGCGAACAGGCCGTCGCGGTCCGGCGAATGCACGAATACTTCCAGCGCGGGGTCGTCGACACTGATCCGGCGTACCTTCACCAGCGCCTGGCCCTGCTTCACCGGCACCAGCGCGGCGGCCTGCCAGGCCAGCTGCTCAGGGCGCAGGCGGATGAAGCCCTCATCCGGCATCACCGCGAACTGGCGGTCGATGGTGGCATCGTCGTAACCCCGCTCGCGCACCAGCGCGCGCACGCTGTCGCGCGCCTCGGCCACGCGCTCGGCCGCCGGCACCGGGTGCTCCAGCCCCTCGCGCAACGCGCGCCGGGTGGCGAAGTACAGGTCGGCCAGCAGGCGGTCCTTCCATGCATTCCACAGCTTGGGGCTGGTGCCGGCGATGTCGGCGCAGGTCAGCAGGTACAGATAGTCCAGGCGATCGCGGCTGCCGACCAGGGTGGCGAAGCGATGGATCACCTCCGGGTCGGCGATGTCCTGCTTCTGCGCGGTCACCGACATGCGCAGGTGCTGTTCGACCAGCCACGCCACCAGTTCGGTGTCGGACGTGCTCAGCGCATGCGCCTGGCAGAACGCGCGCGCGTCCACCGCGCCCAGCTCCGAATGGTCGCCGCCACGGCCCTTGGCGATGTCATGGAACAGGCCGGCGAGCAGCAGCAGCTCGGGCTTGCGCAGGCGTGGCCACACTTCATGCGCGATCGAGAAGCGCTCGTCGGCACGGCTGCTGGCGAACAGGCCGATGTTGCGCAGGACCATCAGCGTGTGCTGGTCGACGGTGTAGACATGGAACAGGTCGAACTGCATGCGCCCGCTGACCTGGGCGAAGGCGGGAATCCACTGGCCAAGCACGCCCAGCCGTGCCATGCGCGAGAGCGTATCGACCGGGCGCTGGCCGCGCAGCAACGCCAGGAACTGCTCGCGCGCATCGGCGTCGGCCTGGTCGTAGGCCGGCAACAGCGGCAGCGCTTCAGCCAGCGCCCGCGCGGTCAGCGAATGCAGGCCGCGCACCTGCGGATTGTTGGCCCAGCTGGCAAACAGTGCGAACACCTGGCCGATATCGCCGCGCGGCCAGTCGGCTTCGTTGGCCGCCAAGTAGCCACGGCGCAGGGAAAAGCCCACGGTCAACGGCTCCGGCTGCGCCTCGCCGTCGAACTGCTCCTCGAAGCGCTGCAGCAGGCGGTCGCTGATCCGGCGCACCACCAGCGCGGCGCGGTAGAAGCCCTGCATCATCTTCTCGACACCGAGATTCTCGGCATCGTCTTCAAAGCCCAGGCGTGCAGCCAGGGTCTTCTGGTAATCGAAGCGCAACCGCTCTTCGGGGCGTCGCGCCACCAGGTGCAGGCCGAAACGCAGCCGCGCCAGCACCGCACGTTCGCGCTTCAGTGCTGCCGCTTCGTCGGCGCCCAGATGGCCGAGCCCGACCAGCGCCTCCAGGTCACGCACGCCGAAGGCACGCAGTGCCATCCAGCCCAGCGTGTTGAGATCGCGCAGGCCACCGGGGCCATCCTTCAGGTCCGGCTCCAGGTTGTCGGCGGTGTCGCCGAAACGCTGGTGGCGGTTGCGCAGCTCTTCCAGCTTGGCCAGGAAAAAGGTGCGTGCCGGCCACAATTCCCGATCGTCGATGGCCTCGCGCAGCGCGCGGCGTGCCGCATCATCGGCCAGGATCGGGCGCGCCTCGATCAGCGCGGTCAGTACGGTCTGGTCCGCCGCCGCCTCACGGCACTGCGGCGCCGAACGCACCGCATGGCTGACCGCCAGCCCGCAGTCCCACAGCAGTGCGAACAGGCGTGCCAGTGCGGATTCATGCGCCAACTGTGCCGGCGGATCACCGAACACCAGCAGGTCGATGTCCGATCGCGGGAACAGTTCACCGCGGCCGTAGCCCCCCACCGCGAACAACGACAGCCCGCTATCGGCTGGCAGGCAACGCTGCCACGCCAGGCGGATCAGATGGTCGGCGGCACGCGCGCGCAGCGCCAGCAGGCGCTCGATGTTGTCGCCCTGGTCGAAGCGGCGGTACAGGCGTGCGTCAGCCTGCTGCAGCGCCTGGCGCGCGGCAGCAGCCCAGTCCGGGTCGTTGAGCGACGCGGCCGGCGTGTCCAGCAGCGAACTCGCCGGCAGCATCCTCAGGAGACCTGCGACTCGCCCGGCGACAGGGTCAGCACGTCCACGCCGGTCTCGGTGACCGCGATCATGTGCTCCCACTGTGCCGACAGCTTGCGGTCCTTGGTCACCACGGTCCAGCCATCCGGCAGCACCTTGTTGTAGCGGGTGCCCTCGTTGATCATCGGCTCGATGGTGAAGGTCATGCCCGGCTGCAGCACCAGGCCCTGGCCCGGGCGGCCGTAATGCACCACCTGCGGCTCATCGTGGTAGACCTTGCCGATGCCGTGGCCGCAGTACTCGCGCACCACGCTGAAACGCTCGCCTTCGGCATAGCTCTGGATGGCATGGCCGATGTCGCCCAGGGTGGCGCCCGGGCGCACCGCGCGGATGCCGCGCCACATCGCTTCGTAGGTGGTTTCCACCAGGCGGCGGGCCATCACCGACGGGGTGCCGACGAAGAACATGCGGCTGGTGTCGCCGTGCCAGCCATCCTTGATGACGGTGACGTCGATGTTGATGATGTCGCCATCCTTGAGCACCTTCCCTTCGCTGGGGATGCCATGGCAGATGACGTTGTTGACCGAGGTGCACACGGTCTTGGGGAAGCCGCGGTAGCCGACGTTGGCCGGAATGGCGCCCTGCACGTTCACGATGTGGTCGTGGCAGATGCGGTCCAGTTCCTCGGTGGTGACACCGGGCTTGACGTGGGGGGTGACGATGTCGAGCACTTCGCTGGCCAGGCGGCCGGCGATTCGCATCATCTCGATTTCCTGCGGGGTTTTCAGATTCACGCTCATGGCCGCCATTATCGCCGATCCGGCCACAATCTGAACGAACGCCACCCAACTGGCGATCCGGGCCATGCACGGTTCCGGCAAGGAAAGTGAAAGCGTGACCCCCGCCACCCTTTCGCCTCCTCATTTATCACGGAATACAGACACTTACGCCACCTAAGCTGGGGTCACCGTCGCCGAAGCGGTGCCGAACGTGCCGCCTTCGCCTTGTTCAACGGACCTTCGGGTCAGGGAGGTTGTCCATGCGATCCGCGCTTCGTTCCCCGCTTGCCTGGGCTTTGACCGGGGTTCTGCTGTCCAGCCCGGCCCTGGCCGCAGACACCACCACCTTCAATGTCACCCTGGTGGTCACCAAGGCCTGCACCATCACCGCCGCGGCGGCCACCAACGTCGACTTCGGCACCGCCGCCTCGACCACGGCGACCCCCACCCTGGGCCAGGGCACGGTCACCGCCCAGTGCTCGGCACTGACCCCGTACACGATTTCACTGAATGCAGGTGCCAACGCCAGCACCGCCAATGACGTCACCACCCGCCGGATGAAGAACACCAACGCCGCGGTGACCGCCAACAACTACGTCGGCTACCAGCTCTACCAGGACGCCGCACACACCCTGGTCTGGGGTGCCACCTCCGGCACCAACACCCAGGCTGGCATCGGCACCGGGCTCGCCGTGCCCTACATCGTCTACGGCCAGATCCTGAACCTCAGTACGAACAACCCGGCGACCGGCAACTACCTGGATACGGTTACCGCCACGATCACCTATTGATGGAGCACGCCCGCATGGCCCGACCCCGCCCGTGGCGCGCCACCGGCGTGGCGCTGCTCGTCCTGAGCCAGGTACTCGCCGCCCCGGTCGAAGCCACCAGCCTGCAGGTCGCCCCGACCAGCCTGCAGCTGGAAGCGCGCCAGCGCGCCGGCGAGCTTTGGCTGACCAACAGCGGCACCTCGCCGGTGAAGCTGCAGGTGCGGGTGTTCCGCTGGGTGCAGCAGGACGGGCAGGAACAACTGTTGCCCACCGATGGGCTGGTGGTCACCCCGCCGATGCAGGAACTGGCTGCCGGACAGCAGCAGCTGGTCCGGGTGATGCGTCCGGACAGGACGCCACCGCCTGCACAGCAGCATTACCGATTGATCGTCGACGAGGTGCCCGATCTGGCCACCCGTGCCGAAGGGATGCAGTTCGTGCTGCGCTATTCGATACCGGTGTTCGTGCAGCCCACCGCCGGCAAGCTTGCGCCGCAGCTGCAGGCCCGCCTGGTGCAGTTGCCCGATGGCCGCAACGGCGTCGAGGTGGCCAACGCGGGCAACAGCTATGCGCAGATCGCCGATCTCGCGCTGGGTAGTGCCACGCGCCCGCGCATCGTGCATCCCGGACTGCTGGGATACGTGCTGCCCGGGCAGGTGATGCGCTGGCCGATCGAGCGCACGGCGATCGACCGCGACAACGACCAGATCACGGCCAAGCTCAATGGCGAGTCGGAACAGACGCCGCTGTCGCCTCCATCGGCTCGCTGAGGCGTTGATGGGTGCGCTGCTTGCTGCCCTGGCTCCTGCGGCGATCCAAGCCGCCGATGTGTCCGGTGCAGCGGCCACCGCCGCCGATGTATCAGGCATCTCCGCCGATGCGATCCTGCCACCGCCCACACCATTGACCGCCAACCAGACGCTGTACCTGGACGTGGCGCTCAACAGCACCCCACGCGGCCTGATGCCTTTCATCGAGAACCGTGGCCGCCTGCAGGCCAGCCCCGACGTGCTGCGCCAGCTCGGCTTCAACGCCAACGGCGATGCACCGGTGTACCTGGACCAGATCAGCGGCGCGGTGGTGCGCTATGACGCACGCCTGCAGACCCTGGCGCTGGACGTGCCGCTGGACCAGCTGACCCTGCCGACTACCGTGCTCAGCCGCCCGCAGACGCGCGCCCCTGCAGGCAGTGCCTCACCCGGACTGCTGCTCAACTATGACGTGTATGGCAGCCGGGTGGATACGCTCGGCAACCTCAGCCTGAGCTCGGAACTGCGCCTGTTCGGCGTCGGCAACGGCACCTTCGAAAACACCGCGGTCAGCCGACGCTACCAGCAGCCCGGCGATCGTCGCTGGCGCGGTGAGAGCGTGCGCCTGGATACGCGCTGGAGCCTGGATTTCCCCGACAAGGCGATGACGCTGGAGGTCGGCGATTTCTACAGCGGCTTCGTCGACTGGACCCGCCCGGTGCGCCTGGGCGGCCTGCAGATCGGCCGCAACTACGGCCTGCAGCCGTATCGCGTGCTCACTCCCACGCCCAGCTTCCTCGGCCAGGCCGTGGTGCCCTCCACCGTCGAGCTGTATGTCGACGGCCTGCGCCAGTACAGCGGCCAGGTCCCGGTCGGTCCGTTCCAGCTGGCCGCGCAGCCAGGCATCAGCGGCACCGGCAACGCACAGGTCGTGGTCACCGACGCATTCGGCCGCATGCAGACACTGGATTTCAGTTTCTATGGCACCCAGCAACTGCTGGCCAAGGGACTGTCCGACTGGTCGGTCGGCGTCGGCCACCTGCGCCAGGACTTCGGCCAGCGCTCCTTCGCCTACGACGATCGCACTGTGGCCAGTGCCAGCTGGCGCGGCGGCATCAGCGATACCTTCACCGGTGAAGCGCATGCCGAGGGCGGAGGTGGCCTGGCCCAGGCCGGCATCGGCGGCTGGTGGCTGCTGGGCGGCGCCGGCGTGTTCAATGCGGCCTACGCGCACAGCAACCATCACGGCCTGCAGGGCGGGCAGTGGGCACTGGGTTACAGCTGGAACAACCGCCGTCTCAACGTCAACCTGCGCAGCGTGCGCAGCCACGGCGACTACCGTGACCTCGGCGCGCTGCAGGGCAACCTGCCGCCGAGCATCAGCGAACAGGCCACGGTCGGGCTGGATCTGCTGCGGCTGGGCACGCTCAGCGCCAGCTACCTGCGCCTGCGCTATCCCGATGGCGAAGACAACCGCTATGCCAGCCTGTTCTGGTCGCGCACCTGGAGCCAGCGCTGGTCGGCCTACCTGTCGGTGAACCAGAACCTGGACCAGAGTGATGACCGCAGCATCTATCTGTCGGTGACCGCCAGCCTGGGCAACAACCGCCAGGCCAGCCTGTCCAGCCAGCGCAACGGCGACAGCCAGACCTGGGTGGCCGACGTCACCCAGCCGGTGCCCGGTGATGGGAGTGCAGGCGGCATCGGCTGGCGCGCGCAGGTGCGCCACGGCGAGGACGGCAACGGCGGCCTGGCCGAAGTCGGCATCCTCAATGACATCGGCCGCTATTCGTTCGGCGCCTCGCGCCAGGGCGGGCTCAACTATGCCTACGGCAGCGCCAGTGGCAGCCTGGTCTGGATGAGCGGGCACGCGTTCGCCACCCGCGAGGTCTCGGACGCGTTCGCGGTGATCAGCACCAACGGCGTCGGCGGCGTGCCGGTGCGTCTGGAGAACCGCCTGATCGGCGTCACCGATGATCGTGGCCTGTTGCTGGTCAGCCCGCTGCTGTCCTGGCAGCGCAACCGGGTCTCGATCGACACCCTGGACCTGCCCGAGGCGATGCGTGCCGACCGCATCGAGGACTGGGTGACGCCGCGCCAGCGCGCCGGTACCCACGTGACATTCCAGTTGCGCTCACGTCCCTCTCTGAGCCTGACGCTTCAGAGCATGGACGGGCAGCCACTGGAAGTGGGCAGCGAAGTGCAGCTGCCCGATGGACGCCAGGCCACGGTGGGCTATGACGGCCTGCTGTACCTGGAAGACATCGCTGCCGGCAGCGTGCTGTACATCACCACCAGCCGCGGCCAGTGCCGGGTGAAGGTACCCGACCAGCCCAAGGTGGTGGCGTCTGGCGCCCGGCCGAAGCCGGCACCGCTGCAGTGCATTCCGGAGGTCGCGCCGTGAGGGTGCTGCTGCTCGGCGTGCTGCTGGTCGCCGGCCTGCTCGCGGCACTGCCGGCCCGGGCGACAGCGGTCTGCACGGCAATCGCGAACCCGACCCTGCCATTCGGCAACATCAACAGCAACGCTCCCGGCCCTACAGCGGCAACGCTGAACATCACGGTGACCTGCACCACCGCCGCACTGAGCCTGCTGGCCACCACCGGCGTCCGCGTCTGCGTGGGTATCGGCGCCGGCAGTGGCGGCGGCAGCAGCTCCACCTTCCGCACGATGTCCACCTCCACCAGCGACACCATGAACTTCCAGTTGTACAACACCGCCAGCTACAGCCAGGCCACCGGCCTGGTGCCGCGCGGCACGCCACCCGCGCAGGAACTGACCATGAGCTACAGCGTGCCGCTGCTGACCGGCGGCAGCGGTGCGCAGTCCGTGCAATTGTTCGCGCAGATCCCTGCCAACCAGATCCTCACTTCGGGTGCCTACAGCAGCACCTTCAGCGGCGCCAACGTGGTGCTTACCTGGGCCTGGAACGAAGTCCTGCTCGGCACCGCCACCGTGCCGGCCACCTGCAACGGCGGCGCGACCGGCACCAACAGCGCCAGTGGGGCATTCAGCTTCACCGCCACTGCCAACGTGCTGCCGCAATGCGGCAGCTACGTCACCACCAGCATGGACTTCGGCAACGTCACCGGTAGCATTCCCGCCAACATCGACCGGACCGCCACGCTCACGCTGACCTGCCTGAAGAACACTGCCTACCAGATCAGCCTCAACAATGGCCAGAACAACCCCGGCGCCTCCACCACCCGGCGCATGGCCACCACCATTGGCAGCGGCACCTACTACCTCCCCTATGAGCTGTACCGCGATGCCGCGCGCAGCCTGCGCTGGGGTAGTACCCTCAACGTCGATACCGTTGGCGGCACCGGAAGTGGCAGCGCGCAGCAGCTGACCATCTATGGCCGGGTGCCGCCGGTCACCGGCCAGCCCGCGGCCGGTACCTACAACGATCTGGTGCAGGTGACGATCACCTATTGAGTCCCCTGTGGAGCCGAGCCCATGCTCGGCTTCATTTTCTGGCATCCGGCAAGCCGAGCATGGGCTCGGCTCTACAGTTCCGGCGCAACCTGCCGATACCGCGCAACGGGTCCTACAGCACGGTGGATGGCAGGTGGTTCGCGCACTTCTGATCGGGGCGATGCTGGTCGCCAGTACGCCCGCGTGGGCCGATCCCGGCAGCACACCCCTGCAGATCCGGCTGACCGTGGTCGAGGGCTGCAGCGGTGATGCCGGCAACACCCGATGCGCGGCACCGCACAAGCGCAGCGACGCGCCCGAGCTTCCGCAACAGATCCGCGATCTCGCGCCGCCGGCCGACAGCGACGACGCGGCGCCCGCCGTGACCGTCATCTACTGATGCGTACCCTGCTGAGCCTGCTGGTACTGCTGCTGGCGCTGCCCGCGTCGGCGCTGGACCTGGTGCCGACCACCCTGCAGCTGCCAGCCGAAGGGGGACACAGCGAGCTGTGGCTGTACAACCCCGGTCCCGGCCGCTGGCAGGGCGAGGTTCGGATCCTGGCCTGGGAACAGCAGGCCGACGCGGAAAAGCTGCGGCCCAGCGACCAGATCCTGGCCAGCCCTGCCCGGCTCGGCCTCCCGCCCGGCACCCGCCAACGCATCTGGCTGCTGCCCCGGGACAGGTCGCCCATTGCCGTCGAGCAGGCCTACCGGGTGCTTCTGGCTCCCACTGAACCGGACCTGCCACGGTACTCGCTGCCCTTGTTCAGGGGCCACGCCATGCCCTTGGCGTGGCCGGAGCTGCATGCCGGGATCGAACCCGGTACGTCACATCCCTTTCTGCGATTGAGCAACGCAGGTACCGTACACGCCCGCCTGCACGATCTTGCGTTCGTCGCCGACGATGGCCGCCGCACCCTGCTGCTGCCGGGACTGGCCGGCTACCTGCTGGCGGGCCGGGAGCGTCGCTGGGCCCTCCCCGCCCATGCCGACGGCTATGCCCGTGGCCATTTCCAGGCCCGGCTGCAGGACGGCCGCGTGGTCGATCTGACCGTGCCGGACCCGGCAATTGCAGCGAGCGCACCGAGCGGGCTATAATCGACCGGATTCCTGCCGCCTGCGTGCGCGGGAGACCGTCCACACCGGACGTCACCGGTGAATCCACACCTGCTGCCCCCATCCGTGCCGGGGTGCTCCGCAAGGAGTTCGGCCACGGAGGCAACAGGGAAGCCCAACCCCGGAACCGATCGCGCTTCCACGCGTCCCGCATACCTATCCCCGCGGGCGGAATCGCTGGTTCCATATCAGGAGTATTGCAATGCCCCAGGTCACCATGCGTCAGATGCTGGAAGCCGGCGTCCACTTCGGCCACCAGACCCGCTACTGGAACCCGAAGATGGCTCCGTACATCTTCGGCGCCCGCGGCAAGATCCACATCATCAACCTGGAAAAGACCGTCCCGCTGTTCAACGACGCGATGAACTTCATCTCGTCGGTTGCCCAGAAGCGCGGCACCGTCCTGTTCCTGGGCACCAAGCGCAGCGCCCGCGAAACCATCAAGGAAGAAGCCGAGCGTTGCGGCATGCCGTTCATGAACCAGCGCTGGCTGGGCGGCACCCTGACCAACTTCCGTACCGTCAAGCAGTCTGTTGCCCGCCTGAAGGAACTGGAAGCCGGTGAAACCGACGGCACCTTCGAGAAGCTGGTCAAGCACGAAGTGCTGGGCCTGCGTCGCGAGCGCGACAAGCTGGAAGCCTCGCTGGGCGGCATCAAGGACATGAACCGTCTGCCGGACGCCATCTTCGTGATCGACATCGGCCACGAAGACATCGCGATCAAGGAAGCCAAGAAGCTGGGCATCCCGGTCATCGCCGTGGTCGACACCAACTACAACCCGGAACTGGTGGACTACGCCATCCCGGGCAACGACGACGCCATCCGCGCTGTGCAGCTGTACGCCCGCGCCGCTGCCGACGCCGTGCTGGAAGGCAAGGCTGCTGCTCCGCACGCTGCTTCGGTGCGTGAGGAAGAGTTCGCTGAAGCCGCTGCTGAAGGCGAAGAGAAGCCGGCCCGCCGCGCTCCGGCCAAGAAGGCTGCCAAGAAGGGCGACGACGCCCAGGCCTGATCCAGGCCCCGGGGTGGACGCCCGGCGTCCACCCTCCCTGCACGCAGCCTTTGGCGCGTGACAGGACCGTGTCACACGGGCCGGCCACCATGCCGGCCCAACCCCTTTCTTTCGTGAGGTAATCCCGTGGAAATCACTGCTTCCCTGGTCAAGGAACTGCGCGAGCGCACCGGCGCCGGCATGATGGAATGCAAGAAGGCGCTCACCGAAGCCAACGGCGACATCGACGCTGCTGCTGAAGCCATGCGCAAGTCCGGCGCCGCCAAGGCCGACAAGAAGGCTGACCGCGTGGCCGCCGAAGGCCGTCTGGGCCTGGCCCAGGATGGCGGCAAGGCCGTGCTGGTCGAAGTCAACTCGGAAACCGACTTCGTCGCCAACGACGACAACTTCAAGTCCTTCGTCAACGCCGTCGCTGCCGCTGCCCTGGCATCGGGGGCCACCGACGTGGAAGCCGTGAAGGCTGCCAAGCTGGCCGATGGCCGCACCGTTGAAGAAGCCCGCGCCACCGCCGTGCAGACCCTGGGTGAGAACATCCAGATCCGCCGCATGGTCAAGGTCGACACCACCGGCAACATCGGTGCCTACGTCCACACCAACGGCAAGGTTGGCGTACTGGTCGACCTGATCGGCGGCGACGTCGAGCTGGCCCGTGGCCTGGCGATGCACGTGGCTGCCCTGAAGCCGCCGCACAACAAGGCGTCGGACGTTCCGGCCGACTTCGTCGAAAAGGAAAAGGAAATCGAGCTGGCCAAGATGTCCGAAAAGGACAAGGCCAAGCCGGCCGAGATCCTGGAAAAGATCATCAGCGGCAAGATCAACAAGATCGTCAGCGACGTGACCCTGTACGGCCAGACCTACGTGCTGGGCGACACCACCGTCGAGCAGGTGGTCAAGGCCGCTGGCGCCGACGTGGCTGGCTTCAAGCTGCTGATCGTCGGCGAAGGCATCGAGAAGGTGGTGGAAGACTACGCCGCTGAAGTTGCCAAGGCGATGCAGGTCTGATTCCAGCCTTCCGGCTGCGAAGCGACCAGAAGGAGCCGCGGGAATCCGCGGCTCTTTTTTTATGCCCGGGACAATGGGAGGCTCATGCTCCAACTGTTGTTGCGCACACCGACGCCGCGCACACCGGCACCTTTGCGTTGCGCGCGAATCAAGCCGATACTCGGCGCAGGGAATCCACAGTCACATAGCAGGAACGAAAATCGCGGACTGTGATGCATTCCTAGGTATTCTTGTCCCAATGGAATTGAACGACCCGACATGCCTCCCGAGCTGACAGCTGCCCTGGCGCTCTGCCGCAACCTGCCTTCGCCACCCGGTATTGCCCTGCGCATCATCGAACTGGCACAGGACCCGGAAGCGGACATCGCCACCGCCGCCGACATCATCGCCATCGACATGGCGCTGAGCGCTCGCATGCTGCGCATCGCCAATTCGCCGCTGTACGCCAGTCGTCGCCGCATCGAGAACCTCGGCCAGGCACTGACCATGCTCGGCCTGAATGCCACGATCAGCCTTGCCCTGGGCTTCACCGTCACCCAGGGCCTGACCGGCGGCGCCGGTGCCGACCACGACCTGCGCCAGCGCGCGTGGAAGCGCAGCATTCTCAGCGCACTGGCCGCCAGCCAGCTGGGCCAGGCCCGTGGCCTGCGCCGCCTGGAGGAACTGATGCTGGCCGGGCTGCTGCAGGACCTGGGCGTGCTGTGCCTGGCCCAGGCCGAATCGGAGCGCTACCTGCCGCTGCTGCGCGAAGCCCGTGACAACACGGACCTGGTTGCCCGCGAGCGCGACGCGCTCGGCTGCAGCCACGCCGATGTCGGCGCCTGGGTGGCCGAGCAATGGGGCCTGCCGCGCTATCTGGTGGAGAGCATCAGCCACAGCGAGGACGACGACGCTGCCGATTCGCCGTTCCAGGCCTGCGTGCAGCTGTCCGGCGCTGTCGCCGACATCTGGCTGGACGAAGATGCCGATGCCGCCCGCGAGCGCGCCCTGCACCAGGTACATGACCGGCTGGAACTCGACAGCGCCCGTTTCGACCAGGTGCTGACCCGCATCAGCGAGGCCCTGCCGGACATCGCCAGCCTGTTCGAGGCTGGGCTGAACTCGCCCTCGCGGGTCCGTGAGCTGATCGACCACGCGCAGGAACTGGCCACCCTGCGCAACCTGCGCGAGCTGCAGGATGCCGACCAGGCGCGCCGCCGCGCCGACGAATTCGAGGCGCGGGCCAAGCGCCTGGCCGACCAGGCCCACCGCGACGCCCTGACCGGCGTGCTCAACCGCCGCCAGCTGGAGGCGGTGCTGGAGCAGGAGTTCCTGCGCGCCGGGCGCCAGGGCTGGCCGCTGTCGGTGGCCTTCATCGACCTGGACGACTTCAAGAAGATCAACGATGCCCACGGCCACCTGACCGGCGACGAGGTGCTGCGCGCCTTTGCCGGCAAGCTGCAGGGCCAGCTGCGCAACAGCGACACCGTGGCCCGCTTCGGCGGCGAGGAATTCGTCGCGCTGCTGCCCAATACCAGCGAAAGCGTGGCCCTGGACGTGATCCGCCGGGTACTGGCCAACATCGTCGCCACGCCGATGGCCGAGCTGGAGGGAGGTCCGTTGTTCGTCACCTTCTCCGCCGGCGTGGCCACCCAGGGCGGCTACGAGCGCTTTGCCGACGTGCAGGACCTGCTGCGTGCCGCCGACGATGTGCTGTACCGATCGAAGAACCTGGGCCGCAACCGGGTGATCGCCCGCTCCCCAGGCGCCCTCGGCCACGACAAGCTTTCAGCCACCGCCGGCGCCGAGCTGGGCTGAACGGGACGCCCCGCTTGACCGGGGCGGATGGCAGGATTTTGCGCCGCAGTGCACAAAACACTTTGGCCCGACGCCGCATGCGCGTAGAATCGCCCGCGATTTCCACGCACCCGAGGTCCCTATGTCCAAGCTCGCCTATCGCCGCATCCTTCTGAAACTATCCGGGGAGGCGCTGATGGGAGATGAGGACTACGGCATCGACCCGAAGATCATCAACCGCCTGGCCCGTGAGGTCATCGAAGCCCAGCAGGCAGGCGCCGAAGTTGCGCTGGTTATCGGCGGCGGCAACATCTTCCGCGGCGCCGGCCTGGCCGCTGGCGGCATGGACCGGGTCACCGGCGACCAGATGGGCATGCTGGCCACGGTCATCAACGCTCTGGCCATGCAGGACGCCTTGGAAAAGCTGGGCGCCAAGGCCCGGGTGATGAGCGCGATCAAGATCAACGACGTGTGCGAGGACTACATCCGGCGCCGCGCCATCCGCCACCTGGAAAAGGGCCGCCTGGTGATCTTCGCCGCCGGCGTCGGCAGCCCGTTCTTCACCACCGACTCCGGTGCCGCCCTGCGCGCGATCGAGATCGGCGCCGACCTGCTGCTGAAGGCGACCAAGGTTGACGGCGTGTACGACAAGGACCCGAACAAGCACAGCGACGCGGTCCGCTTCGACAGCCTGAGCTACGACGAAGTGATCCGCCGTGGCCTGGAAGTGATGGATACCGCCGCCTTCGCACTGGCCCGCGACAGCGACCTGCCGATGCGCGTGTTCGACATGGGCCAGCCGGGCGAGCTCCTGAAGATCCTCAGCGGCGAGAACATCGGCACCCTGGTCCAGGGCCGCGACCCGGCCTGAGCCTGAGTGCCAGGCGAGCTCCGGGCCGATTCAGGCCCGGCAGCGTCCCGTATTCGCCTATAATCGCCCGATTCCAGTTACACCCAGGACCGGGCGATGCTCAACGACATCAAGAACAACGCGCAGACGCGCATGGCCAAGAGCATCGACGCTCTGAAGCACACCCTCACCTCGATCCGCACCGGCCGCGCCACCCCGGCCCTGCTGGACCGCGTCACGGTCAGCGCCTATGGCAACGCCAGCACCCCGCTGAACCAGGTCGCATCGATCTCCAACGCCGACGCCCACTCGCTGCTCGTCACGCCGTTCGACAAGAGCATGATCAAGGAGATCGAAAAGGGTCTCTACAACGCCGAGTTCACCCCGAACACGCTGGGCACCGCGATCCGCATCAACATGCCGCCGCCGACCGAAGAGCGCCGCAAGGAGCTGGTCAAGCAGGTGCAGAAGGAAGGGGAAGGCGCCAAGATCGCGATCCGCAACATCCGTCAGGACGCGAACAAGGAAATCGCCAAGCTGGTCAAGGACAAGGCGATCAGCGAAGACGAGAAGAAGCGCGGTGAAGACGACATCCAGAAGTTGACCGACACCCACATCAAGGACGTCGACAAGGTCGTTGCCGACAAGGAAAAAGAACTGCTGTCGGTCTGAAGTCGATGCCTTCAGTCCCGCCTCCGTTGCCGGCCGCCCTGCCCCGCCACATTGCCATCATCATGGATGGCAATGGGCGCTGGGCACAGCAGCGCCGTCGTCCGCGCGTGATCGGCCACCGGGCCGGCGCGCGTGCGGTCAACCGCACCATCGAGCGCTGCCTTGAGCTGGGTATTCCGGCGCTGACCCTGTTCGCGTTCTCCAGCGAAAACTGGGGCCGGCCGCAGGAAGAAGTCGATGCGTTGATGAAGCTGTTCCTCGGCGCGCTCGACCGCGAAGTGGACGAGTTGCATCGGCGTGGCGTGCGCGTGCGCTTCATCGGCGAGCGCGAACGCTTCGGCGCCGGGCTGGTCAGCCGCATGCAGCTGGCCGAGCAGCGCACCGCGGACAACACCACCCTGACCCTGTCGATCGCCGCCAGCTACGGTGGCCGCCAGGACATCACCCGCGCCGCGCGCACACTGGCCGCCGAGGTCGCCGCCGGCCGCCTGCTGCCCGAACAGATCGACGAATCGCTGCTGGGCAGCCAGGTCGCCCTGGCCGACCTGCCGCCACCGGACCTGTTCATCCGCACCGGTGGCGACACCCGCATCAGCAACTTCCTGCTGTGGCAGCTGGCGTACACCGAGCTGTGGTTCACCGAGGCGCTGTGGCCGGACTTCGATCCAGCTCTGCTGCAGCAGGCGCTGGACGCCTATGGCAGCCGTGAGCGTCGTTTCGGCCTGACCAGCGCCCAGATCGCCGCACTGGCCACCGAGACTTCCAGCCCATGACCAAGACCCGAGTCCTTGCCGCGCTGATCATGGCGCCGGTCGCCATTGCCGCGATCCTGCTGCTGCCGACCCAATGGTTGGCAGCGGCGGCGGCTGCGGTGCTGCTGATCGGCCTGTGGGAGTGGCTGAAGCTGGCCGGCATCGAAGACACCCTGGCACGCACCGTGCTGCTGGTGCTGAACCTGCTGCTGATGGTGCTGCTGGTCTGGGCCGATGGCAGCACGCTGGTGCTGTTCCAGATAACCACCCTGGCCGGCGTCGCCTGGTGGTTGGCGGCGCTGGTCTGGCTTCGCTTCTTCAATTTCGGCGCGCAACCGTCGGCACCCTCGCGCATCGTGAAGATGCTGGCCGGTACGCTGGCCATCGTTCCGGCCTGGGCCGCGCTGGTGCTGATCCATGCTGGCGGCGATCCGCCGGGCAAGCAGGGCCACCTGTGGCTGCTGGCTGCCCTGGCACTGGTCTGGGCGGCCGATTCGGGCGCCTATTTCGCCGGCCGTCACTTCGGCAAGCACAAGCTGGCCCCGCGCATCAGCCCCAACAAGACATGGGAAGGCCTGTTCGGCGGCCTGCTGGCCGGTGTCGCCGTGGCCGTCGGTCTGGGCTGGCTGGCCGGCATCGATACCGCACATCTGCCGGGCCTGCTGATCACCTCGGTGGTGGCCGTGTTCGCCTCGGTACTGGGTGATCTGTTTGAAAGCCTGATCAAGCGTCACGCCGGCGCCAAGGACTCGGGCCACCTGATTCCGGGCCATGGCGGCGTGCTCGACCGTGTCGACGGCGTCCTGGCTGCGGTGCCGGTGTTCGCACTCGGCAAGGAAATCTTCGGGTTCTGACCATGAATGCTGTCGCAGACCTGCGCCGGGTCGCCGTGTTCGGCGCCACCGGCTCGATCGGTGCCTCCACGCTGGACGTGATCGCCCGCCACCCGCAGCGCTATCAGGCCACCGTGCTGGCCGCCGGCCGCCAGGTGCAGGCGCTGCTGGCGCTGTGCCGCCAGCACAAGCCCGCGCACGCGGTGATCGCCGACGCATCACTGTTCGCCGAGCTGCGCGACGGCCTGCGCGATGCCGGACTGGCCACCGAGGCGCATGCCGGCCATGCCGCGCTGGACCAGCTGGCCGCCAGCGATGCCTGCGACACCGTGGTCGCCGCCATCGTCGGTGCGGCCGGGCTGTCTTCCACCCTGGCCGCGGCCGCCGCGGGCAAGCGCATCCTGCTGGCCAACAAGGAATCGCTGGTGCTGGCCGGTGAGCTGCTGACCCGCACTGCCGAACGTGCCGGCGCCGAAATCATCCCGATCGACAGCGAACACAGCGCGATCTTCCAGTGCCTGCGCTCGCGCGACGCCAGCATTGACGGTGCCGGTGTGCGCCGCATCCTGCTGACCGCCTCCGGTGGCCCGTTCCGCGGCCGCAGCCGGGCCGCGCTGGCCCAGGTCACCCCGGCCCAGGCCGTGGCCCACCCGAAATGGTCGATGGGCCCGAAGATCTCGGTCGATTCGGCGACGTTGATGAACAAGGGCCTGGAAGTGATCGAAGCCCACCACCTGTTCGGCATCCCCGGTGAGCGCATCGACGTGCTGGTGCATCCGCAGAGCCTGGTCCACTCGCTGGTCGAGTTCGTGGACGGTTCGACCCTGGCGCAGATGGGCCTGCCGGACATGCGCACCACCCTGGCCGTTGGCCTGGGCTGGCCACAACGCATCGAATCGGGCGTGGCGGGGCTGGACCTGCTGGCCCAGGGCCGGCTGGATTTCGAGGCCCCCGACACCGACGCCTTCCCTTGCCTGGCCCTCGCCTGGCAGGCGATGCAGGCCGGTGGCACCGCGCCGGCGGTGCTGAACGCTGCCAATGAAGAGGCCGTTTCAGCGTTTCTTCAGGGCCGGATCGGTTTCCTGACCATCCCGGAACTGGTTGCTAACGCTCTTTCAACACTGCCGACCCAGCCAGCCGATACACTGGAGGTCCTGTTGTCCGCCGACCAGCGGGCACGCCAGCTCACCCTGAACGCCATCGACGCCGCCTGAACGACCGCCTCGCACACGCATGACGACGCCGCCCCTGCCCGCCACTGTGAGCCTGCATGACTGACTTCATCGGATCGGTCTGGTGGATGATCGTCAGCCTCGGGCTGCTGGTCACGTTCCACGAGTTCGGGCATTACTGGGTCGGGCGCCTGTGCGGGGTCAAGATCCTGCGCTTCTCGGTCGGCTTCGGCCGGCCGCTGTGGTCGCGCCGGGACAAGCACGGTACCGAGTTCGCCATCGCCGCCATCCCGCTGGGCGGTTATGTGAAATTCCTCGACGAACGCGAAGTCGAAGTCCACCCGCACGAGCGCGGCCAGGCCTTCAACCACAAGACCGTCTGGCAGCGCATCGCCATCGTCGCCGCCGGACCGATCGCCAACCTGCTGCTGTGCATCCTGCTGCTGTGGGCGATGTTCGTGATCGGCAAGCAGGATTATTCGCCGACCATCGGCCGTGTCAGCGGCATCGCCGCCAGCGCCGGCCTGACCAGCGGCGACCGCGTGCTGCGCGTGGACGAGCGCCCGGTGGTCACCCTCGGCGAGGCCAGCATGGCGCTGACCGCCGCAGCGATGGACCGCCGCGACGTGACGCTGGAAGTGCTGGACCCGGCCGATCAGGTGCGCGTGCGCACCCTGCCGCTGTCGCAGCTGCCCCCCGGTTTCGATGAACGACGCGTGCCGATCCTGGCTGGCCTTTACTGGCAGTCGTGGCTGCAACCGGCACGGGTCGATTCGCTCACCGCGGACTCCGTGGTGGCCGGGCAGCTGCAGCCGGGCGATCTGATCGTGGCGATCGACGGCCAGCGCATCGACGGTGCCGACCAGGTCATCGGCGAGATCCAGACGCTGGGCCGCGCTGGCGGCCCGGGCATGATCGAGGTCCTGCGGGGCGGCGAACGCCTGGCGCTGGAAGTCACCCCGCGCCAGGGCAAGGATTCCAAGGGCGAGCCGATCTGGCAGATCGGCGTGCAGTTCCCGACCTCGTTCAGCCCGCCCTATGACACCCTGCTGCGCTATGGCCCGCTCGACGCGGTCACTGTGGCCGTGCGCGAAACAGGCCGCCTGGCGGCCGATTCGCTGGGCATGATGGGCCGCATCGTCACCGGCAAAGCCTCGCTGCAGAACGTTTCCGGGCCAGTGACCATCGCCCGCGTGGCCAATGTTTCAGCCAAACGCGGCCTGGACTGGTTCCTGCAGTTCCTTGCCCTGCTGTCACTCAGCCTGTGCATCATCAACCTGTTGCCGATCCCGATCTTGGACGGCGGCCACCTGCTGTATTACCTTATCGAGTTGGTCAAGGGCAGCCCGCTGAGCGAGCGTGCCATCGCCGCCGGCCAGTACATCGGCCTGGCGTTGCTGGCCGGGTTGATGGGGTTGGCGTTCTACAACGACATCCTCGGCCTGGTCCCGCGATGAACTTTTCCATGTTGTTGCCGTCTACAGCGTCGGCATCCCGCACCAACGAAATCGACCTTCCTACCGGACGTGACATGACGCGACTCCCCAATCGCCGCCTGCTGGCCCTCGCCCTCGCCGCCGTCACCGGCGCTCCCGCCCTGGCCCAGGCAGCCGAGCCCTTCACTGTCAGCGACATCCGCGTGGATGGCCTGCAGCGCATCAGCTCGGGCACGGTATTCACCTACCTGCCGGTGGAGCGTGGCGAGACGGTCACCGACAACAAGGTCGGCGAGACCATCCGCGCCCTGTACAAGACCGGCTTCTTCGAAGACGTGCAGCTGGACCGCCAAGGCAGCATCCTGGTGGTGACCGTCAAGGAACGCCCGGCGATCAACAAGCTGACCGTGACCGGCAACAAGGACATCAAGTCCGAACAGCTGCTCAAGGGCCTGTCCGACATCGGCCTGACCGAGGGCGGCACCTTCGATCGCCTGAGCCTGGACCGCGTGACCCAGGAACTGCGCCGCCAGTACAACGACCGCGGCAAGTACAACGTCGAGATCACCCCGACGGTGAGCCCGCTGGACCGCAACCGCGTGGACATCGCGATCGCGATCAAGGAAGGCAAGGCGGCCAAGATCCGTCACGTCAATCTGGTCGGCACCGAGAAGTTCGAGAGCAAGGACATCCTGGAGACCTGGGAGTCCAAGGAGCACAACTGGGCGTCGTGGTACCGCCGTGACGACCAGTACTCCAAGGAAAAGCTGTCCGGCGACCTGGAAAAGCTCAATTCCTGGTACCTCGACCGCGGCTATGTCGACTTCAGCATTGATTCGACCCAGGTGTCGATCAGCCCCGACAAGCGCGACATGTTCCTCACCGCCGGCGTGACCGAAGGTGCGCAGTACAAGATCTCCGAGATCAAGGTCAGCGGCGACACGATCCTCCCGCAGGAGGACGTCGAGCGCATGGTGATCCAGAAGTCCGGCGACACGTTCTCGCGTGCGCTGCTGGAATTCAGCTCGGACACCATCACCAACTCGCTGTCGAACATCGGCTATGCGTTCGCCAAGGTGAACCCGATCCCGACCACCAACCGCCCCGAGCAGACCGTGGCGATCAACATGCAGGTCGTGCCCGGCCCTCGCGTGTCGGTGCGTCGCATCCTGTTCCGTGGCAACACACGTACGTCCGACGAAGTGATGCGTCGCGAAATGCGCCAGTTCGAGAACAGCTGGTACTCGCAGGCCGCGATCGACCGCTCCAAGATCCGCCTGCAGCGCCTGGGCTACTTCGAGTCGGTGGACGTGGAAACCCCGGCCGTCAGCGGCAGCAACGACCAGGTTGACGTCGTCTACAACGTCAAGGAAACCACGTCCGGCAGCTTCGTGTTCGGCCTGGGCTACTCGCAGTCCTACGGCATGACCACGTCGGTGCAGCTGTCGCAGAACAACTTCCTCGGCGGCGGCAACCGCGTGTCGGTCGAAGCCTCGCGCAGCAGCTACCTGCAGCGCTACGGCTTCAGCTACACCAACCCGTACTTCACCGATGACGGCGTGTCGCTGGGCTACAACCTGTCCTGGCGCGAGCTGGACTACTCCGACTTCAACACCGCGCAGTACAACAGCACCAATGGTTCGGCGCAGGTGGTGTTCGGCGTGCCGATCACCGAGACCGATACCGTCTCGCTGATGTTCGGCATCGACAGCAACCAGATCACCACCTACCAGGGCTCGACCCCGCAGTCGATCATCGACTACATCAACGCCGTCGGTAAGCGCACGTTCCATGCCTGGCGCACCGAGCTGGGCTGGGCGCGTGACTCGCGCAACGACTACTTCATGCCGACCCGCGGCACCTACCAGCGCATCGGCCTGGAAACCACGCTGCCGGGTTCGACCATCGAGTACTACAAGCTGAACTACCAGATCAGCAAGTACTGGCCGATCATGCCGTCGCTGGTGATCAACACCCGTGCCGAAGTGGGCTACGGCGATGCCTATGGCAACGACTACACCCGCACGCTGACCAACCCGGACGGCACCACCCGTACGGTGACCGCCAGCGGCCTGCCGTTCTTCGAGAACTTCTACGCCGGCGGTACCAACTCGGTGCGTGGCTTCGAAGACAACACCCTCGGCCCGCGCGAAGTCACCAACGGCTATCCGGAAGGCCAGCCGCTGGGTGGTTCGCTGAAGACCGTTGGTTCGGTCGAAGCCTACTTCCCGCGCCTGTTCGACAGCCCGTCGGCACGTGTGTCAGCCTTCGTCGACTTCGGCAACGTTTACAACGGCGTGGACAACTTCAAGGCCAACGAACTGCGCGTGTCCACCGGTGTGGCCCTGCTGTGGCGCGCCCCGGTCGGCCCGATCTCGATCAGCTACGCCTTCCCGCTGAAGAAGAAAGACGATGACAAGATCGAACGGCTGCAATTCACGTTCGGTGGCCAGTTCTGAGGAACGTTGTTCCCCAGAACTGATCCACCTCCGGTGAATTGCCCGCGCATTTCACCTATCCCCCGCGCCGCTGGCGCGCCCCCCTTAACAGAAGGGGGGCTCTCCACCAGACGGGTCTCGAATCGCCGGGCATTGCCCGGCGTTTTCGTTTAGAAGGGCTGGCGGAAGCGAGCGCTCCGCTTTTGATCTTTCCTGTTTTTCCGTGGCTGGCACTCGCGCCACGCCGTCGGAGGACGGATGGGTGGGGCCTGCGAGGGTGTGAGCCGCATGGATGCGGCGACCAAGGCTACATGGACGTACTTGCGCCGTCCCTCGCGGGCCCCACCCGTCCGACCCAGCCCACGGGCCTGACTCTGCCAGCCACGAGGGGCCCCGCCGTTGGCCGCAGAACCGCCCCGCATGACCGCAATGGCGTCACACGTTAAACTCCCGCCGTGAATACTCCCACCTACACCGCCCAGCAACTCGCCGAGCAGTTCGGCCTGCAGGTCCATGGCGACCCCGCCACCGCCATCCATGGCGTGGCTACCCTCGCCCATGCCGGTCCTGGTCAGCTGACCTTCCTCGCCAATCCACGCTACCGCGCCCAGCTGGCCGACAGCCAGGCCTCGCTGGTGGTCCTGCGTGCCGACGACGCCGAGGCCGCCCCCGGCGCCGCGCTCGTGGCCAAGGACCCGTACACCACCTTCGCCAAGATCGCCGCGCTGTTCGATATCGCGCCAACGCGCCCGCCGGGCATCCACCCCAGCGCCGTCATCGATCCCAGCGCCCAGGTCGCCGCCAGCGCCCATATCGGTCCCTTCGTCTCCATCGGCGCGCGCAGCGTGGTCGGTGAGAACTGCATCATCGGCACTGGCAGCGTGATCGGCGAAGACTGCAGCCTGGACAGCGGCTGCGAGCTGATCGCGCGGGTCACCCTGGTCACCCGGGTCAAGCTCGGCAAGCGCGTTCGCGTGCATCCCGGCGCCGTACTCGGCGCCGATGGCTTCGGCCTGGCCATGGACGCCGGCAAGTGGATCAAGGTGCCGCAGCTCGGCGGCGTGCGCATCGGCGACGATTGCGAAATCGGCGCCAACACCTGCGTCGACCGTGGCGCGCTGGAAGACACCGTGCTGGACGAAGACGTGCGCCTGGACAACCTGGTGCAGATCGCGCACAACGTGCAGATCGGCGCGCACTCGGCCATCGCCGGCTGCACCGGCATCGCCGGCAGTGCCAGGATCGGCCGCTACTGCCTGCTCGGCGGCCACGTCGGCGTGGTCGGCCACCTCGAGATCTGCGACAAAGTCGTGATCACCGGCAAGTCGGTGGTCCGCAATTCCATCCATGAGCCGGGCGAGTACTCGTCCGGCACCCCGTTGACCGACAACCGCACGTGGCGCAAGAACGCCGCGCGCTTCAAGCAGCTGGACGCATTGGCTCGCCGCGTCCTGGCTGCTGGCAAGGAGAAAGAATGAACGACACGCTGCAGCTTCCGATCGACGTCTGCCAGATCCAGGAACTGCTCCCGCACCGCTATCCGTTCCTGCTGGTGGACCGGGTGCTTGAGCTCGACATCGAGGCCAAGCGCATCCTTGCGCAGAAGAACGTCAGCATCAACGAGCCGTTCTTCCAGGGTCACTTCCCGGGCCGCCCGATCATGCCTGGCGTGCTGATCATCGAAGCGCTGGCGCAGGCCGGTGGCGTGATGACCCAGCTCACGCTCGGCCGTGACTCGCAGTCCAAGCTGTTCTACATGGTCAAGGTGGAAAACGCCCGCTTCAACAAGCAGGTCGTGCCCGGCGACGTGCTGATGCTGGATGTGCAGATGAAGCGCCTGATCCGCAACATGGGCTGGTACTACGGCGAAGCCAAGGTCAACGGTGAAGTCGTTGCCTCGGCCGAAGTCATGTGTGCCGGCGCCAAGGGCTGATCCACTGGAGGCAGGAATGACTGACAACGCACCGCGGATCCACCCGACCGCCGTCATCGACCCGGCCGCGCGCCTGGCCGATGACGTCCAGGTGGGCGCGTTCACCCTGATCGGTGCCGATGTGGAAATCGGTGCCGGCACGGTGATCGGCCCCCATTGCAGCATCCACGGCCCGACGAAGATCGGCCGCGACAACCGCTTCATCGGCCACGCAGCGGTCGGTGGCGAACCGCAGGACAAGAAGTATGCAGGGGAGCGCACCGAGCTGGTGATCGGCGACCGCAACGTGTTCCGCGAGTTCGTCACGCTGAACCGTGGCACCGGCGGCGGCGGCGGCATCACCAGCATCGGCGACGACAACTGGATGCTGGCCTACACGCACGTGGCGCATGACTGCCATGTCGGCAACTTCTGCGTGTTCTCCAACAACACCACCCTGGCCGGCCATGTGACCGTGGGCGACTACGTGATCATCAGCGGCTTCGCCGGTGCCCACCAGTTCTGCCGGATCGGCGCGCATGCCTTCCTCGGCATGGGGGCGCTGACCAATGGCGACGTTCCGCCGTTCACCATGGTCGGCACCGATTCGCTGGGCCGCCCGCGCGGCATCAACAGCGAAGGCCTGAAGCGCCGCGGCTTCGACGCCGAGCGCATTTCCGCCATCAAGCGTGCCTACCGCACGCTGTACGTGGCGGGCCTGCCGCTGGCCGAAGCCAAGGTGCAGCTGACCGAACAGGCGCGTGACAGCGATGACGTGAAGGCCATGCTGGACTTCATCGAGCACGCCGAGAGGCCCTTGCTGCGATGAGCAGCACGACCGGCCAGGCGCCGGCCGGCGCCGCTGTGATTCCGCTGGCCTCGATGACCGGCAGCGTCCCCGCGCAACGGGTGCTCAGCGAGCGCCCGTTGCGGATCGCCCTGGTGGCCGGTGAGGCCTCCGGCGATCTGCTCGGTGCGGGCCTGGTTCGCGAACTGAAAGCGCGCTTCCCGAATGCCGAGTTCGCCGGCATCGGTGGCGACGCCATGCGCAGCGCCGGCTGCCAGACCTGGCACGATGCCAGCGAACTGGCGGTGATGGGCCTGACCGAAGTACTGCGCCATCTGCCGCGCCTGCTGAAGCTGCGCTCGGCGTTCCGCCAGCGTGCGCTGGACTGGCAGCCGGACGTCTTCATCGGCATCGACGCCCCCGACTTCAACCTGGGCATCGAGCGCTGGCTGAAGCAGCGAGGCGTGCGCACCGTGCATTACGTCAGCCCCTCGGTCTGGGCCTGGCGTGAGAAGCGAGCCGAGAAGATCGGCAGCAGCGCCGACCTGGTGCTGTGCCTGTTCCCGATGGAGCCGCCCATCTATGCCAAGCACGGCATCGACGCGCGCTTCGTCGGCCATCCGATGGCCGACGACATTCCGCTGCAGGGCAACCGCGAGGAAGCGCGCGCCGCGCTTGGCCTGCCGACTTCGGCCAAGGTGCTGGCGGTGCTGCCGGGCAGCCGCCTGGGCGAAATCTCGCGCCTCGGCGAACCCTTCTTCGAGGCTGCCTGGCAGGTCTCCGAACGCATCCCAGGCCTGCACGTGGTGGTGCCTGCCGCCAACCCCGCCTGCAAGCGCCTGATCGAAGAGCAGCTGTCACGCTCGGCGCTGCCGGTCGCGTACTCGCATGTGCTCGACGGCCAGGCCCGCAACGCCATGATCGCCGCCGACGTGGTGGTGCTGGCGTCCGGTACCGCGACCCTGGAGGCGATGCTGGTGAAGCGGCCGATGGTGGTCGGCTACCGTGTCAACGAACTGACCTACCGTCTGGTCAAGGCATTCGGCCTGATCAAGGTCGACCGCTTCGCCCTGCCCAACATCCTGGCCGGGCAGGACCTGGCACCGGAACTGATGCAGCACGACTGCACGCCGGACAAGCTGGCCGCGGCCATCCAGCAGTGGTTCGACCACCCACAACGGGTAACCGACCTGCAGGACACCTATGCACGCCTGCATGAGCGCCTGCGCCGCAATGCTTCGGCACGTGCCGCCGACGCCGTCGGCGAGCTGCTGATGCGCGACCAGGCCCAGGCATGAGCCGCCGCCACGCCGCAGCGGCCAGCCTGGCCCTGTTCGATGGCAGCGCGGTAATCGAGCCGGAACGCCTGGTTGCCGGCGTCGATGAGGCCGGCCGTGGTCCGCTCGCCGGGCCGGTGGCGGTGGCGGCGGTGGTGTTCGACCCGGCACGGCCACGCATCAACGGCCTGGACGATTCCAAGCAGCTCACCGCGGCGCGCCGCGAGCAGCTGCATGACCGCATCATCGAGCGCGCCCTTGCCTGGCACGTGGTGCTGGTGGACGTGGACACCATCGACCGCCTGAACATCTACCAGGCCACCCTGCAGGGCATGCGCGATGTCGTCGCCGCGGTCGCCCACGTGGCCGGCTTCGCGCGCATCGACGGCAACGTGGTGCCCAAGGGCCTGGTACTGCCGGCGCAGGCGCTGATCGGCGGCGATGGCATCGACCGCGCGATCATGGCCGCATCGATCCTGGCCAAGGTCTCGCGCGATCGCTACATGCAGGACGTGCACGCCCGCCACCCGCAGTACGGCTTCGAGCAACACAAGGGCTATGGCACCCCGGCCCACCTGGCCGCCCTGCGCGAGCACGGCCCCTGCATGGAGCACCGGCGCAGCTTCGCCCCGGTACGTGAGT